>JBHIBS010000011.1:0-49042 GCA_046759165.1 bacterium | reverse complement strand
GTATTTTCAGTTTATTGATTTTCCGACGAGAAAATAGTTTTGTGACAGGCACAATGTATATAAGGAAGGAGGTAGAATCTACCTGGAGCTAACTATAGATACAAAGATATGTTCAGTAATGGAATACTTCGAAATCTTTCTTTCTCGAGTCGTCTTCTGTCAAAGAGCAGCAAAGTACTTCGGACATAATTTTGTTCTGTTTATAAACAAGGTGAAGTTTTTATAGGATTGTGATGAAAAGAACCTTTGAAGTATTAAAGAAGAGTAAAGCTAATAATGCGAGAATAGGTAGAATCGTCACAGCCCACGGGGTAGTCAATACGCCTGTCTTTATCCCGGTAGGGACTCAGGCCACAGTAAAGACTCTCTCGCCAAAGGAACTGGAAGAGGCGGGAGTGGAGTTGGTTCTCAGTAATAGCTACTATCTCTTTTTGAGGCCTGGAGTGGAGATCATAGAGAAGGCCGGTGGTCTCCATAAATTTATGGGATGGAATAGACCAATTATAAGTGATAGTGGAGGGTATCAAGTTTTCAGTCTTGCTGATCTACGGAAGATAAGCGAGGAAGGAGTAGAGTTTCAGTCACATATAGATGGTGCCAGGCATTTTGTTTCGCCGGAGAAAATTATTGAAATTCAGATTAGTTTCGCCTCCGATATTATAATGTGTTTTGATGAGTGTACTTCCTATCCCTGTGGAAGGGATTATGCCCAGCGGTCGATGGAATTAACATTGAGATGGGCTAGAAGGTGCAAAGAAAAATTTAATGACCGATGCTCATCGCCAAATTCCCAATGGCTTTTTGGGATTATCCAAGGAGGGATGCATAAGGATTTAAGGAAGAGGAGTGCTGAAGAGACAATAGGAATTGGATTTGAAGGTTACGCAATAGGCGGATTGAGTGTGGGAGAACCCCAAGATTTGCGAGATGAAATTGTGGAATTCACGACACCGCTCCTTCCAGAAGACAAGCCGCGATATTTAATGGGTGTCGGAGAACCCCAAGAACTATGGGAAGCTGTGGAGAAAGGCATCGATATGTTCGATTGTGCCATGCCTACTAGGAATGCACGTAACGGTCAGGTCTTTACTTCCAGAGGAAAGGTAGTAATTAAAAATGCACAATACAAGGAAGATTTTGGACCCCTCGATCCGGAATGCGAATGTTACACCTGTCGCCACTTTTCTCGAGCCTATCTCTGCCATCTCTTTCGAGCGGGGGAGATTTTGGCATTGCGATTAAACACTTTACATAATATCCATTATATGGTAAAATTACTTAAAGAATTTCGTCGAGCGATTAAACAGGACCGCTATGAGGAGGCAAAAAGAGAATTTTTGAGAAAGTGGCATAATGATGAAAATGAATTGATTAATCAAGATAAACATGGAGGTAGCTAATGGATCTTGTTTACGCTTTGGGCCAACGTCCAGTGGGAGCCGGAGACGCTCCCAGAGGGAGTGCAATTGGAGGCTTATTGCCTCTAATTCTAATCTTTCTTGTTTTCTATTTTCTTCTGATTCGTCCTCAACAGAGGAAAGTTAGAGAACACCAGAAGCTTCTCAACGCCTTAAAGAGGGGAGATGAGGTCATTACTTCTGGGGGAATTCACGGGACAATAACTGCAATCAAAGGCAATGTTGTGGATTTGAAGATTGCTGAAGAAGTAAAAATGGTCCTCTCCAAAAATGCAATTGCCACAGTCATCGAATCGCCTGCCACTTCCAATCAAGAAAAAGAGACAAGATGAGTATAGTGACAATTAAAGAGGTTAAAGAGCATCCTCGAGTAATTGCCTTTCTTGGTGCAGCAGACAAGTACATGGACGCAGTAGGTTACACCGAACATGGTCAGCGTCACGCCAATTTGGTCTCCAATATTGCTCATAATACCTTGACTTATTTAGAGTATAAGAAACCCCTGCCAGAGCTGGCTGCAATTGCAGGTTATCTCCATGACATCGGGAATATGGTCTCAAGGACAGCCCATGAGCAGTGCGGAGCTCTCTTAGCTGTTGAAATTTTAGAGAGGTTACGGATGGATAGTGACGAAATGGCACAGATTGCAGGGGCGATTGGTAATCACGAGGAGGAAACAGGCGACCCAATAAACGCCATTGGTGCAGCCGTTATTCTAGCCGACAAGTCAGATGTCCATCAATCGAGAGTGCGTCCCAACTTGAAGATGTTCGATATTCATGACCGTGTAAATTACGCATCCAAGAAGTCATTTTTGAGAGTAAATAATGTCAAAAAGATAATTACCTTAGAACTCACCATTGACACCGCAGTCTCTCAAGTGATGGAGTACTTTGAGATATTTCTGACAAGAATGATAATGTGTCGGCGAGCAGCAAAATTTTTGGAATGTAATTTTGAACTGATTATTAATAATATTAAACTGCTCTAATCATCTTTCCAATACGAGATATCTATGAAGAAATCAATTCAATGGAAAGCAATCCTTACAGCTTTAACCGTGATATTGGCACTAGCATATCTATATCCAACATATCAGTGGTATCGTAAATCTCCTGAGGAAAGAACAAAGTTGGAAGAGAGGAAAGATAGAATTCTGGGCAAAATGCTGAAGCTGGGCCTTGATTTAAGGGGAGGGATGCATTTGGTTTTAGAAGTGGACTTAGATAGACTTCCAGAAGGCACTTCAGCCAGCGATGCTATGGAGAGGGCTTTAGAGATCATACGCAATCGTGTAGACCAGTTCGGCGTGGCGGAACCATTAATTGCCCGTCAGGGAGACAGCTGGATCGTTGTCGAATTGCCTGGAGTAAAAGACCCCGAAAGGGCAATTGACCTTATTGGAAAGACGGCATTACTTGAGTTCAAATTGGTTAATGATAGAGTGAAAATAACCGACATATTAGATTCCGAAGGAAAAGTCGATCCCACCAAGATTCCCACTGGTTATGAAGTCCTACCTGGGAAGGGAGAGGCAATATTCTTGGTGAAAGAGGAGCCAGAAATTACTGGAGCAGCATTGACAAACGCCAAGGTAAAGATAGGGGGGCAGTATAATATGCCCTATGTAGCTGTGGATTTCAATAAAGAAGGTGCCAGAAAATTTGCTAGGATAACAGAAGTCAACATCGAGAGAAATCTGGCCATTGTTCTTGACGGGCGAGTCCAGTCGGCTCCTGTAATCAAGAGTAAGATCCCCGACGGCCATGCAGTAATCGAAGGGAACTTCACCATGGAGCAAGCCAAGAACTTAGCAATTGTGCTGAGGGCAGGTGCTCTGCCCGCGCCAGTTAACATCGTAGAGAATAGAACCGTGGGTCCCACCCTGGGAAGAGACTCAGTTCGTGCTGGAGTATTGGCAGCCGGAATTGGTCTTATTTGCGTAATGTGTTTTATGGTAATCTACTACGGGTTATCCGGTTTGGTTGCCAACCTGGCACTCATTCTAAATTTGATTATACTTTTGGGAATGATGGCTTATTTTCGCGCAACGTTAACCTTGCCAGGCATCGCTGGCATCATCTTAATCATCGGTATGTCAGTAGATGCTAATGTTCTGATTTTTGAGAGGATCAGAGAAGAGTTAAGAGCAGGCAAGACGGTCAGAGTGGCAATTGATTCGGGATACCAGAAGGCATTCAGGACCATTCTCGATTCCAATCTGACTACATTAATAGCAGCATCTTTCCTGTTTCAATTCGGCACGGGCCCGATAAAAGGTTTTGCCGTCACGCTTTCTCTAGGTATATTAATTAGCATGTTTACCGCCTTAGTGGTTACACATATGGTTTTTGATATGGTCTTAGCTGGTAGAAGAGTGGAGAAACTAAGCATTTAGTTCAAAAGGAGTCAATGTAGGGGTCCGATTCACCTTACCCATCTATGGTCAAGGAGCGAAGTATGCGCTTTTTCGGTAAAACGAACTTCAAGTTTATTGAAAAGAGAAAGAAAGCTTTTATCCTTTCGGGGCTTATGATTTTGGTCTCCGTGTATGCCATTTTTCAGAAAGGGGGGAATTTGGGGATCGACTTTACTGGCGGCACGCTTGTACAGATAAATTTCTCCAAAGAAGTCAACGAAAAACAGATGAGGGAAACACTGAGCAGGCACGATCTATCAGGGGTTACCATTCAGAAATTTCCCCAAACCAATGTACTGATCATTAGGGTAAAAAGCTTGGACGTCGGACCTGTCGAGATTGCTCAGAAGTTGACTTCCATTTTCAAAGAAGAGTTTCCCCAAAACCAATTTACCATTGAGCGAAACGAGGTAGTGGGACCGGTGGTCGGCGAGTATCTGAAAAAGCGGGGTATAAAGGCCTTCTTACTCGCCTTCTTCGGAATTATTATCTACATCGCCTGGCGCTTTATAGGTGGCATCTGGGGCCTTGCTGGAGTAGCAGCCTTAATTCACGATGTATTCATCACTTTTGGTATATTTACAATACTGGGAAAAGAGATCACTCTTCCGATTGTTGCTGCCCTGTTGACATTAGCTGGATATTCAATAAACGATACTATTGTGGTCTACGACAGGATAAGGGAAAATATCAAGCTCCACTACAAGAAGCCTTTAGCCGAGGTAATAGACTCGAGCATTAATGAGACACTATCCCGGACTATGATGACTTCCATGACCACTCTGTTAGTAGTATTATCAATATTCATTTTAGGTGGTCCTGTTATTCACGATTTTTCTTTTGCAATTTTAATAGGGATATTTATCGGAACATATTCATCTATATTCATAGCCAGTCCTCTCGTTTATGAGTGGAAGATGGAAAGGAGCGAATAAGAGCTCGGGATTTGATGAATGTAAGGGTTCGATTCATCGAACCCGTGATTGAGTGTAACGACAGAGCGAAGCTCTGCTTTAGAAAGAAGTAGGGAAGTGATAGCTCGACGTCATGGAATGCGGAAGAGAATAGCAGGGTTCTATCTAGCCTGCATAGCTAACGAAAAAGGGAAAGTTCTTTCTCTTTTTCGTTCTTTATTTTTTATCCTATCTCGATTTTACTATATAGCGATCAAGGTTCGCTGGTTTATCCACAGACTTGGAGTCGTCCCTCAAACCAGGGTACCTTGCACTGTAATTAGTGTGGGCAATATTACTTGGGGTGGGACAGGAAAGACTCCAGCTGTAATTATGATAGCTAAGCTACTGCAAGAAATGGGAAAGAAAGTTGCAGTCTTATCCCGAGGATATCGAATGGAAAAGAGAAGGGATAAAAAGAGCGAGATATCGATAGTGTCCGATGGAAAGAGGGTAATCCTCTCTTCCAGGGAAGCTGGAGAGGAGCCTTACCTCCTTTCAAAAAATCTGCCTGGTGTTCCTATAATTGTAGGGAAAAATAGAATAGAGGCCGGAAAATACGTAATAGAAAAATTTGCTACTGAGGTATTAATTTTAGATGATGGTTTTCAATACTGGCGCTTGACGAGGGACCTGGACATTGTAACCATAGATTCTTTAAATCCCTATGGTAATGACTACTTAATTCCCCGAGGGCCATTACGAGAGCCTATCTCGCACCTATCGAGAGCGGACATCTTTCTTTTGACCAGGGCAAATCTTGTTTCTAGAGAGGACTTAGACAGGATAATTGGCGATTTAGGAAGGCTCAATCCCGAATCCATAATCCTGGAAAGCGTTCATCGTCCAAAATATCTACAAGGTTCTTTCTCTGGCGAGAAGGAAAGTCTGAATTTTATTAAGGATAGAAAAGTGGTTGCTTTTTCCAGTATCGGTAATCCTTATTCCTTTGAGAAGACATTAGAAGGGCTGGGTGCAAAAATCGTCAAAATTTTTCAATTTCCTGACCACCACAATTATGATCGAAGAGACCTCCGGGAAATAGAAACCACATGCAGAACTGACCTGGAAAAAGGAAAGGCAATCGCAGTTACCACTGAAAAGGATGGAGTGCAGCTCGAGAAATTGATCTATCCAGAAGCCGATAGGGTCTTCTGGGAAATTTGGGTGTTGAAAGTAGAACTTGAGATAGTTCGGGGCAAAGAGGAATGGCGAAAAAAAATAGAACCTTATATCTGATTTTTGCTTTCCTTTTCGTCTCTTACAGTAGCTCAACAGATTGCTTTGAAAATTCTCTATGGCGCAAGGTAGAGAATAGAGCTTTCGAAGTAAGAGAGAAGTTAATCTATATAGTTAAGTGGAAAGGAATAGCGGGGGGAACTTCTGTAATGGAGGTAAAGAAGATTGTGAAAATTTCCGACAGGGACGCCTATTACGTCACCCTTTCCACTCGCTCCTCTGGATTTTTCGATATCTTTTTCAAGATTAGAGACCTCATCGAATCATATGTTGACAAAGAGGGCATATTTACCTGGAAGCAGAGAAAGAGATTGAGAGGGGGCAAATATCGTTCCAATAAGGAGACAATTTACGATCAGGAAAAGCATCAGGCCTTATACAAAGGGAAAAAGATTGATATTCCCTTTTATGTTCAGGATTCTCTATCCTCTGTCTATTACCTAAGAACACAGGAACTCAAGAAAGGAACATCAGTAATTATGGACGCTAATGATGATGGCAAGAACTATTTAGTAGAAGTGAAGGTCATTGGGATTGAGAAGGTCGCCACTCCTTCTGGGAAATTTAAAGCACTCAAGACCGAGGTAGTATGGAAACGCGAGGGAAAAGTCGGGACAGAGAGCTCCAAGATATGGCTCAGTAATGACGAAAGGAAGGTCCCGGTCAAAATAGAAAAGCAAGGCAAGATTGGAACAATTACCATGCTTCTAAAGAGAGCCAAGTTCTAAATGGAAAAAACCTGTGAAAGCCAAAATTAAGAAGTTCGATTTCTTCTGGACATTTTACCAGATTCTTTTAGTTTTCTTCTTCTCTATCTTCTGGCCATTTTTTATTCAGAAAATAAGAAAAGGGCTAAAACAGAGATTGGGCTTTTTGAATGAAAGCGCAAAGAGAGTAAGAGATGAAAACCTCATTTGGGCTCATGCCGCTTCAGTGGGCGAAGTGATAGCGATAGGGAATTTAATAAAAGCCGTTAAAAGGGAGTGCCTTGATTACAATTTTGTTATTTCAACATTGACCAATACTGGTCAAGCTATGGCAAGAAAGGTAATTCCAGATGCTCGGGCATACATCTACTTTCCTCTCGACTTCTCATGTATAGTGGGAAGAGTTCTCGACACCATCAAACCAAAACTCTTCATAATAGCCGAAACGGAGCTCTGGCCAAATTTTATAAGGGAAGCAAAGAGAAGAAGAGTTCCCATAATGGTGGCTAACGGAAGGATTTCTACGGACTCTTTTAGAAAGTATAAAATGCTTAAGTTCTTTATGAGCAGAGTTCTCGAAAACATCGACCTATTTATTATGCAGAGCCAAATGGATGCAGAACGAATTATCTCATTAGGCGCTGATGCCTCAACAGTCACTGTAACAGGGAATTTAAAGTTTGATGTGGGCACTGACATTTTTCTTCATCCAGGAAATTCAAATTTAGAAAGCGATAGAGTAATTTTTGTTGCAGGTAGCACGCATAGGGGAGAGGAAGAGACGATCTTGGATGTTTATCGAGAAATTAGCAAGTTTTACCCTCACATAGTTCTAATTGTTGCACCCCGCCACCCGCAAAGAGTAAGCGAAGTGGAGAAGTTGTTGAGAAGCAGAAATTTCAAATTCGTCAGAAGGACAGAACTCTCCTCCCCAGTTCAAGGTAATGTTCTAAACCAGATTATTCTCCTTGACACCATTGGAGAGCTCACTCGTTTCTATGCTCTGGCAAGAATTATCTTTGTGGGCGGGAGCTTAGTCCCTGTTGGAGGACACAACATTCTAGAGCCAGCCAGTTTAGGAAAGGGGGTTCTCTTCGGCCCCTATATGGAAAATTTTGAAGAGGTAGCCCAAGCCTTTATTTCCAATGGAGCTGGCAGAGTAGTATCCAATAGAGGAGAACTACTTAACAGTATCCTTGAGTTATTGGCAAATCCTGAAGAATTAGAGAGAATGGGAAGGGCTGCTCTTGAAATAGTTAAGGCTCATAAGGGAGCTGCCGAAAAGAGCGCCATATTAGCAAAGAATCTACTTACCCATGCTATTACGAGCGACTAAAAGGACCGCGGCCCGATGAATCGGGACTTCGTTGCTCCTGCTCCTTCCAATGTTACTGATGTGAAGAAAAAGAAAAAAAGTAAATTCAAAAAGAAATTTGAGAAAAATACATCTTGGGTTACATTCTTGATTATGCGCTTCTTGTTTATGTTTATACCCGCAAGGGCATTTCCCTCCATTGTCCACTACCTAGAGGTCATCTCTCGCCCATTTAGGAAGAAGTGGCGAAGAATAGCTCTGGAAAACCTCACTTTGAGTCTAGGAAAAGAGAAGAGCGAGGAAGAAATCGAATATATTTATCGTGCTTGCTTTCGAGAAGCTGGCCAGAGTTTTTGTGAAATGCTTTCTGCAATGGTTTCCTTTTTTCGAAACTCCTCAGTCCTCAATCAATTAAAAGAGAAGTTTATTTTGGAAGGGGAAGAGAATCTGAGACGGGCACTATCCAAGGGGAAAGGGGTAATAGGACTCTGTGCACACTTTGGCAATTTTACACTGATGGGATCGGCACTTACTTCCCGAGGATATCCATATGCATTAGTCGTGCGGCCAGCAGATGAATCAAGAGTGGAAAGGTACTTCCAGAAGTGGAGAGACAAGATGGGCTTCGACTCGATACCTGCCCTCCCCAGATCGACAGCGGTGCGTAGATCTCTGAGCGCTTTGCGTCAAAACAGGATACTGGCTTTATTTGCCGATCAGAACAAAGCAAAAGGTGGAGTATTTGTCGATTTTTTTGGTCGTCCAGCAGGAACTGTTGTTGGACCTGCGGTCATGGCCTTAAGGACAGGTGCACCAATACTTCCAATATTTAATGTGCGTCAGGGAGTGAATAAGCATAAAGTTATTATCGGTTCACCTGTTGAACTTGAGATATCCGGTAATCAAGAGAAAGATATTCTGGTTACCACAGCCAAGATCACCAAAGTTATCGAGGAGTTTGTCCGGCAGTATCCCACACATTGGTGGTGGTTTCACAACAGGTGGAAAACTAAGCCAAAGAAGGAAGAGGAAGCCGAAACGCGGGAATCTTCTAGTCCATTCCTTTAAAAGTAGTAGCGGGGCAGGGAAGCTCTGCCAAAGGAAGGCAAAGCTTACGCTTTGCTACTACAGGAAGGAAAGTGGTGGCACAGGGAAGGTCTGCTTTAAGCATATGGAGAGAAATAGAAAAGAGATTGGGGAAATGGCCAAGATTTTAGTTATGGGTGTCAATTGGATTGGAGATTCACTATTTATGACCCCAGCTTTAGCTGCTTTAAGAAAAGGATTCCCCAATTCTCATATAACCCTTTTAATCAGTCCATGGGTAAGTGACCTATTTGATGGCAACCCTGATGTAGATGAAATCATTATTTATGATGAGAGAGGCAAAGAGAGGACCTTAAAGGGGAAGATTAGGTTTATTCTGTCCTTAAGGAATAGAAATTTCGACATCGGCATAATTATGCAGCCACGTTCCTATCGGGCTGCCCTTTTTGTCTATTTAAGTGGAATTCCAGAACGAATCGGCTATAGTCATTCACTGAGAAATCTACTTCTAACTAGAAGAATAGAGCCTCCTACGGCACCTCTCCACGATATAGATATGTTCTTAAACATCGTCCTTTCCCTGGGAGTGGCACCCGGAAGAAAGGAACCCTATTTGCCCTCTAACCCAAAAGCTGACGATTGGGCCGGCAGATTTTTAGAAGAGAGAGGAGTTAAATCAGGAGAATTACTGATAGGTATCAATCCCGGAGCATTCAAGCAATCGAAGAGGTGGTCAGAATCAAGATATGCACAGCTATCCGATATACTGATTAGAGAATTCAGGGCAAAAATTATCATTTTCGAAGGGCCGGGTGAATATGAAATTGTAGGGAGAGTATTAAGTTTAATGAGAGAAAAAGCTATAACAGCAAGAACGGGTATCAAAGAACTGGCTGCGATTTGCCGTAGGTGCAAGTTATTCGTTGGCAACGATACAGGTCCTATGCATGTGGCTGCGGCCAGCGGTACTCCGGTAATTGCTCTATTTGGTCCCGCAGATGTCCAGCGTAGCCGTCCCTGGGGGAGTGACCATCTGGTAATAAAGAAAGACCTGCCATGCAGTCCCTGTTCGAGGAGAGTCTGCAAAGAACTGACCTGCATGAAATCGATTAGCGTAAAGGATGTACTTCAGGCCGTTCAAGTGCAGCTTGACAGGATTGACAGGTCAGATATGGAACACTCGCCGATAAAAGAGGTTAGGAAAGAGCTTGAACAGGAAAATTCTGCCACAATTTGAGAAAGTGGTAAGAGGCAAAACTACTATATTGGTAAAAGATAAGTATAAACACCAAGTACTAAGTCAAAAAGTGGCTCTCTCCAGAAAGATAAGAGAAAGAAGTTTGTATCCAGGAGTCAGTTTACTCAGGGGCAGGAACATAATTCCCTGTATTCCGATTAGAGGGTCCAATGAAAGGATGATTATAAAACATTATGAACATGGAGGATTGTTTCGTAAAATTACCAGAGACGTTTTATTTGGCAATTCAAGACCGTTTCGGGAACTGGTTATCCTTGAAGTAGCGTCCCAAAAAGGCATCCCAGTTCCGGAAGTCCTCGCTGCCAGAGTCGACAGGATTTTTGGTCCACTCTATAAGGGAGAGATAGCTTATAAAGAGATTCCTGATAGTACCAATTTATTGGAATACCTGAAGAGGCTCAAAGAGAGACGATTGAAGGAAAAGATATCTCAAAAAAAAGAGATAATTAAGTCCTTAGCAGAAGCCATTAAGAAAATGCACACCTCAGGAATATACCATGCAGATTTAAATGTTAAGAATGTATTGATCCAGAATATAGGAAAGGGAATTCAAGTTTATCTCGTTGACTTCGATTGCTCAAAGATTAAGCAGAACCTCTCTCTGAGAGACAGGATCAAGAATCTGGCTCGTTTCAATAGGTCCTGCGAAAAATGGCAAGCGCCGCTAACTGCTACAGACAAACTCAGATTCTTTCTCTCCTATTTTAAAGGAGATAGATTAGTAGAATCGAATCTCAGAAAGTATATTCGCAAGTGCTCACGTTTCCATTGGGGACACAGGATATACTGGAAACTTTTCGGATAATGCCTTAATTCTGGTCTAGAAGGGTCATAAAAGAATATATTTGTAGGCACAATTTCAAATTGTGCAGAGCATAACAACGAAGATAGGGTGAAAAAAATAGATGAGTGAACTTTCTGTAATTATCATCACTTACAATGAACAAGAAAACATTAGAGACTGTTTGGAAAGTGTGAACTGGTCAGATGAGATTGTAATCGTGGATTCTTTCAGTAGTGACAAAACTGTAGAGATTGCAAGAGAATTCACCTCCAAAATATTCCAAAAGAAATGGACGAATTTTTCTCAGCAAAAGAATTTTGCCTTAGGGAAAGCAAGCAATGAGTGGGTATTATGGATAGATGCTGATGAAAGGGCTACACCAGAATTGAAAGAAGAGATTCTCACAATTCTCAATTCCGAGTTCCAATCCTTTGATGGTTACTATATACCCAGAAGAAATCACTATCTCGGGAGATGGATCAGACACTGTGGGTGGTATCCGGATTACAAATTAAGGCTCTTTCTAAGAGGAAAGGGAAGATTTAACCAGCGGACCGTACATGAGTCTGTAGTAGTAGAAGGCAGGAAAGGCTATCTTAAATCTTGTTTAAACCACTATTCATATAAGAATTTATCCGACCATTTAAGTCATATTGATAAGTTCAGCTCGCTGGCTGCAGAAGAGATGTTTAAAGATGGCAGGAGGGCGAGAGTCTTTGACCTACTATTTCGACCAATCACTAGATTCATCAGGATGTACTTAATGAACAGAGGTTATCTGGATGGGACTTATGGGCTCATCGTTTCACTCATGGGCAGCTTCTATGTCTTTACGAAATATCTGAAACTCTGGGAACTCCCAAGGGGAAGAATCCATTGAAAATAGCTGCTATACTTCCACATCTTGAAGTTTTCGGAGGGGTTAGAAGGTATATTGAGATAGGGAACCATTTTATAAAAAGAGGCCACTCCTTCAGGATCTACCACTCAGATGGAAGTCGTCCCACCTGGCTAGAGTTCTTTGGTGAGACAAGACCCGTAGAACAGGTAACTTTAGAAAAGAATAACATTGCAATATCCAGCGACTACTCAGTTCTTCATTACTTAGAAAGAGCCAATGCTGAGAAGAAAATTTTCTATTGCCTTCTTGAGCACAAAAGTAATAAAAAAGCATGTGCCAACAGAAAATTCCTCATTATGGGAAACTCTAGCGGAATATGTGAGATGGTAAGGCGAAAGTATAAGAGAGGATGCATTGAGGGAATTGGTGGGATAAATCCCGAATTATTCCATCCTGTGGAAACAAAGAGGGACACCCACCAGATAAAAATTCTCTGTTATGGGAGGATTTACAAGAAGAGGAAGGGGACACAGAAAATCGTTAAGGCAGCTGAGCTGTTGTATAAGAGATATCCTTCTTTAACGCTTCTGCTCTTCGATACTCCTGTTGGCAATCCCAGGCTCGATGCCCGTCAGATGCTCCAGACCGAAGCTCCAGTTAAGTTCTACATTGCCCTACCCCAGGAAAGAATGGCAGAGCTCTACTCTCAAGCAGATATTTTTGTTAGTGCTGAGAAGAGAGCGGGATGGTCCAATCCCTGTGCTGAAGCCATGGCCTGCAAAGTTCCAGTAGTCTGCTCCGCTTCCGGGACTAGAGATTTTGCGACAGATGGAGAGACTGCCCTCGTTTTTCGTTTTAGATATCCTCTTCTAATTGCAAAAAAGATAAGAAGACTAATCGAAAATAGAAATTTAAGAGAGCGGATGGCAGAGAGAGGCTATAGGAAAATTCAAGAATATACATGGTCAAATCTCGTCAACAAGTTAGAAAAAGAATTTATGCAACTCCTCTAGGGAAAAGGGGACAGGCTACTTTTTCGAAAAAAAGTGGTCAGTAAAAAAGAAAAAAGGGGTCAGAGTCAATTTTTAACGGTAAAAAAAGAGGACAGGCTACTGTTTGACTTGTTCCGTTTTTGAGGAAGGGACGATGAAAGTCTGTTTTTTTGGAGGCTATAATCCGCGATATATACGTAATGTAATCATTAAAGAAGGCCTGATTAAGAACGGGGTGGAAGTAGTAGAATGCCATGCAAAGTCAAAATTCAAATTCTGGCTCAGATATCCAATGCTATTATTTCAACATCTTAAATTTTTTCCTGTAAAATATGACCTCATTTTTGTTCCTGCATTTCGGCACAAGGATGTCCCACTGGCCAAGGTCATTGGATTCTTCACCAATAAACCTGTAGTTTTTGACCCATTGGTCTCGAGGTATGAAACTAAGGTTCTCGACCAGAAGAAGGTGGCACCCTATTCCATGCAGGCAGGATACAATTTTAAGATAGACAAATTGTCTTTTAAGCTTGCAGATATAGTCTTAGCAGATACCTTTGCTCATGCAGACTATTATGCCAGGGAATTTGGCATAGATAGAAGTAAATTTAGACGGGTGCCAGTAGGAGTGACTGATGAGCTATTTTCTCTATTCAAAACTAGGGACGAAGAAGGGAGCAGAAAAGAAGGCAATTTCTTGGTTCAATTTTTTGGTTCCTTCCTCCCTTTGCAGGGAATAGAGTATATTGTGCAAGCGGCCAGGATAGTGGAGAGTGGGGATAGAACTATTCGCTTCGAATTGATAGGCTCGGGACAGACCTTCCCCATGATTAAAGGTTTGATCGAAGAGCTGGAATTAAAAAATATAGTTTTACGAAACTGGGTTCCTTTTAGTGAGCTACCAGAGGTAGTTTCTCATGCAGACATTTGCCTTGGAATATTCGGGAATACGGAGAAAGCAACGAGGGTAGTTCCCAATAAAGTATTTCAGTGCCTGTCTTTAAAGAAGCCTGTAATTACTGGAAGAACTCCAGCCATTCTCGAATATTTTGTGGATAAAGAGAACATCTTCCTCTGCGAAGTGGCAAATGTTGACTCTTTAGCCAGAGCAATTATGGTATTAAAAGATAATGGAGAATTGCGGAGAAAAATTGCTGAAAACGGATATAAATTAATTCAGGAAAACTTCACCTCAGAATTGATTGGCAGGCAAGTAAAAGAAATCTTAAGTAAGACTTCAGTCTAAAAAGATTGGATACGATATTACATATCGATTCAGCAAAAACCTGGAGAGGTGGCCAGCAGCAAGTTCTATACTTTGCCAAGAGCCTAAGAGGTTACGATAACATAATTGCCTGTCCTCCTCAGAGCCTTCTGGCCAAGAGAGCAAAAGCTACAGGCTTAAAAGTTTTGCCAGTCGAGATGCATGGGGAATGGGATCTCCTGGCAGTATATAAATTAGAAAAGATAATAAAAAATAATTCCATTAAAATAGTTCACCTCCATTCTCCCCATGGACACGCATTGGGTCTTTTGGCAGCAAGAAGTGCTGGAAATTGCAAGGTCGTTCTCTCCCGGAGAGTCGACTTTCACATTAGGAAGAATATATTGAGTCGAATGAAGTATTCAAATGTTGACAGGATAATGGCAATTTCTGAGAGAGTTAAACAGGTCTTAGTGGCTGATGGTTTACCGGAGGGGAAGATCGATGTTGTTTACAGCGGGGTAGATATAGAGAGATTTCAGAACGTAGAGGGACACTATCTTATTTCTGAATTGGGACTGAATAGAGATAAGTTAATCATAGGAAATATTGCCGCTCTTGCCTGGCATAAAGACCAAAGAACTCTTCTTGAGGCAGCAAGAATTGTGGTAGATGAATTTCCGCAGGTAACCTTTTTGATAGTGGGAGAGGGTCCTCTTCGTAGAGAGATAGAGATTCTAATTAAAAAATTTGATTTAGAAGAAGAAGTAAAATTATTCGGATTTCGCCAGGATATTCCGGAAATTCTTTCCATTCTCCATCTCTTTGTGCTATCTTCCAGCTGGGAAGGATTAGGCACTTCTCTCCTGGATGCTTTTGCTTCCCGCGTTCCTGTAGTCGCCACAAATGTGGGAGGGATTCCGGAGATTGTGAAACATAGAGTAAATGGAATTTTAGTCCCTCCCGGGAATCCAAGCGCTTTAGCTAAAGCCATTATTTCTCTTCTAAAAAATAGAGACCTTGCGGGTCAAATGGCAGAGGAAGGTTTTCGACTGGTAAAAGAGAAGTTTAATGTAGAGAGGATGGTTGAGGAAACAAGAAAGATTTACGACCGTCTAGTAGTGTAGGGTTTGGAGTCCTCCCGAAAGGGGGGTTAATGTACTGTAGGGGTTTGTCCATGTAATGGTTTTAGGAAAATTCCAATGAACATCTTTCACTACTATCCGAAGGTCTTGCCTGTGAAAAAGTATGGAGGAACGCAGAGGATAGCCGTCAACTTAATGAAAGCACAGGCAAAGATGGGGCATAAGGTATATCTGCTCAGCCTGACCGGCACAGATTTACCCTCTATAAATATCACCACAATAAAGAGACCCATACAAAATTTTGAAGCCTATGTTCCTGACAACATAGACGTTATTCAGTTATATAATACACCACAAGATACTCCCCGCAAACCTTATTTAGTCAGGATTGGGGGAAATGGCAAGCCAGGAGAAAAGTTTCTACTCAATACAGTATTTGTGAGTAAAAACCATGCTATTCGCCATGGGAGCACACATTATATTTACAGCGGAATCGATCTTGACGATTTTATATACAGAGAGAAGAAAGAAGACTATTTTCTCTTCTTAGCAAAAGTCTCCTGGAAAGTTAAGAATGTAGATTTAGCCATAAGGTTAGCAAAGGTGATGGGATTCAAACTGATCGTTGCTGGAGGGTGGAGACTCTCTTTTAGAAAGAAGGTCAAATTTGTAGGCGAGGTAGATGATAGAGAGAAAGCAGAGCTTCTGGCAGGAGCAAAAGGCCTCATTTTCCCCACAAACTGGCAGGAACCCATTGGTAACGTGACGCTGGAAGCGTTGGCCTCAGGGACACCTGTTATCACCACCAACAAAGGAGCTATGCCTGAGGTAATCAGTTCTGATGTCGGTTTTCGCTGTAACACCTTTGAAGAATTCGAAGAGGCTATAAACAGAATCGACGAAGTCAGTCCCAGGAAATGCAGAGAAAGAGTGGAGGAGAATTTTACAGCCGAAATCATGGTAGAGAAGTATACAGAGGCATATGAGAAAATAATTCAAACAGGCAACCTATAAAGATTGGGAGAAAGAAGTTGAAGGTAAGCGGATTTACTTTTGTAAAAGATGCTATAAAATTTTCATTTCCTGTAGTGGAATCGATCAAATCCATACTACCGATCTGTGATGAGTTTATAGTAAATGTAGGGAGGTCCGATGATGGCACTTTCGATTTGATCAGTTCAATGAAGAACGGAAAAATTGAGATAATCGAATCTGAATGGGATCCAAACTTCAAGTATAAGGGCCGAGTTCTGGCACAGCAAACGGACATTGCCTTGGCAAAATGCAGGGGCGATTGGTGTTTCTACTTGCAAGCTGATGAGGTAGTTCACGAGCGAGACCTAAATAGGATATTAAAATGTATGGAACAGGAACTTCTCGATGAAAGGGTAGAAGGGCTCATATTTAACTGGATACATTTCTACGGAGATTACTCGACTTTCATAAACTCATACCACTGGTATCAGCGGGAGGTGAGGATAATTAGGAACTTTCGAGGCATATCTTCCTGGAGCAGTGCCCAGGGCTTCAGGCTCAACAGAAGGAAATTGAGGGTAAAAGATACTGGTGGTTACATCTACCACTATGGTTGGGTACGACCTCCTAAAGTAATGGCAGCGAAGAAACGCTATCACGACTCCCTTCACCACGGGGACGGATGGGAGAAGGAATATAAGCAAGAAGAATTCGACTATCTTAAACACATCGACCCCTGGATGCTCAAGAAATACAATGGAAGCCATCCTAAAATAATGGAAAAAAGAATCAATGAGTGGCAAGGGAAATTCGTTATCTCCAAGAGCACCCACAGACTGACCTTTAAAGACGCAAGAAATAGAATTTCAGATTTCATTGGGAAGAAGACCGGCTGGAGAATCGGAAACTACAAAAATTTTATTCTTATAAAATAAGTAGATTAATTTGGTTCCAATCGGCGTAGCGGAGGAGTTTAGACTTATGAGTTAAAGATGTTTATTCATCGCTGAGGAAGATATGCTCGGAATTTGGTTGGCTCGCTGACAATTTTTGGTCTTCGAGCACCGCCAAAAATCTCAGGAATTTCCGGAAATTCCACACTGGAAGTTTCGGCTAAACTCTTTTCTTCGATTTTTGGCTAAAATTCCAAAAGCTCTTCACAAACTATCTTTTAACTGTATTTGAACCTTGGCAGTTGCTCCGATCGTCCGGAGGTTAGTGCTATACTAAATAAAGGAGGGTCAATTTGGCGGAGACACTGGGAAGTTTAGTTGACAAATTAACCATCAAGAACATCAGGCTCAACAATTTAAGAAAAGAAGGAAGGAAGAGTAAAAAGAAGATAAATATAGTTCAGTCTCAGCGCAGAGATTTGATTGGTGAAATGAATCAATTTTTAGCTCAGGCATTGAAGGAAAAAGTAAAGTTGAGAGATGAAAAGGTAAAGCTATACAGACAGCCCAAGGCGGAAGAGAAGATTTCCAGAACGCTGGGAGCCTTAGTGGATCGCCTGTGTCAGAGGAACATCCAACTCTGGTATCTTGAAGACGAAGCCAGAAGGTCTGATGTGCGCGACGCGTATATTGGAAGGATTAAGAGAAAGATAGACATCACCAATCAAAGTCGCAATGACCTCATTGACCGAATTGACGAATTACTAGAGAGGAAAGTCAAGAGATCGAGATGATATTACAAGAATTCCGGAGAATTTTGATTATAAGGCTAAGTGGGATAGGTGATGTCGTGCACACACTTCCCCTTTTGGGAGCTTTGAGAAAGAGGTATCCCCATGCCTATATTGCCTGGCTGGTTCAGAAAAAGGCAGAAGAAGTGCTCATCGGACATCCCTACCTGGATGAAGTCATTACCTTTGACAGGGATAGGTGGATTAGTAGACTGTGGCCGCTTATAAAGAAATTAAGGAGGAAGACATTCGATCTTGTAGTAGACTCCCACGGACAGTTCCGCAGTGGGCTATTTGCTTACACAACAGGCGCAAAGGTCAGACTTGGCTTCAACCCTAAGAACGGCAGGGAATTCAACTCACTATTTATTAATTTTAAAGCTCCTCCATTTCCGAAAGACTCGCACGCAGTTGAGAGATACCTTGCCTTAGCCAATCTCTTAGGAGCCGAGATAGAAACGAAAGAATTTCTAATCCAAATTGGAGACCCTGAAAAGGAATATGTGGAACGATTTTTGAAAGAAGAAGGAATGGAGAAAAGAGAACTTCTCATTGCTTTAAATCCCGGTTCAAGCTGGAAGAGCAAGATTTGGCCAAGCAAGAACTATGCCCATCTGGCAGATATTCTCATAAGAAACTTTAAAGCGAAAGTGGTGCTCCTTTGGGGCCCTGGCGAAGAAAATCTAATCGAATCCATAAGTAGTTTAATGGAAGAGAAACCCCTTATTGCTCCCAGGACAGGTCTTAAAGAGTTAGCTTCTCTCATCTCTAGGTGCACACTGTTCATAGGGAGTGACAGCGCACCCCTCCATATTGCTTCCTCTCTCTCCATTCCCTCAATTGGACTTTATGGGCCCACCGATCCCAAAAGAAATGGCCCTTACGGTTCGCGGAATGTTGCAATCAAGAAAGACTTAAGTCTACTCTCTTGTCCCAGAAAGGGTTGTAGAAGATGCAAGCATCAGGACTGCATGGAACTTATAACAGTTGAAGAAGTCGTGGAGCAGGTAGAAAATAGAATAAAGCAATTAGAAATCAGAGGAAGTAAGAAATGAATGCAGAAGAGTACAGAAGGACAAGATATAAAGGTATAGACCAGAAGGTAATTAACAGGAGGGAACGCAAGATACTGGAGAAAATTTTTGCGTCTATTGAGGAGAGGAGTATCTCAATACTGGACGTTCCCTGCGGTTACGGACGCTTTTCTGAGTTGCTCCTGAAAAGGAGTCTCAATTTGACCAGTACAGACATCTCTTTTTCCATGGTTCTAACCACCAGGAAATATTCTTCACTCACTAATTCGAATCACCACTTCCTCGTAGGAGATATAAAACACCTACCTTTAAAAGAGAATTCCTTCGATTGCATCGTAACCGTAAGGTTACTCCAGCATATCCTCAAGTCTTCTAGCCGCTGTCAGATTTTAAAAGAACTACATAGAGTTGCAAGAAAAATCGTTATAATCTCATTTTATCGCTATAATCTCTTACATAGCGTTGAAAGATGGGTGAGATGCCGGATTAAAAATGTAAACAAGAGAATAAGCATGTTGCCACTCGGCGATTTTCTGAAAGAATTAAATTCCGTTGGGTTTAAGGTGTTATATCTATTTCCTGTGATAAGATACTTTCATGCTCATAATATTGTTTTATTACAAAAGCTTGAACTATAATTTATATTAGTAATTATTTCAATTATATGCTAAAATAATGTTAAATTTTATTGAGATTTCCCACAGGAGTACTCTGTGGCTTTCCGAGTGCTTGATTTTGGGGGAAGAATGAAAATTATCGGGATTGTTCCAGCTCGCTACGATTCAAAGCGTTTTCCAGGTAAAGTTTTAGCTGACATCCTCGGTAAACCATTAATTCAGAGAGTATATGAACAGGCAAAGAAGGTAGAACTTCTGCACGACGTGGTAATAGCCACAGATAGCGAGGAAATTTTCAAAGTAGTTGAAAATTTCGAGGGCAAAGCGATAATGACATCTTCTAACTGCAAAAGCGGTACTGACAGATTAGCTGAAGTAGCCACAGGCTTAGTTGCGGATATCTTCGTAAACATTCAAGGGGATGAACCTTTAATTTCTCCAGAAGTCATATCGAAAGTAGCACAGGCATTAATTGAAGATAAAACCATCGATATAGCCACAGTTGCCCGGAAAATAACTACACAAGAGGAGCTCAATAATCCCAATGTAGTTAAAGTGGTAATAGACAATAATGGATTTGCTCTCTATTTTTCCCGTGCACAAATTCCCTATGTTAGGCATCCGTTAGAGCTGAAAAGTCTCAGTTTTGTCTCTTATAAACATATCGGTCTCTATGCTTACAGGAGAGAATTTCTTCTAAATTTCGTCCGGATGGAACAGGGCCTTTTGGAGAAAGTCGAGCACCTGGAGCAATTGAGAGCTTTAGAAAATGGATACAAAATAAAAGTGGTGATTACACAATATGACTCCATTGGTGTGGACACCCAAGAAGACCTTGAAAAAGTTAGAAAAATATTGAAAAATTCTGAATAAGGAGATTTTATGACCATTAACAAAGAGCTATTGGACATTTTGGCCTGCCCCAAGTGCAAGGGCAACGTTCATTTAAACGAGAAAGAAGACGGAATAATATGTGATAGCTGTAAACTGATATATCCTATTAGAGACGACATTCCCATAATGCTAATCGATGAAGCTATTCCGATAGAATAGTTCTTGAAAGGAATTAAATGGTAAAAATAGTGAAAATCGGCAATATTGAAATCGGCGGAAACGGTCCTCTGGTTCTGATTGCTGGGCCTTGCGTTATCGAATCGGAAGATCAGATCAGAAAGACAATAGAAGAATTAAAAGAGATTGCAAGCGAAACAAACATCCCGTTTATTTTCAAGTCCTCTTATGATAAAGCCAATCGAACTTCCATCAAGTCTTATCGGGGTCCCGGGTTAGACAAAGGACTGGAGATTTTAGAGAAGGTCAAAGGAGAATTCGATATTCCATTACTAGTCGATGTTCATCGGACAGAAGAAGTTGAATCGGTCAGCAAGGTAGCCGATATCTTACAGGTCCCGGCATTTTTATGCCGACAGACAGACCTTATCATATCCATAGCCAGGACAGGGAAGCCGGTAAATGTGAAGAAAGGACAATTCCTTGCCCCCTGGGATATGAAGAACGTAATAGAAAAGATAGAATCAGCTGGCAACAGGAATATCCTGTTGACGGAAAGGGGAAGTTGTTTTGGTTACAATAATTTAGTTGTGGACATCAAATCTCTACCCATAATGAGATCTTTTGGTTATCCAGTAGTTTTCGATGCCACCCACAGTGTTCAGAAACCTGGTGGAAGAGGAACTGCCACTGGCGGAGAGAGAGAATATGTTCCTTTCCTTGCTCAGGCAGCAGTAGCAACAGGCATTGATGGACTTTTTTTAGAGGTTCATCCAGATCCAGAGGAAGCTCTGAGCGATGGTCCAAATATGATTAGGTTAAATCGAGTAAAAGGACTATTGGAAAGACTAATAGAAATAGATAGAATAGTCAAAACAACCCGCAAAGAATGAGACTCTGGAGGCACGTATGCGATGTCCAAAATGTGGGTATAATAATAAGGAAGATGCCAAATCCTGTGTAAAATGCAGGGCGGACCTTAAATCTATTCTGATAGAAGGACCAACCTGGAAATGGCATTTAAAGGTTTTAGCAATAATTTACGCTCTTTTAGCTATCGCCTATATTTTGTTGCGGATATTCCTGAAAGATTAATTCCGGTTTTTTGTAGGGGCTCGATTTATTAAGCACCAATTTACCAATCGGGGCTGGATGGGTCGAGCTCCTGCTCTGTCTTAATCCGGATATAGTGTTGGAGGGTCTTGTGGGAAGTATTGAAGAAGGGAAAAAGGTCTTAAAAGTCGAGGCTAAAGCTATAAACAAACTTATCTCCACTATTGGCCATAATTTTGAAAAGGCAGTTGAAATGGTAACTTCCTGTAAGGGGAGAATTGTAGTTATGGGCATGGGAAAGTCGGGATTGATTGGAAAAAAAATTGCAGCTACATTGGCCTCTACAGGCACTCCTGCATTTTTCCTGCATCCGGCGGAAGGGATTCTTGGTGACGTGGGAATGATGGCTGAAGGAGACCTAGTCTTAGCTCTCTCATATAGAGGTGAGACTGAAGAGATTGAGAAGCTTCTGCCTGTCATAAGGAAAATGGATTTAAAGTTAATAGCAATAACCGGGAGACCTAAATCGAAATTAGCAAAGGAGAGCGATTTAGTCATTAATGTGAAAGTAGAGAAGGAGGCCTGCCCCTACAATATCGTTCCTACAGCAAGCACAACAGCGATGTTAGCAATGGGCGATGCTTTAGCAATCTCCCTCTTGAAGAAAAAGAAGTTCAAAAAAGAGGACTTTGCTCGTCTCCATCCTGGCGGAACCCTCGGCAAAAGGTTACTGCTTAGGGTTAGAGATATAATGAGAAAAGGCAAAGATAATCCTGTGATCCGTCAGGAAAAGACAGTGAGAGAAGCACTATTAGTAATGACTAAAACACGTCTCGGTGCGACGAGCGTCGTAGAGGGTTCTGGTAGGTTAGTTGGGTTCTTTACCGATGGGGATTTGCGGCGTAGATTACAGAAACATGAAAAAATTCTGAACAAAAAAATTCATACTGTAATGACCAAAAATCCAAAGACCATTACCCAGGACAGACTGGCTATAGAGGCAGCAAAAATGATGCAGGAGAAGAAGTTCGATAATATACCTGTAGTAGATGGAAACGGCTATCCAATAGGGATTGTGGACGAGAGAGACCTTCTTTCAGAAGGCATTCTTTAAGAGGTATGGTGAAATGGACGGAAGAATCAAAGCGAAAACCAAGAATATCGAAATGATAGGAATGGACGTCGATGGTGTGCTTACCCCAGGGGATATTGTGATTATGGAGTCCGGAGAGGAGATAAAGAGCTGGAATGTTAAAGACCGCTTGGGATTTAATCTTGCCCGCCGTGCAGGAAATTTGAAGTTTGCCTGGATCTCAGGAAGAGGTTGCAGACAGGTTGAACAGACGGCAAAGGAGCTAAGGATAGAAGCCGTTCGTCTCAAAAGAATGGACAAAAACGAAGCCCTTGAAGAGATTTTGAAAAAATTTAAACTTAAGGCAGAAAACTTCGCCTATATTGGAGACGACATTGTGGACATACCAGTTCTGAAGAAGGCAGGACTATCTTTCTGTCCGAAAGATGCACCAGAAGAGGTGAAGCGGGTAGTAGATTATGTAACCAAAGCCAAGGGTGGTCGGGGTGTCTTGCGGGAAGTGCTTGAGCTAATATTGAAATTACAAGGGAAATGGAAAGAGGCTACTCGAGAATATTACAGTCAACCACGTTAGAAATCAAAGGTTTCTAATGGGGTAAATGAACGAGCTATAACATTATGAAGAAGAATTTTTTTTGGGTATTTACCTTTCTCATTATTCTTAGTTTATCAAGTTGTGGAAAAGAGAAGCATGAAAGACCAACAGTGGCTGGCAAGAAATCTTCTCCTGAGCAGGCCATAGAAAATTTTACCCTCACCCACACAAGTCAGGGAGAGAAGGAATGGGAGTTGGAGGCAGATAGAGCAGAAATTTATAAAACAGAAGGGAAGACAATTGTACAGAAACTCAGAATTAAGTTTTATGATCAAGGCAAAATTACTTCTATTCTAACTGCTAGGGAAGGGGAACTTCATTCTCAATCAGGCGATATGGAAGTGAGGGGAGATGTAGTAATTACTTCTGAAGAAGGAACGACGTTAAAAACAGAAAGCCTGAGGTGGGATGCCAAGCGAGAGAAAATACTTACTGATGATTGGGTTCGCCAGGAAAGTGCCGACACAATAATTACAGGACAGGGGTTAGAGTCGGATCCAGAGTTGGAGAAGGTAGTTATAAAAAAGAACGTGAGAGTAATTTATAAATAAAACGCGTAATAGCCCAACCATCGAAGGAATTGAAAGATAATTTGTTCATCGCTAAGGAAGATATGCTCGGGATTTGGTTCGCTCGCTGACAATTTTTTGGTCTTTGACCACCGCCCGTCATTACCAGCGACTCAAAAGGAGCGTGTAATCGACCCGAAGGGTCGTTGCGAGGGCGAAGCCCGTGGCAAACCGACGAAGTCGTTGCGAGCCCCAAAGGGGCGTGGCAATCTCTATAATAAAATGGGATTCCTTCCCCTTCGTTTCACTCAGGGTCGGAATGACACTGCATGTCAGATTGCTTCACTTCGTTCGCAATGACAATTCGTATCAAGTTGCTTCGCTTCCTGGGAATGAGATCTTTACTTCGATTTTTGGCTAAAAATTCTAATGCTCGCTTTACCAATACTCTCTTGATCAAATCCGGCGCACGGGAGTGTCAAGTGAAAGCTTGACCAAAATAGAATGAGAAAGAATATTCTACTTTTTTTGCCATTCATTTTTGTAAGCACAGTTGTTGCTCAGAAGCCCAAAGAGCCAGTGAACATTACAGGAGAGAGGATGGAGGTATTGAGGAGGGCGGAAATCACTCGTTTTCTTGGCAACGTAAGATTGATTAGAGAAAAAGATGTGATAACTTCCGATATAATGGAGCATTATGAGAAAAAGAACTATATAATAGGAAAAGGGAACGTCCATGTTATAACTTATCCAGAAGAATCTATAAGGATGGAAGCCTTTTCTGACCGATTAACTTACAATGTAAACAGCAATGAGAGTATTCTAACTGGCAATCCAGAGCTCATCCGAATCGATGAGGAGAATCCAGAAGACAGAGTAAAAGTTGAAGGAGAGGTAATAAAACTATTTGGGAAAGAGAAAAGAATTCATGTGGAGGGTGATGCCAGAGTAGAACACGGGGAAATAACTGCTACAGGTAAGGTTCTTGACTACGATTATGAAACAAAAAGAATTGTTCTATCCGGAGACTCTCCCCATATTTACCAGGACAACGAACAAGTAAAGGGTGACTACTGGGCAGAAGTCATTACTATGTTCATCGATGAAGAAAGAGTCACTATGGAGGGAAATGTAAAAGCATCTATCTACCCCAAAAACAGATAGCCATAACTTCCGATTTCGTTTCCCTTAATTTTAGTAGAGTTCCTGCAGGGCGATCTTTGAACCTGCCAATATTCCGACATTTGCGAAAACGGTGAAAAATGGGCTTATTAGCGTGTGGTCTGGTTAAAACATATTCGAATCGCAAGATTGTTGATGATGTAGAGATAGAAATAAACCCAGGTGAGATTGTAGGCCTGCTTGGTCCAAATGGGGCCGGTAAAACAACTACCTTTTATATGATTGTGGGTCTCCTTCGCCCCGACAAAGGCAGGATACTCTTGGAGGGGAGAGACATAACAGAGTTACCGATGTACAAGCGGGCCAGGCAAGGAATTGGCTATTTATCCCAGGAACCCTCCATATTCAGGCGACTCACAGTCCGGGAGAACATATGGGCTATTTTGGAGACAACCAAACTGACTCAGTCTGAGAAGAAAGATAAATTGAAAGCTTTACTTCAAGAGTTAGGAGTAGAGCATTTAGCAGAAAATAGGGCCTGCTTACTATCCGGGGGAGAAAAGAGAAGGGTAGAGATTTCCAGAGCCTTAGTAACCACTCCTCAATACGTTCTTTTAGATGAGCCCTTTGTAGGCATTGATCCCATAACCACTGTTGAGATTCAACAGATTGTTTCCCGGCTCAAAAACAATGGGTTGGGAGTGCTGGTTACAGACCATAATGTCAGGGAGACACTGGAGATCATCGATAGGGCCTATATTATGTACGAGGGGAGGATTTTGCTCTCAGGAACTGCCAAAGAGTTATTGGAGTCAGAAGAAGCGCGCAAAGTTTACTTAGGCAAAAAATTCAGGATGTAGAAATCCCTGGGTTTATAATCCGCCCTTACTAATTTGACAAAATCATTAGAATGTAGTTTAATTATGTGATAAAAAAAATGACGGAAAGAGAGGCCGTTTTGCATAGGAGGTAAAAAACATGAAGATTACGAGGTTTCTTTGCAAAGATGCCATTGAAGTGGATTTGCAAGCAACCAAAAAGAAAGAAATGCTGGAAGAATTAATTGATAAGTTAGCGGCTGCAAAGAAGATAAAAGAAAATGCAAAAGAAAAAATACTTCAGGCTCTGTTGGACAGAGAAAAATTAGGTTCCACTGGAATTGGACAGGGGGTGGCAATTCCCCATGCTAAAACAGATAAAGTAGTAGAAATCGTCTGTGCCTTTGGGGCATCTAGAAAGGGAGTAGAATTCGATGCTTTAGATGGAGAAAAGGTATATACGATTTTTCTCATGATTGCCCCACAAGACTCAGCAGGGATGCATCTGAAAGTCCTGGCGAAGATATCCCGGCTTCTTAAGGATAAGTTTTTTCGAAAGGCACTACGAGAAGCAAAGACTCCTAGTGAAGTAATTAAAATTATCAAGGAAGAGGATACATATTAATTTAATCAAGGAGTGCAAAGGCGAACAAATAAGAGGTCATTTCACAATGGTAGAGCTTCTGGTTAGAGAATTACTTAGAGAGAAAGATGCAGAGTTAGATTTGCATCTTGTTGCTGGAAAGAAAGGTTTAAGTCGGAAAATAACCAGCCGGGAAGTTCATCGTCTTGGTCTTGCGCTATCTGGCGAGGTAGATGTTTTACCGTCTGGTCAACTTCAGATCTTAGATCGGGAAGAACTGGATTACTTAAAGAAGTTAGACTTCAGGGAAAAAGCCACTCTGTTACGAGGGATCTTCTCAAAGGGAATTCCATGTTTTATTGTTACCAGTGATTTTGACCCTCCTCAAGGATTTATAAAAATGGCACGGAGAGCGAAGATCCCGATCTTGAGAACTCCAGTTTCCATTACTGCGTTTGTAAATCGCCTTTCGCCTTTTTTAGAGGATAGGCTTACACTGACTACATCTGTTCAAGGAGTAATGGTCGAAGTTTACGGTCTTGGAATTTTGATATTAGGGGTGACTGGCATTGGCAAAAGCGAGTGTGCTCTGGAACTTATCAATAGAGGACATCGTTTAATTGCTGGAGAGGTGGTAGGAATCAAACAGGGCAGGGGCAACATTCTTATTGGTTTTGCCAAGGAACCGATCCGCTACTATTTAGAAGTTCAAGGACTGGGAATAATAGATGTTCAAAAATTGTTTGGAGCAAGTGCGGTAAGAAGTTCGGCAAAGATTGATTTGGTAATTAGACTTGAAGAGTGGGACAAAACCAAGGGGTATGAACTACTCGGTTTCGACCAGAAGCATACAAGGATTCTGGAAGTTGAAGTTCCTGAATTGGTAATCCCGATTCGTCCTGGGAGAAACACGGCGATTATTATTGAGGTAGCGGCTATGAATCAGTGGCTAAGAAGAGAGGGCTATTCCGCAATTAGTGAGTTGGATAAGGAAGTAATAAAAATCACTCGGGAAAAGAGAAAAAGGGAAAGAGGAAAAAGGAAAAAATAGCCCAAACGCTCTGCGTTATAAAAGTTCAGCTAAGGACAATGTTCTATGGATGGCCCCCGAAAAAGGAATCCTCCCAAAAGAGAGGTAATTTCTCTGAGGTAAAAATATATGGCCAAGGGCAACTTTGTCATTGTAACAGGACTTTCAGGAGCAGGGAAAAGTTCAGCCCTAAAAAATTTTGAAGACTTGGGATATTTCTGCGTAGATAATTTACCTACTACGCTGATACCTAAATTTGCCGAAATTTGCTTGCAGTTAAAGGATAAAATAAAGAGAGTTGCTTTAGGGATTGACATTCGGGAAGGAGATTTTTTGGATGACCTTTTTATTTCGTTAGAAGAACTCGGTAAAAAGGGATTCAGTCACAAGATTCTCTTCTTAGAAGCCAGTAATTCTGTCTTGGTGAGAAGATATAGTGAAACTCGCAGGAAACATCCCTTGGATACGGAAGGCAGAAGCATGCTTGAGATTATCATCAAGGAGAGGAAGAGGCTTATGGGAATAAAAGAGCGAGCTGATAAGATCATTGATACTACAACTCTCACACCTCAGGAATTTAAGCAAGTTGTCTTTTCTAGCTTCAGAGAGGCACCGGAACTTGATACAATGAATATCAACCTAGTCTCTTTTGGCTACAAATATGGTATCCCAGTTGATGCCGATCTTGTAATCGACACTCGTTTTCTACCCAATCCGCATTATATAGAAAGGCTGAGACCGTTAACCGGAAATAATGCAGAAGTTTCTCGATTTGTTTTGAAATCCTCTGTTACCCAGAAGTTCTTAAGGAAATACTTTGGGTTGTTGAAATTTCTCATTCCTTACTATATTGGAGAAGGGAAATCTTATTTGACCATAGCTGTAGGGTGTACAGGGGGCCGCCACCGTTCAGTAATTATTGTAAATGAATTGAAGAAGTTCCTGGAGAAGAAGTACCCTGTTAAAATTCAGTACCGTGACATTGGAAGATCAACATAAAGTCTAAAAGCGTAAAAGATTCAGAGACTAAAAGCCGTCGTAGCCGCTCCGATTGTCGGAGCCAATTATGTGAGTAATTTTATGGAATGAAGCAGAGGCAGATTCATAAATGATTGGATTGATTGTTATAACTCATGGTGATTTCGGTCGGCAGTTAGTTAAAGCAGCACAGGTTATTTTAGGAGACCAGAAAGAGGTATGGGCATTATCCTTACATGAAAAGGATGGCTTAGAGACATTGAGGGAAAGGGTAGGCAAGATACTAAAGGAAGGGAACGAACAATCGGAAGGGAAAATCATTCTCGTAGATATGTTGGGAGGTACACCGGCAAACGCCAGCCTCAAGTTTGTTAATGATGAGAAGGTTGAAATTATTAGTGGAGTTAATTTGCCTATGTTAACTGCTGGTATGAACTATCGCCGATCTCTCCCTCTGAAAGAACTGGCTCGTCTCATCCGCCAAAGAGGCAAAGAGAGCATTCTTGACGTTAAGCAAAAGTTTCTTGATAAAGTCTCAAAGGCGAAGAATAAATAATGGGTATGGTCCTGGTACGAATTGATGACCGATTAATTCACGGTCAAGTAGTTGAGAACTGGATGAAGTTACTGAAAATCAATCATGTGATTGTAGTCAACGACATTGTTGCCAGTGACCAAATGCAAAAAGCGCTGTTCTCAATGGCAGTTCCGGACCCTACCAAGACATCGATTTTGACTATAGCACAAGCGAAAGAGGCGATACTGAATGGCCAATTTGAAGGGGATAGGGCGATGCTCCTTTTTGTCTCGCCCCAGGATGTCCTGAATTTAATCAATAAAGGAGTAAGAATAAAGGAAGTAAATGTAGGTGGAATGCATTACTCTCCTGAGAAGAAGCAGATTCTCAAAGCTATTTCAGTCAGTAAAGAGGACATTCAAGCTTTTCAGGAACTGGATAGACTTGGGGTCCACTTGGAAGCGAGAATGGTGCCTGATGATGAGAAGATTGATATAATGGAAATTATTAACAGAGAAGCAAAGTAATAAGAAAACCGCAAGTTTCCAATTTCTCTGAGAAGTTTTGGGAATATGAAAAGAATAAGTTTCGTATTCGGTATTCACAACCATCAGCCAATTGGTAATTTTGAAGCGATTTTTGAACAGGCTTACCAGAAGGCGTACCATCCCTTCTTGGAAGTTCTGACAAAACATTCTAGCATAAAAGCGACTTTCCATTTTAGCGGGATTCTTCTGGAGTGGATTGTTAAGCACCACCCAGAATTTATTTCAATGGTAAAGAACCTTTTACGAACCGGGCAAATTGAACTTATGACCGGTGGCTATTATGAGCCAATTTTGGCCATGTTATACGACTCTGATAGGATCGGTCAAATAATGAAATTGAGCAAATATATAAGGGACCTATTTGATTACGAACCAAAAGGTATGTGGTTGGCAGAACGTGTCTGGGAGCCACATTTAGCAAAATCAATCTCTGAGGCAGGTGTGGAATATACTGTCATTGACGATTTACCCTTCAAATCTACTGGACTTTTTGAGGAACAACTTTTTGGATATTACCTTACCGAGGAACAGGGCTATCCTCTCAAAGTTTTTCCCATTGATGAAAAGCTGCGATTTCTCATACCGTTCCATCCAGTAAAAGAAGTCATTAACTATTTTAAATCCCAGGCAAGGGAGAAGGAAAAGAGACTAGCAGTAATGGCTGATGATGGAGAGAAGTTTGGCATCTGGCCAGGAACCCATGAACTGATCTATAGACAGAATTGGCTTGAAGAGTTTTTTTCCGAATTAGAGAAAAATAGAAAATGGATTAAAACATTTACCTTTTCTGACTATATTGCACAGTTTGAACCCAAAGGGAGAATATACCTTCCCACAGGTGCTTATTCTCAAATGATGGAATGGGTTTTACCTACCAGGGCGAGGAAAGAATTTACTGATATCCAGAGAGAAATCGAAAAATTGCCTCAGCCCGAACGGTATGCAAGGTTTCTGAAAGGGGGATTCTGGCGAAACTTCTTTGTAAAATACACCGAGAGTAACTGGATGCAGAAAAAGATGCTTCTAGTCAGCAACAAGATTTTCAGAGCACTTCAGAGGTTACACGGCTTGGAAAGTGGCGCCAACAGAAGAGGGAACAAGTTTTCAGTGGAGTTTGAGGGAGAAAATATAGAACTGCCAGATTGGTTAGAAAAAGCAAGAGATGAACTTTGGAAAGGCCAATGCAACTGCCCTTACTGGCATGGCGTTTTCGGAGGACTCTATTTTCCGCACCTCAGAAGAGCGACTTATGAACATCTGATTAATGCAGAAAAAATTATTGATGCTAAGAATCAATCGGGTTCTCAATGGATGGAAAAGGAGGAATTCGATTTCGACCTAGACGGAAGAGCAGAGGTTTTAGTCAGTACCCCCTTACTCAATGCCTACTTTAGACCGTCTGTAGGAGCATCTCTCTTTGAATTGGATTACAAACCACAAAACTTGAACTTATTGACTACTCTCACTCGAAGGAAAGAGGCTTACCATCAAGAGATTATTCGAGCCAGTCTCTTTGATTCTAAATCCGATGTGGAGAATAAAGGTTTAAAATCAATTCATAATATAAAGAAGGTAAAAGACAAGAATTTGGCGAAATATTTGCACTATGATTGGTATGAAAGGCTCTCCTTGGTGGACCATTTCTTGCATCCCGACACAAAGATTGATGATTTCTCGACTTGCCAGTATGGAGAACAGGGAGACTTCGTCGATCGAGCTTACAGATATAGAATTGAACCGACTGGAATAAGCTTCGTTAGAGAAGGGTTTGTCTGGATAGGAGATTTTCAGCAACCTGTAAGAGTCGAAAAGAAAGTAGTAGTATCAGTGAACTCGGCGGAGATTCTCATTATTTATCAAATTATCAACAAAGGAGAGAACCCAGCAGAATTATGCTTCGGCTCTGAATTTAACTTCTCTTTCTCCTCACCAGAAGATAAAGGATGTTATTATTATGTCCCAGATAGAGAGGGAAGAAAGCCTTTCTCTTCATTTGGAGAAATTTTTGATTTGAAGGAAATTGGTATGCACGATGAGCATTATCGAGTAAATATAAGATTGGAATTCAACCCACATTGTTCCCTATGGCATTTTCCGATAGAGACAGTCTCAGAGGGGGATGCAGGTTACGAGCGCATGTACCAGCAATCAGTTGTATTTCCCTACTGGAAATTAAAGCTAAGATCTAAAAGGGAACAGACTATCATTTTGAAGCTAAAAATCACAGATATATAATTTAGCCCAGGTGTTTAAACCTGCCAATATCTGCACTGGATCGTTCTAATGATTACTGAAATCCTTTCAGCTAGTTTCATTGGAGGATTGTTAAGTTTAGATGTAAGTGCTTGGGGACAGATAATGGTTTCCAGGCCTATTGTCTGCGGACCCCTCATAGGTTTTTTATTAGGAGACCTCAAGACAGGACTCATTATCGGTGCTCTTTTAGAACTCATTTGGATAAATGTGATATCTGTGGGTGCGGCCATTCCTCCTGATGCGACAATAGTAGCTGTAACTTGCACAACTCTGATAGTGTTGACCGAAAGAACGGTCCAGCTGGGTAATAATTTTCAGGGTTCTTACAGAATGGCGGTTCTGGCACTGACGATGCCTCTGGCAGAAATTTTTAGGAGTATAGATGTTGAGCAGAGAAAACTAAACGCACATTTCGTGCACTACTTAGATCGAGAAATTCCCAAAGGTAATTTAGGAGCCATAGAAAAAGTCAACTATTGTAGCTTATTTCTGTTTTTTCTTAAAGGATTCCTTTTCTCCCTGATTGCAATTGGCGCAGGCGTATACTTTCTGCCCAAATTATTTTCCTGTTTACCGTACGGGATATTGGCAGGTCTGAATTTTGCATATAGGCTGTTACCAGTTCTGGGTTTAGCAATAGCCTTTAACACCTTCAGAGGTTTGTAGGCACAAATTCAATTTGTGCATAATTATTTTTGATCCTATGACCAATAGAATAATCAATAAATCTGACCTATATCGTCTTTTCTGGAGGTCTTTTTGTCTGCAGGCTGTCTGGAATTTCGAACGGATGCAAAATTTGGGATTTCTCTACATACTAGCACCGGTTCTGAATAAGCTCTATCCTGAAAAAGAGAAGAGGATCCAGTCCTATAAGCGACATTTAGAATTTTTTAACACCCATCCATACTTTGCAAATGCGTTAGTAGGGATAGTCGCTCGTCTGGAAGAGGAAATGGCACTGGGAAAAGAGGTTAAGCCAGAACAGATTAGCACAGTAAAGATGAGTATGGGCGGAGCATTCGGAGGCATCGGTGATTCACTATTTTGGGGAACCTGGCGACCCTTTACTGCACTGCTGGCTTGCGTTCTGGTGATTATCTATTTAAGGGAGTGGGAAGGCGCTTGGCTGCCGCCACTAATTTTTCTATTTCTGTACAATTTTTTACACTTCTATATTCGCATTAAAGGAGTGATGAAAGGTTATGAAAGGAAGACAAAAGTAGTAGGACTTCTTAAGAAAACGCATTATCCTCGCACAATATGGGGTAGCCACCTTATTGGTTTAGGTCTTGTTCTTCTCGCTGTTATGGTAATACTTCTCCGGGACTGGAGGGCGATGGAAAGACTATACTTTTTAGCGTTCTTCCTTTCGATTGTCTTCCTTAATCGCTGGCGAATTTCTTCAGCAAGGCTTCTATATTTACTTATCGGAATTTCCTGTGCAGGAGCCTATATATTTTGATTTTCGGAATGTTTATGATAGAAAAAAATTTTCGAATTAATAATAAATTAGGTCTGCACGCAAGACCTGCGGCACTTCTCGCCCAGACTGCGGCTAAGTTCGACTCAAAAGTATCCATAATCAAAGATGGTCAAGAAGTGGACGGAGATAGCATTTTGGGGATTATGATGTTGGCAGCAGAGTTCGGTTCTGAAATAATAGTGATCGTTAATGGGAAAGATGAAAAAGAAACTATAAAGAAGATAGAAGAATTATTTGCAAGAAAATTTGATGAGGAGTAAAGGTTATGTTGAAGGGAATTGGTGCTTCACCTGGAATTGTCATTGGGCGAGCTTTCCTCCTCGAAGAAGAGAAATTCTATATTTCCAAGAGGACAATTGATTCTACTGAGATAAAACAGGAAATTATTCGCTTTCGAAAAGCCCTTGCCGAGACAAGAGAGGAGATGGGCGGAATAAGGCAGAAAGTTTTGAAACAACTTGGTAAGAGACACGTACGGCTTTTCGATGCCTATCTTTTGATCTTGGAGGACCCTATTCTTCGAAACGACGTCATAAAAATGGTTACGGAGGAAAGGGTAAATGCCGAATACGCTCTCCAGATGGTAATTGATAAAATAACAAAAACTTTTGCTATGATCGATGACGGGTATCTACGAGACCGTAGCCTTGACATTTTGGATGTGGGGAAAAGAGTACTGAAGCGCCTACTTGGCCGGGAAAGGGAAGAGCTGGCTACTCTCCCATCACCAGTAATTGTAATCGCTCATAATCTTAGTCCTGCAGACACCATTGCTATGCGCAAAGAGAACGTGATAGGGTTTGCCACAGATATTGGGGGAAGGACTTCGCACACTGCGATTATGGCGCAATCTTTAGAAATTCCTGCTGTAGTAGGTTTGAAAAATGTAACTAAGAAAGTCAAGCTAGGTGACACAATAATCGTAGACGGAATAGAAGGAATTGTTATTACCAACCCCGATTCACTGACAGTTGAGAACTATGAACGCCAGAAAATAAAATATTCCAACGCTCAGAAAGCATTGAAGAAGCTGACAGATCTGCCAGCAGTAACGGCTGATGAGTATAACGTTGAATTACATGCAAATATCGAAGTGCCTGAAGAAATTCCCTCGGTTCATGCTCACGGTGCAACAGGAATTGGATTATTCCGCACCGAGTATATCTATTTAAATCGAGTCGATCTGCCATCGGAAGAGGAACAATATCAACAGTATACCTCTGTAGCTTGGAAAATGATGCCCTATCCTGTAATAATTAGGACAATGGACCTGGGGGCAGATAGGTTTGTGGGCGAATTTGGCATTTCTCCGGAGCGCAATCCTTTTATGGGCTTGAGGGCGATTCGGCTCTGCTTTAGATATCCTCATGTTTTTAAGACCCAATTAAGGGCTATTCTCCGGGCTTCGGTAGAGGGGAATTTGAAGATAATGTATCCTATGATATGCTGTGTAGAAGAACTGAGACATGCCAATGAGTTGCTCGAAGAAGTAAAAAATGAATTAGGAAAAGAGAAAATCCCTTTTAATGAAAATATGGAAGTAGGAGTAATGATTGAAACTCCTTCCTCTGCCCTGATTGCAGATATTCTGGCCCGAGAAGCCGATTTCTTAAGCATCGGGACCAACGATTTAATCCAATACACTTTAGCAGTAGATCGCGTTAACGAGAATGTCACTCACCTTTACAGACCCCTGCATCTATCCATCTTGCGCCTGCTCAAGGGGATAATAGATGCGGGCCATCAAGCGGGAAATCGCGTGGGAATGTGTGGGGAGATGGCTGCAGACTCTTCTCTTACAAAGATTCTTCTCGGTATGGGTCTCGATGAGTTCAGTATGTCCCCATTATCCATACCTAAGATTAAGAAAATTATTCGCTCAACAAGCTTGACTAAAGCTCAGGAACTCGCCAACCAGGTTTTGGCTACCACAAAGCAGGAAGAGGTAAACAAAATTATCGAGAGATTCGAAGCCCTACCATAATTTCTTCAATATAGGGGTTCGATTCAAGCTGGAGTTCTCCCGAGAGGAAGGGTTCGTTTGTAGTAGGCACAATTTCAAATTGTGCAGGATGTAGTGGCAGAGCGAAACTCTACATCAACGTATGGGCTCTGGAACAGTGGGGTTACCATCAGGAGAAAGGTGATAGGGAGTCAGTCCGAAGATGAGCGAGATGCTTAAATATCTGGAAGAGTTTCCTGCTCAATGTGAAAAGGCGGTGGAAATTGCCGAGAAATATCCTATCGATATAAAAAGATACAACTCCATCCGCCAGGTGGTGGTCTGTGGAATGGGAGGCTCAGCAGCAGGTGGTGACCTATTGAAGTCCTATCTCCAGAGAGAGGCAAAGATTCCCCTTGAAGTCAACCGGGGTTATTTCCTTCCGGAGTATGTAGGAGAGAGGACCTTAGTTTTTGCGATCAGCTATTCGGGTAATACCGAGGAGACTCTATCTGCCTATCAGGATGCTCTCTTCCGTTCTGCAAAGATTATAGCTATTACCAGTGGCGGAAAGTTAAAAGAACTGTGTCAGAAAGATGGTATCGACGTAATTGAAATCATGGGAGGCATGCCACCGCGGGCGACCTTTGGGTATCTATTCTTTCCGATGCTTACCGTTCTTGAACGGTTGGGATTAATTGGACCTAAACAAGAGGAGATTCGGGAGACAATTCAGAATCTGCAAATCCTGTGCAAAGAGTATGACCCTCAGAGTAAAGCCAATTTAGCAAAAGAGATATCGGAGAGAATAAAAGGGCATCTTCTCCTCATATACGCTCCTGACCATCTGGCTGCCTGTGCTGTCCGATGGAAAAACCAATTCAATGAAAATAGCAAGAGCGTAGCTTTCTTCAGTCTATTGCCAGAAATGAACCATAATGAGATTGAAGTTTGGGGAACTGGTAGCGAATTTACTAACGAAGTTTATCTAATATTCCTAAGAGATAGTGGTGAGAGCGAAAGAATTAAAGAAAGATTCATAATAACAGAAAGTATTGTAAAAGACAAGGTAGCAGGCGTCGAGCATGTGATTTCCCGCGGGAAATCCCTCCTATCTCGCCTCCATTCCCTCACATATCTTGGTGATTGGGTTAGCACTTATCTAGCGTTGACAAATTGTGTAGACCCCGTTCCAACCCCAATGATCAACTTACTGAAAAAGAAACTCTCTCAGCTATAGTGGTTAGGATTACATTTTTCCCTTGACATTTTTTTTTATTTATGCTATTTTAAAGATTTAGGTTCTAAATAAGGGTGGCCTTAATCCTAACGCAAAAGTATGCTCTGGGAGAAAAGATGGGAAAATGTATTCTTTGTAATATCGTAAATAAAAATGTTCCGGCGAATATCGTGTATGAGGATGATCACGTAATAGCATTAAGAGATATTAACCCGCAGGCGCCGGTACACCTTTTAATTGTGCCTAAAAAACACGTAGCCACAATTATGGACTTAACTTCACAAGACAAAGATTTAATAGGACAGATTTACTTAGTTGCTCAAAAATTAGCTTCTCAAGAAAGCATTGCCCAATGTGGATTCCGTATTGTAGCAAATTGCAATGCCGATGCCGGCCAAGCGGTTTTTCACATACACTTCCACTTGTTGGGTGGTCGAAAATTGACCTGGCCTCCAGGCTGACAGGTGGCGAGGGTGATTCACATAAGGGGTGAAAACATGTGACTGAGGTAAAAATTAGAGAAGATGAGTCCATAGATGCAGCTTTACGGCGATTTAAACGCGAATGCGAAAGAGCAGGGCTTATGACAGAAATAAAGAAAAGGGAATATTATGAAAGTCCCAGTGTCCGCAGAAAGAGAAAGATCGCCGAAGCAAAAAGGAAACAGAGGAGAAGGCAACTCAAGCTTTTAGATCGGTTAAAAAGAAAAAGATAATTGATGGGTAAACTACTAAGAAAATTCTATTCCCGTAAGACAGGAATCGTTGCTCAAGAACTATTGGGTAAAACCCTTATCCATAAAACGGATGAGGGCATAATTTCGGGGAAGATTGTGGAGTCGGAAGCCTATCTTGGCCAAGAGGACCCCGGGAGCCATGCTTATCGCGGAATTACCCGGCGTAATAGGATAATGTTCGGACCAGCAGGAAAGGCGTATATCTACCTCGTATATGGCAACCATTACTGCCTTAACGTAGTTACAGAAAAGGATGGTGTGGGCGGGGCTGTTCTAATTAGGGCTTTAGAACCCAAAGAAGGCATACAATTAATGAAGAAACACAGAAGAATAGATGGGCCCTTGACTCGTCTTACCAATGGCCCTGGCAAATTGGCCGAGGCTTTAGGCATTACAGTGTCTATGAACGGGGCTGACCTAACCGGAAATAATTTATTTATTATGTGCCAGATTGGTTCCAGAAAAAAGGAAAGCCCCTCAAAGGGCTTTAGTATCATCAGTACGGGTCGTATTGGAATAAGAAAGGGCAGGAATCTTCCTTATCGCTATTATATTGAGGGAAGTAAGTTCGTATCTCGAACTAACGGAATTTCAAAATTCTAAATTCGTGGAAAAGATCCGAAGCACAAACTGAATTTGTGCGTACGATGCAATTATGCACTGTCATTGCTAGGACTAGAAGCGACTTGATACGAATTGTCATTGCGAACGAAGTGAAGCAATCTGACACGCAGTGTCATTCCGAGCGAAAGCGAAGGAATCCCATTTTATTGTAGAGATTGCCACACCCCTTCAGGGCTCGCAACGACTTCGTCGGTTTGCCACGGGTTTCGCCATTGCAACGACACTTCGGGTCGATTACACGGTCCTTTTCAGTGGTCCGCAATCACATCTGTATAGATGATTTCAGATCGTGCTGGTTTTGAATTTAGATTCTGCTGAACAAATGAGGCACATTTTGAGGGGGATGATAAATTGAAGCTCATTGAATTTTACAGATTCGTTATAGAAGAGGGAATTTCTCGGGACCCTCGCGGGGTGGAGAGGGTTGAACTGGAGATAAAAAGGAAAAAGGAAGAGTTTGAGACACTGGAAACGCCAAAAAAAAGAGAGTTTGACCAGGAAACCCTTCACAATCCTTACAGCGATACCAGGATATTGAACGATACCAAGAAAGAAATAAAAGATATTCTGGTAGGAATTGATATAGAGACTCCAGAACTGCTTTTAGCCGATCGGTTAAGAATGCGAGGGAAACAGATCGATCTAGCCCTTGCCCACCATCCTGAGGGCCGCGCCTATGCAAATTTCTATGAAGTTATGAGTATGCAGGCAGACATCTTGAACAAGTATGGTGTTCCCATAAATATAGCAGAGGATCTTATGGAAAAGAGGATAAAAGAGGTTAGCCGGAAAGTGATGGCGGTAAACCACTTCAGGGCAGTGGATGCGGCAGGTTTGCTCGATATTTCCTTTATTTGTGTACACACTCCAGCAGATAATCTTGTGGCTACGTATTTGCAGGGATTGATGGATGAGAAGAAACCGGAACGAGTGGAAGATGCGATTGGGCTTTTGAAAGAAATATCGGAATATAAAGAGGCCACCAGTAGAGGCAGTGGGCCGAAAGTTATTGTTGGTTCCGAAAAGAGGCGGGCCGGTAAGATATTCCTCGATATGACAGGTGGCACTGAAGGGTCGGAAGAAGCCTTAGAGAAACTCAGTCTTTCAGGAATCGGGACTATAGTGGGAATGCACATGAGCGAGAAACATTATCAAAAGGCAGAAAAGTTTCACATAAATGTTGTAATTGCCGGCCATATGGCATCAGATACTTTAGGGCTCAACCTTCTATTAGATCGGGCTATAGACAAGTTTGGCCCTCTAAATATTATCCCTTGTTCAGGTTTTTACCGCGTTCAGAGATAGTCTCTCTTTAACACTATTGCTGGAGTTAATAGCCACAAAATAAAAAGGAGTTAATTTGGCTATTCCAGGTTACTTAATAGACCAAATACGGCAGAGCAATAATATTGTACAGGTCATTTCTGAATATTTACCTCTGAAGAAAACTGGAAGCAATTTTAAGGCACTCTGTCCGTTCCATCAGGAAAAGACGCCTTCTTTCATCGTTTCACCGCAAAAAGAGATATTTCACTGCTTCGGTTGCGGGGAAGGAGGAAATGTCTTCAATTTTCTAATGAAGCATGAGAAGATAAACTTTATAGAGGCTGTGGAGAGATTGGCTGAGCGGGCCGGGATTTCTCTACCCAAAGACAAGGCCAGCCGGGAGGAAACCTCCAGAATCTCTCAAGAGAGAAAGAGTCTCTTTGAAATCAATGATCATGCAGCCGGCTTTTTTCACAGGTGCTTAAAGAGTTCCAGTTCTGCTCAAAAGGCACGGGAATATCTCAAGAAGAGAGGATTGGGAGAAGAAATTATTAATAAATTTGGAGTTGGCTATGCCCCTGGTTCGGGGAAGGGACTATTAGAGGCGGCTGTAGATAGAGGTTATTCGAAGGCGCTATTGGAAAGGGCTGGCTTAATCACTTTTTCCGAAAAGAGAAACGATTATTGCAACCTGTTTTTCGATCGGATTATTTTCCCAATTTCTGATGTTCAGTCCAGGATAATTGGATTTGGTGGAAGAGTTTTAGGAGAACGATCACCTAAATACCTGAATTCCCCCGAAACTGCAGTCTTTAATAAAGGAAAGACCCTTTATGCGCTCAACCTCGCCAAGCAATCTATTCAAAAGAATAATCAGATCATAATCTTAGAGGGATATACAGATGTCCTAACCTGTCATCAATTTGGAGTAGCTAACAGTGTGGCCACTCTCGGAACTGCTTTGACCAGCGGCCATGTTTCCATAATATCGCGGTATGCCGAAGAGGCAGTAATAGTATACGATGCTGATACGGCTGGGGTTAAGGCTGCGTTAAGGGGATTGGATCTATTGATAGGGAGTGGGCTAAAAGTGAAGGTGGCCGTACTGCCTGAAGGCAGCGATCCTGACATTTTCCTCCGCTCTCAGGGAGTAGAAAAATTTCAAAAAGAAATCTCCCAATCACTCTCTTTAATTGATTATCGGATCAAGTTAATTTCACAAACTACTGATTTGAATAGTTCTGAAGGAAAAGTTGCCGTAGGGAAAGAGGTCTTGCCCACCGTTGCCAGAATAAAGAATCTGATAGAGCAGAAAGAGGAAATTAAAAAGTTATCCCAGTTAATTTCTGTTGATGAACAGACACTACTTTTAGAGCTGGGAAGGATAAACAGGAAGACTTACCAGTGGGAAGAGCCCTCTTATAGGGAGGAACTCGCCAGAGACTTTCGGGACTATACTTCTCAGCAAGGGATTCTCAAGGCGGAGAAGGGGCTTGTACAGGTAATGGTCAATTACCCTGAGGAAATTGAAACGGTCAGGGTAGAAGTCACACCCGAAGACTTCCTTATAAGCGACCTTTCCAGGATTGTCAAGGTTATATACGAATTATATGACAAGAGGGAGCCTATAAACCCAGCAATAATTATGGATAGGATTTACAATCAGGATTTACAATTTTCAAGCGAGATCAATCAAATTATCGCTTCACTCGCTATCGAAGAGAAGAAAGCAGAATTCTCACCAGGAATAGTCAATGCATTGATCAGTAGAGTGAAGATACATAAATCAGAAGACGAGAAAGAAAAAATACGACAGGAGCTTGCGGACTTAGCAGATAGAGGACTGCCAGTAGAACCGAAGAAAATAGAGAAGTTTCAAAAACTGACAAAGAAACTTAAGGGAAGTAAAAATGAAAGAGTATAAACAAAAAATTTCTGAATTAATTGAGCAAGGAAAAGAGACAGGAAAACTGACCTATCAAGAGATAAACGAGCAACTTCCTGAAAGTATAGTCGATTCCGACGAAATAGATAATATCTTTACCAAACTGGATGAGCTGGGAATCGATGTGGTTGATAAAATTGCCTTAATTGAGAGGCCGGAGAAAGCAGAGGAGGAAAAGGGAGGCTTAGTCCCCATAACTCCCACCACTGAAGTAGAGACAAGCGATTCGATAAAGATGTACCTCAATGAAATGGGTAAGGTTTCTCTTCTTAGTCGGCCTCAGGAGATGCATTTAGCCAAGACCATAAAAGATAAGGAAAAGAAGCTGAAACAGGTAGCGCTAGAATCTCCCATAGCTTTAAGGGAGATAAAACAAATGGGTAAGATGTTAGAGAAACGTGAAATTACTCCTAAAGAGCTAATGCCTCGAGGCCGAAAGACTAGAGCGGCTTTAGCTAGAATGAGACAGAAGATGAGAAGAGTGGTTCGGGAAATCACTAAAAGCGAGAAGAAAATTCTTGCGTATCAGGAGCGATTAACAGCAAGGAGAATTACTCCCAAGTCAAAGGAGAAGGTCGAGAAATTGTTAACTCAGGAAAAGAAGAAAATTTTACAACAAATTCTCGATTTGAACTTAAAATCAGAGAAAATTAAAAAGATAATTGCAAAGATAAAACACACAGGTCTGAAATTAGGACAGATCGAAAAGGAAAACGATTACTATCAACAAAAACTTAAACTTTCCTTTCCCGAGGCTAAGAAGCTCTGGCGAAAAGCTAAGGCAAAGAAAGTCTCCCGGTCAGAATTCAAGAAGAAAACAGGAGTAACTTTAAAAGAGATGGAGAGAATATACAAGAATTTAAGAAACATTTCTCAGCGCCTCCTTCAGCTCCAGCGGACCGCGGGGATGGACTCCTCAGCCCAAAAGGAGTTGTATAAGCAAGTTACTCAACTCGAGTCAGAAATTCTTGATGGTAAACTACAACTGGTTAAGGCAAACTTAAGACTGGTGGTAAGTATTGCCAAAAAACACATTAATCCTAACCTCTCTTTGTTAGATTTAATTCAGGAAGGCAGTATCGGCCTAATGAAAGCAGTTGACAAATTTGAATATAAGAGAGGATTCAAGTTTTCAACCTATGCAACATGGTGGATTAGACAATCTATAAATCGGGCAATAGCCGACCAGGCCCGTACCATCAGGATTCCAGTACATATGAAAGAGATTATTAGTAAATTGACCAAAATTGCTCGTCGGTATCGCCAGAAATATGGACGAGACCCTCTCATTGAAGAATATGCTAAAGAAATGAAGATGATGCCAGAAAGAATACGAGCCGTATTAAAGATAATGCAAGAGCCGATATCCTTAGCTACTCCTATTGGTGAAGAAGAAGAAAGCTATCTGGAAGATTTCATTGAAGACCGCGATAACCTTTCCCCGGTGAATGTCGCGGTAGATGTTTTGCGCCAAAAGGAGATAGAGAGGGTGTTATCAAGTTTGACTGAACGGGAGGCAAAGATCATCAAATTGAGGTTTGGAATTGGAGTGGGATATCCCCGCACTTTAGAAGAGGTAGGTCAGATATTTGATGTAACAAGGGAAAGAGTAAGACAAATCGAGGCAAAGGCGATAAGAAAACTGCGCCATCCATCAAGAAGTAAGTATTTGAGAGAATACGTTGAATAATTCCGTATGTAGAATCCCTGAGTTTTAGGAAAAACGCTTTTTCTTCTTCAACTCAGTTTTTTTTATCTTAAAAAAAGGGGACAGGCTACTTTTTAGAAAAGGTGACAGGTACTTTTTAGCCCAGCAGGCCAAAGATTTGCTTTAAAATGGAGCGGAGCGGCAACTCCGCGTCCTCGATGAAATCGGGGGAGGAAAAAAAGCTGTAGCGGCAGAGGGATAGCTCTGCTCCGCCGTTAGGGGAGCACAATGGCGGGAAAAATTCGCAAGAGGGATGGCAGGATAGTCCATTTTGACCAGAATAAGATTACCAGGGCCATTGAAAAATCTATTCTCGCAGTAAGGGTAAAGGACAGCGCCTTGGCAGAACGGCTGTCTCGCCAGGTTATCAGGATAGTCAAACGAAAATTTGTGGGAAAGATTCCAGGTGTTGAGGATATACAAGATATTGTAGAGAATGTTCTGATTAAAAATGGCCTTACCAGAGTGGCAAAGTCATATATCCTCTATCGCCAGAAGCGAAAAGAGGTTCGCGAAGCTAAAAGAATCTTTGGCATAGAAGATGATTTAAAATTGCCGGTGAATGCCGTAAGAATTCTGAAGAAGAGGTATTTATTGCAAGACGAATCCGGTAATCTAATCGAAACTCCTAAGAAAATGTTCGAGAGAGTAGCAAGAGAGGTAGCCACTGCGGACCACCTCTATGGGAAAAAATTCAATGCAGAAGAAACAGAAAGAGAATTCTACAGGGTAATGTCAAATCTGGAATTCATTCCAAATAGTCCTGCTTTGATCAATGCAGGGACCAGAATGGGTCAGCTATCTGCTTGCTTTGTCCTACCTATAGAAGATTCTATGAAATCCATCTTTGAAGCAGTAAAAGTTATGGCTTTAATTCACCAGTCGGGTGGGGGAACGGGGTTCTCATTTTCCAAATTGAGACCAAAAGGAGATTTAGTTAAGTCAACTAAAGGAATTGCTTCCGGTCCCGTTTCATTTATGCGCGTATTCGATATGGCAACAGATATAATCAAACAGGGAGGAAGAAGAAGAGGAGCAAATATGGGAATTTTGAGAGTAGACCACCCCGATATCCTGGAGTTCATCACAGCCAAAACCAGAGAGGGAGCGTTTACCAATTTCAATCTCTCAGTTGCCATTACAGATAAATTTATGAGATTGCTCGAGGCAGATAAGGAGTACGAGCTAATAAATCCCAGAACAGGAAAGCCTATTAGAAAATTAAGGACCAGAGATGTATTTAATTTGATAATAGCGACAGCCTGGAAGACAGGAGATCCGGGGCTTGTGTTTATTGACCGGATAAATAGGAAAAATCCCACGCCCCATATTGGAATAATCGAGAGCACCAATCCCTGTGGAGAGCAACCTTTGTTGCCTTATGAGTCCTGCGTTTTAGGTTCAATAAATTTGTTAAAGATGGTCCAAAAAAAGAAGATAAACTGGCAAAAATTGAAGGGTGTGGTAAGAACAGCTGTCCATTTTCTTGATAACGTTATCGATATTAATAAATATCCACTCTCTCAGATAGAGAGAATAACAAAGGGTAACAGGAAAATTGGCCTAGGGGTTATGGGATTTGCCGAAATGCTAATTAAACTGGGCATTCCCTATAATTCCCAAGAGGGAATCCATGTTGCTGAGAGGGTTATGAAATTCATTACCAGAGAAGCAAGAGAAAAGTCGAGGAAACTGGCAGAGCTGAGGGAGGTCTTTCCAAACTTCAAAGGAAGTATCTGGGATAAGAGAAAGATCAAGGTGCGAAATGCCTCTTTAACCACAATTGCACCTACAGGGACAATAAGCACAATAGCAGGTTGTTCCAGTGGGATAGAGCCTCTATTTGCTATATCTTACATTCGGAACATACTCGAAGGCACACAATTTCTGGAGACCAATAGTCTGTTTGAAGAAATGGCCATAGATAAAGGATTTTATGATAAGAAATTGCTCATGGAGATAGCAAAGAAAGGTTCGATACAGCATATGAAGAAGATTCCTGTCTCCATAAGGAAGATATTTGTCACAGCTTTTGATATTTCCCCTGAATGGCATGTGAAAATGCAGGCAGCCTTCCAGAAGTATACAGACAATGCTGTATCGAAAACAGTCAATCTCCCATATGAAGCTACAGTGGAAGAAGTGGAGAAAGTTTACAAACTCGCCTATAAACTTGGATGCAAAGGGGTTACCATCTATCGGTATGGAAGCAAACCCCAGCAGGTACTCTATCTTGGCTCTGTCCCGGAAGAGGTAAGGGAAGAGGCACCTGGATACGTGTGGGTGGATTCGGAGTATGCCGGTGGTTGCCCAGCCCCCTACTGCCTATTTTGAAAAATGCAGACATTTCTCTTTAACAATTCCGCAGCATCAAAGTAAATTTTGACCAGAACTTGGAATTCCTCTTGAAAGTAAATGTAAGATTATTTGCCAGCATTCGCAAGTTTTCCAATAAAGAGAATCTGGAGATAAATATCGAGGAAGGCTCCAGCGTAAAAGACCTACTTTCCAAGATAGGAATTCCCCAAAATGAGCCTCTTCTCGTCATTGTCAATGAGCATACCGGGGTAAAAGAAACTCCGCTGCAAGAGGGCGACACCCTCTGCCTCTTCCCGATAATTGCTGGAGGATAAAATGTTTGGCTGGAATGGGAAGATAGCGATGGTCTACTTAACTGAAAGGAAAGTAGAGATTGTTCCATTAGGCGAAGAATTCCTCACGGATTATCTGGGAGGCCGCGGTCTGGGGGTGAAATTCGTCTATGATTTAGTGAAGCCTGGAGTCGACCCACTCTCTTCGGAAAATATCTTGGTCTTTGCTGCCGGACCCCTCACCGGCACCACTTGCCCCACTTCCGGACGATATGCTACTGTTTCCAAATCTCCACTGACCGGCACCATGTTCGATTCTAACAGTGGCGGGCGCTTTGGCCCCGAATTGAAGTTTGCCGGATTTGATGGATTAGTAATATCTGGGAAAGCAGAGGAACCAGTATACATACAGATTCATAATGGCAAAATCACATTAAAAGATGCAAGGCCTCTCTGGGGCAAGAATACGCGGGAAGTCACTCGGCAACTATCAAAATTCGGGAGAGTTGCCTGTATAGGAAAGGCTGGAGAAAAGGGAGTGAGATTTGCCAACATAATGAACGACTATACCCATACCTGTGGTCGCGGCGGATTGGGAGCTGTGATGGGTAGCAAGAATTTAAAGGCAATTGTAGTGAAGGAAGAAAGGGAAATACCGCTCTTTGATAGGTATAGATACAAGAAGTATTTTCAGGACATAACCAGGCTTCTTGTAGCTAACCCTGTATCTTCGAAAGGTCTTAGCGAGTACGGAACAGCAGTTCTTGTTAACCTGATAAACTATATGAAGATTCTTCCCACCGGGAACTTCAGGTTCTCCCGGTTCGATTTTGCAGAGGAAATTTCTGGAGAGAAGATAAATTCCGCATTTCCCATAAAAAAGACTCCTTGCTACGCCTGTCCCATAGCCTGCAAGCGCGAAGTCAGGGATACTGAAATGGAGATACCCGAATACGAAACTATAAGTATGTTCGGTTCCTCCTGTAGAATTTCCAACATTCAGACAATTATGAAGGCAAATAGACTCTGCAATGATTACGGCATGGATACCATTAGCGCCGGAAGCACAATTGCCTGCCATCTGGAACTCACCGGAGAACAACTCACAGATGAGGAATTACCAAAGTTAGTCGAACTAATTGGTGAGAGAAAAGACGTTGGTCAAGAATTATCCGAAGGCTCGATGAGATATGCCAGAGCTCACAAGAGACCCAATCTAAGCATGCAGGTCAAGGGTCTCGAGTTACCCGGCTACGACCCGAGAGGAGTTCTGGGATTGGCTTTAGGATATGCCACTTCCAACAGGGGAGGATGCCACCTGAGGGCATATATGATTGGTCCAGAGATTTTCGGCAAACCCAAACTAGTAAACAGGCTCACTTTCTCCGGAAAGTCTGGCCTTGTGCAGGTTATTCAGAACCTCTTCACCGCAGTCGATTCTCTGGTAGTTTGTAAATTTGCACTTTTCAGTGTGGGAGAGGAAGAGTGGGCAAATATTTTAAGTGCGGTAACCGGTGTAGATTTTGTCTCGGAAAGTCTACTTGAGATAGGAGAAAGGATCTGGAATATAGAGAGATTGTTCAACTTGAAAGAGAAATTCAGTAGTAAAGGTGATACCCTTCCGGAAAGGTTTTTCCAGGAAGACGGAGAAGTGGAGGGAAGGAATATTAAGAAAGATGAGTTTCTGGCGTCCCTTCTGGAATACTACCGTTTCCGGGGATGGGATAGCCAAGGGATTCCCACAAAGGAGAAACTGGAACAACTCAACATTCGAATGTAGAGCTGGTACATTAATCTGGTCGGGCACCCTTCAGGGTGCCGAACTATAGTTTTTGTAGACCACGTAGGGGCGACCTTTACGGTCGCCCAACTCTGTATCACCGGTCAAATAGGCTCTGGATTTATCCCGAAAGGGAGGGTTGAGTATCCGGCCTTAAGGAATCCTTCAAGGGAGTCACAATGTGGAGGGAAATTAGCAAATTCGGCAAAAAGATGGTTCAATGCGGATTAACCCATTCCCATTTCGGCAATATCAGCGTGAGAGTGGGGAACAGACTCATAATTACCAGAAGCGGTAGCATGCTCGATGAGATCGATGAGAGTATGGTCGTGGAGTTAGACCTGGATAAGCTCAGTAGTTTCGACACCATAGCTTCCTCAGAAGCAATAGTCCACAGGCATATCTACAAAGAGACTTCCGCTTTAGCCATAATCCACGCCCATTCTCCATTTGCCATAGTCCAATCGATGATTTCCCCCACCAACCCATTAATCCCCACCGACTGTGAAAGTAAATACTTCCTGCACGAGATTCCTATTATAACAGGGGGAGTGGGGTCGAGAGAACTTGCCAAAAACGCAGCAAATGCCCTCAAAGACCACAAAGGAGCGATAATAAAAGAACATGGACCCATTGCTATCGGAAAGATTGTAGAGGAAGCATTTGTAATGATATGTTCTATCGAGCATGCTTGCAAGGTGAAGTATTTTGCCGACCTGTTCCTTCGGGGCACGGGTTGAATCATCCAACCCGTAATTAAATGCACCATTTGTAGGCACAATTTCAAATTGTGCAGAATGTAGTAGCAGAGCGAAGCTCTCCATCCCGGATGAAATCGGCTCTGGAGTCCTCCCCAAAGGGAGGGTTGATAGAAGGAGGAAACAGAATGGTCTCTGGGCTGGTTTTTGTCCGTCTATTATCCGGACATGAAGAAGTTATTATGGAGGCATTAAGGCAGATTAGTGGAGTCCAGGAAGTTATTGCTGTTTTCGGCCGGTGGGACCTGGTAGTTACCGTGCAGGCAGAGGACATAGATGAACTTGCCTCAGTTGTGATTAATAAGATAAGGGCAATTCCAGGCACTACTGCAACAGAAACACTGATTGCCATAGAACTTAAAAAACCAAAAATTTTCATTTAATATAATAATTGTGTTTATACTTAAAAAGCAAAAATAGGCCCATAGTTCAGCTGGTTAGAGCACCTGACTCATAATATTATCTAAGTATCTTCGAAAACTCAGTTTGTCGTCTAGCTTGACCATCACACAACTTCCCAAAATATCACCCATCAACAGCCTTTTTACAGCTATTAAGCGTGAATGTTTCCTAGGCAGATATCCTTGAGGCAGGGTGCTCTTTCTGGACAAGCTTCCTGAATTTCATCGTAACGTATTAGAGGTAGTAAGACAATTGTACCTTATAAGGAGGATTAGGCATATCAGTTGCTCCTACAAGGAAGTTTATAATTAACTTATTATAGGCATATCCTAATGTAATACCCAATCCGACCGTTAATAGAATATCTAAAGCAGGAGTTATTCAAAATGGATTGGTTTTTCCCGCTTTTTAATTTAGGGCATTAACGAAGCAGTTTGGTTGTGTAGACTTCCAGGAAACAAGCCATATATGAATGAGGAAAATTATGAAATGTTCACATTAAAGCGTCTGAACATGCAGTATGTGACCTTGTAGTTACATAACTTAAAGAGAGGGACAGTAGAATGGGTAAGAAAAAGAGTGTACTCGATTTTTATAAGATGAAAAAAGATGGAGAAAAGATTACATTTCTCACATGTGATGATTATCCCACTGCTACTTTTGCTGAAAAAGCAGGTTTAGATATGCTTTTGGTTGGCGATTCGTTGGGTATGGTTGTTTATGGATATAAAGATACCAGACCAGTAACAATGGAGCAGATGATTGTTCATGCAGAAGCTGTTCGTAGAGGAGCTCCCAATACCTTTATTATTGGGGATATGCCGTTTATGTCATACCAGGAATCTGTAGATAAGGCAATATATAATGCCGGGAGATTTT
>JBHIBS010000010.1:0-52022 GCA_046759165.1 bacterium | reverse complement strand
GAACAAAAAAATAATATTTCAGACCAAAAACTTAAACTTGAATTGGAACGGAGATTAAATTTTTCTATTTCTAGAAGGTCTATCACTATGTACAGAAATGAATTAAAAATCCCTGCAAGTTACAAGAGGAGGCTCTTGAGATGAACAAGCAACATAATGTTCAGGAAATTCTTTCTCATTTAGAAAAGAAGACGGTAGGGATACTTGGCACATTGGATAAAGAGACAGGAAACATTAGACTAAGGGTAATGTATTATGGTGTTGAGAGCAAGTTTAACTGTTATCTTATGTCCACCAAAGGAAGTCCCAAGATAGGCCAAATTCTAACTACTTTTAATGTTTCGTTTATTGTGTTTGGGCTGGAGGATCCGTATGACAATTCCTGGGAAGTGGAAATTGATGGAAAGGCTGAACTTTTGAAAGAAAAAGAAGAAGTAAATTATGCCTTGGAAAAACTTAAAGGACGTAATCCTTTTGCAGATGTAGCCATAGAATCAGGAATCACCGGACAGTTTGATTTAATAAAACTTATCCCTAATGTTGTTAGGTTTAGACTTTATAAAGAAGCATTAGAAGGTATGCCACCAACAGTTTTAGAATTCTAAACTAATGATGTTAAAATGCTGGGAATATTTTAACTGTAAGAAGTCAGGATGTCCTTCATACAACTCAGACGACTTGCGCTGCTGGTTACAATGTGGAACCCATTGTCACGATGAAATTCAGGGAACCTGGCTGGAAAAGATGGAAGCATGTCTTGAATGCGAAGTATTTGAAAAAAATTTTAAAGAAAAAGACTGGAAAGAAACTATATTTCTTGTAAATAAGCAATTTGAAAGTTACAAAGGAAAGGTTCAGGAGAAAACAGAAGAACTTGAGAAAGCAAGAAAGAAGCTTACTGACTTCAAAATTACCAGCATATATTTACTCAGGGAGTTGGATAAAAAGAGTAATGAACTACTTAGGGAGCGAGAAAATTTAGAAAAGAGAGTGGAAGAAAAAACCAAAGAACTTCGCGGTATTCAAATGCAGTTAATTCAGTCGGCCAAGATGGCGGCAATGGGGAGATTTTCTGCAGGTATTGCCCATGAAATTAATAATCCTTTGGCAGGAATCTTAAATTGTGTCCGCAGTCTTTTAGGTGATCCCGAAATTAAAGGACAAAGAAGAGGATACCTGGAATTAGCTTTGAAAGGATTAATGCGTATTGAAAATACGATTGGACAAATCTTGAGTTTCTCCGGTCGTCAAGAATTTAAACCGAGATTAACTGATATTAATCAGTTAATCAAAGAAGCTTTGTTGTTTACTAAACATCGTTTATTGGAACAACAAATTATTCTTCAACAGAATTTGACTGAATCTTTGCCCCCCATTTTAGTTGATCCTCATCAACTGCAGCAGGTATTCATGAACGTGATAGGTAATGCTTTAGATGCTTTACCACCAGGCGGAAGTTTAAGTATTACCACTGCTACTAAAGGAAAAAACATAGAGATTAAATTCATTGACAATGGAAAAGGAATCAAACAGGAAGAATTAGATAAAATTTTTGATCCTTTTTATACTACTAAAGAAGTTGGCAAAGGTGTGGGTTTGGGGCTTTCCATCAGTTACACTATAATTCAGCAATATCGTGGTAAAATTGGTATAAAAAGTAAGGAAAACGAAGGAACAACTGTAACCATTACTTTACCAATAAGGTGATTAATTATGACCGATAAAAGAATACTGATAGTTGACGATGAAGAGCTTATGCAGATTACTCTTCGGGACAGTTTAAAGAAGGAAGGATATGAAGTAACTGTAGCCTGTGATGGTGAGGAAGGGTGGAAAAAATTTAAAGAAGTATATCCAGCATTAATCTTAGCTGACCTTAAAATGCCCGGAATAGATGGTATCGGTTTATTAGAAAAAATCAAAGAGATTTCGCCAGAAACAATGGTAATTATGATGACCGGTTATGGAACAATAGAATCAGCAGTTCAAGCAATGAAATTAGGTGCTTATGATTACATTACTAAACCTTTTCTTCCTGAAGATATGGTTCTTTTAGTAAAAAGAGCTCTTGAGGTTTATGATTTAAGAGAGGAAAATCGACTTTTGCGTGAGAAATTAAAAGGGCGATGTAGATTAGAAGGTCTAGTTGGTGCAAATGAGAAGATGCAAGAAGTATACCAACTAATCACGACTGTGGCTAAAACTACTGCCACTGTGGTTGTTTATGGAGAAACTGGAACCGGGAAAGAATTAGTTGCGGAAGCAATTCACAACTTAAGTCCGCGTAAAAATAAACCTTTAATCAAAGTTAGCTGTGCTGCTTTATCCGAAACACTTATAGAGAGTGAGCTATTTGGTCATGAGAGAGGAGCTTTCACTGATGCTATTTCTCGTAAAATTGGTCGTTTTGAAATGGCTGAAGGGGGCACTTTATTTATTGACGATGTGGATGAAATTAAACTGGAAGCTCAAGTGAAGTTACTTCGCGTTTTACAAGAAAGAAAATTTGAACGAGTAGGAGGGACAGAAACATTGCAAGTTGATGTTCGTCTTATCGCTGCTGCCAAGAGAGACCTATTAGAATTAGTTCAGGAAGGTAAATTTCGTGAAGACCTCTATTATCGGGTTAACGTTATTCCTATATTCATGCCACCTCTTCGGGAAAGAAAAGATGATATTCCACTTTTAGTGGGACATTTTATTGAAAAATATAAAGGTGAGTCAAAAAAAGAAATTTCTCCCCAGGCACTTCAATTGTTAGTTTGGTATGATTGGCCAGGGAATATAAGAGAATTGGAGAATGTAATTGAACGAGTCATTGCTCTTTCTGATAGAGAGGAAATTCTTCCTAAAGATTTACCTTCTTTCTTGAAAACAGAAGAGAAGGAAGGTAAAACAAGAACCATTCAGGAGGTAGTAGAAGAATCAGAAAAAGATTATTTGCTCAAAGTGCTGGCCCAGACAAAAGGTCGTAAGAAGGATGCAGCTAAAATATTAGGAATTACCCCCAAAACTCTCTGGCAGAAAATGAAAGAGTATGGCATCGAATAAAAACTACCATCTGGAAACCGCAGTCCTAGTTTATCCTCCATATTGATACCACCTCGATTGCTTAGAAAATTTTTAAAAAAACACTTGAGATATTTGTAAAGATATTATATAGTTGAGATATAGCGAAACTAATTGACAGTAGGGAGCCAAGAGATGAAAAACAATTCTGTAGAAGAAAAAATTTATGAGGTTCATGCTGAACTCTGTAGCGCTTTATCTCATCCCAGACGTTTAAAGATTTTGAATTTATTGCGTGATGGAGAAAAATCAGTAAAAGAACTACTAGAACAGGTCAAGACAAATAAAGCAAATCTATCACAACATCTGACCGTCTTAAGAAAACAAAAAATTGTTTCTACAAGAAGAGAAGGACTTAATGTCTATTACCGTCTTGCCAGACCAAAAATGATAAAAGCCTGCGACATAATCAGAGAAGTTTTATTTGAACAGTTAGCTGAGAATAATCAATTGTTAAAGAAGTATAAAAAATAGTGTAACTCTTTATTTTCATATGCGTCTCTATAGACGACAAAAAAGGAGGTGATAGGTTATGAAACTGGAAAGAACTTTGAGATTAGTGGCAGGATTTTTTGTCCTTGTTTCTTTAACCCTTTTCTATGTTCACTCTAAATATTGGATTCTTATGACCTTTGCTGTTGGTTTCAGTTTATTTCAGTCGGGGTTTACGAATTGGCGCCCGATGATGAGCATTCTTAAACTATGCGGACTCAAAAGTTTAGAAAAAGAGGTAAAGGAATTAAAAGGAGAAAACGGATGTTGAAAAAATTAGTTCATATTTCAGTTGAGTATCCTAAAACCGTCATATTTTTTACATTGATAGCCACGTTCCTATTCGGCTTGCAGTTTCCTAAGGTAAAAATAGATACTGATCCTGAAAATATGCTATCGAAAAAGGAGCCAGATAGGGTGTTTTACAGTCAGCTCAAGCGTGATTTTGGTATTCGCGATATGATTGTTTTGGGAATAACAGATGAAAAAGGGATATTCAATTCCCAGACTTTAGATAAGTTATCCCGTATAACTACAGAAATTTTGAAAGTCAAAGGGGTAATAATTAAAGATGTAATCAGTTTCACTACTACGGATAATGTGAAATTCAGGGGTGGTTTGTTAGAGGTAAACCGAATTATGGAAGGAGTACCCAAGAGTCCTGAAGAGATAAATGATCTTAAGAAAGACATTTTTGATAACCCGCTCTTTCTGGAAAAGATAGTCTCCCTAGACAGTAAGGGTGTCGCCATTTACATTCCCATTGAAGAGAAGAATATGAGCTACCGTATATCTAAGGATATCGAAGCAATTGTAGAAAAAGAATTAGATAATAAACAAAAATACTATATTGCCGGGCTTCCTGTAGCTGAAGATACTTTCGGGCATGAGATGTTTAAGCAGATGGGGATCACTGCTCCTCTAACTGGAATGGTTATCTTTCTGCTTTTATTTCTGTTATTTCGTAAATTTTCCTTGATTATTTCTTCCATGATTGTAGCAATGTTCAGTGTTGCCTGGGGAATGGGACTTTTAATCGGTTTAGGATTTACTGTGCACATTATGAGTTCGATGATTCCTATATTTCTTATGCCCATAGCTGTTCTTGACTCGGTACATATCCTCAGTGAATTTTATGACAGATATCCTTCCCTGAAAGACAGAAAGAAAACTATTTTGGCTGCAATGGATGAACTTTTTTCTCCTATGCTTTATACTTCACTAACCTCAGCAATTGGGTTTGGCTCCCTGGCATTAGCTCCTATTCCTCCGGTAAGGGTTTTTGGTATCTTTGTGGCTTTCGGGATAATGGCAGCGTGGTTGCTTACGATTACTTTTATTCCAGCTACAATAATGCTTATCCGGGAAGAAAAACTTGAGAAAAGTCTGACTAAAGAAAGAGAAAAGAAGTCCTGGATTGGAGGAATTTTACCTGCGGTAGGAAATTTTACCTTTACCAGAAGTAAAACAGTGGTTTTAGCCGGGGTTCTAATGCTTGCCTTAGGTATCTGGGGTGTAAGCAAAGTAGTGGTTAATGATAATCCAGTAAAATGGTTCAAGAAGAGTCATAAAATTAGAATAGCGGATACAGCGATGAATCGTCTTTTTGGCGGTACTTATATGGCTTCTCTAGTGCTTGAAGGTGAAAAAGAGAATGAGATTAAAAGACCGGAGGTGATTGGGTATATTGACAAACTCCAGCGCTTCCTTGAAGAAAAAGAAACTGTCGGCAAGACCTCTTCAGTAGCAGACATTATCAAGCGAATAAATTATGTTCTGCACGGAGAAGATAAGAATTACGAGGTAGTCCCTAAATCCTTGGAAGAAATTGCCCAGTATCTATTTCTTTTCTTAAACTCCAGTGATCCCGATGCTCTGGATAATTTCGTAGATTATAACTTTCAGAAGGCGAACATCTGGGTTCAGTTAAAAAGTGGAGATAACAAATCAATGGAGAGAGTGGTACTTGATGTAAAGGAGTTCACCCAACAGAATCCTCTTCCCGGTGGGATAAAGTTCCAGTGGTCAGGCTTAACCTACATCAACAAAATCTGGCAGGATCTAATGGTATCTGGAATGCTTAAGGCAATACTTGGAAGTTTTGTAGTGGTTTTTTTCCTGATGGTTTTTCTCTTTAGGTCCCCTGGCTTGGGTTTCATTGCTATGTTGCCTCTAACCTTTGCTATTCTACTTTCCTACGGAATAGTTGGTTTAATTGGCAAAGACTACGATATGCCCATTGCAATTTGTTCCTCTTTAAGTCTTGGCCTGGCTATTGACTTTGCCATTCACTTCATTCAGAGATTTCGTGAAAGATATAAACTATCAGATGATATTGGGGAAACAAATAGATATATCTTTAGCGGACCTGGGCGAGCTATTTTAAGAAATGCTATTGTGATTATCTTTGGCTTCCTGCCTCTGGCAGTTTCCACTCTAACACCTTATATAACTGTAGGGGTATTCTTTGCTTCCCTGATGATTTTCAGCACTATAGCTACTCTTGTTCTCCTGCCAGCACTGATGAAGATGTTGGGAAATAAACTTTTAAAAGGAGGGGTGCGATGAGTATTTTAAAAAAAGCGGTTACCATTTTTGCTGTCCTGTTTGTTTTAGAAGTGTTAATTCAAACTGGACTTGTTGCCGAAGAGAAAATCAAAGCAGTAACGGTGATTGAAAAATCACATCTAGCATTTTTTTATCCGGGAAATGATTTAAAAATCCGGGTAGTCATGAGACTCATTAACAAGGAAGGGAAAGAGCGAATAAGAGAACTTACCATGATTAGGAAGAACTACGATAAAGGCCAACAAAAATACTTTATCTATTTCCACAACCCGGCTGATGTAAGAAGCACTACATTTATGGTCTGGAAGTATCCGCAGAAAAACGATAGCCGTTGGCTTTTTATCCCGGCTATCAAACTAGTCACCCGTATATCTGCTAGGGACAGTCGCTCCAGTTTTGTGGGTTCTGACTTCAGCTATGAAGATATTTCAGGTAGAGATGTGGGAGCAGATACTCACTCACTTCTTAGGGAAGAAAAGGTAGAGGGAAAAAATTGCTATGTAGTAGAGAGTGTTCCTAAAAACGAGGCTGATTATGATAAAAAGATTGCCTGGATTGACAAAGCAAACTTTCTTCCTTTACGAGAGAAATATTACGATCTTCGAGGTGAATTATACAAGGTGTTTACTGTTGAGGAAATAAGAGAGATTGGTGGTTTTTGGACGGTGACCAAAAGAACAATGAAAAATGTGAAAAGCGGACATCGTACTGAGGTGACTTTCCATGAGGTTAAATATAATATAGAAATCAGTAATAGCCTATTTACTGAACGCTACCTCAGAAGACCGTCCCAAAGGTGGATAAAATGAACCCAGTTAGAAATTTTGGAGATAGTAGTAATATGGAAAGAAAAAATAAAAACAGGGAAAGTGTGATTTCTAACAGGGTGAAAGCTCTTATAAGTTCTTTAGTAATATTCCTTATCTGGCCATCATTACTCATAGCAGAGGTTTCTCTGCATGGTTTTCTGCAAGGGAACTACACTCCCCGAGTTACTGGTGAGAAACTTAAAACTGAAGGTGAAAGTGATTTTCTTCTTGCCGAAGAAAGAGTTCAGTTGAAACTTTCAGATTATTCTTCATCAGGTGATGCCGGGTATTTTGTAAAGGTTGATTTTTTTCGTGATTCTATTGAGAATAATACGGACATTGATATACGGGAAGCATATCTAGATTATTCCTCACAACTGTATTCCTTTAGAATAGGACGTCAGATAATTACCTGGGGTGTAGGAGATCTGCTCTTTATTAACGATGTTTTTCCAAAGGACTACTTCGCTTTTTTTACCGGCAGACCTTTGGAATATTTGAAAATAGGTTCTGATGCATTTAAGATAGATTTTTTTCCGGGTTTTCTTTCTGCTGAAGTTGTGGTTATTCCATTTTTTGAACCTAATAATCTGCCTACCGGGCAAAGGTTATTTATTTTTGATCCCTTTTCCGAAATCCAGGATAGAGAAACATTAAAACCATCTCCAGAGTTTGAAAATATGGAACTGGCTTTACGGTTTTACCGGAATGTTTTGGGTTTTGATACATCACTCTATGCCTATAAGGGATTTTCCCATTTTCCAGGAATGCGTCCGGATAATTTAACCTCTCCATCTAAAATTAGCTTTTTCTTTCCTGAACTTGCTGTCTATGGTTTCAGCGCTCAAGGAAATGCTGTGAATGGACTGCTCAGTATAGAAGGAGGATATTACGATTCCCTTGATGACCAAGATGGGACAGATCCTTTAATAGTGAATTCTCAAACTATGTTTCTAGTGGGATATCAAAGGCCATTACTGTGGAAAGAGTTTAACATCGGGCTACAATATTATGGAGAATATATGCATAAATACGATAATTATGAAAAAAGTTTGCCCCAATCTTTTCCCAAGCAAGACAAACTGAGACAATATATAACATTCAGGCTAACCCAGTTTCTTAAATATCAGACTTTAAAACTTTCCCTTTTTGCTTTCTATAGCCCTAATGACGAGGATTATTTCATCATTCCTGAAATTAAATACAATATCAGCGATGAAATGTGGATTTCTATAGGAGGAAACGTCTTTGGTGGCAAAGTCGATAATACCTTCTTTGGCCAACTGAACAAGAATGATAATCTCTATTTAACCTTAAGATATGAGTTTTAATGATATGAAATAAAGAATTACCTGTAAGAGTAATAAAAAAGCAAAAGGGAGTAAATAAATCTGTAGAAAAGAGGATGTAAGTTGTGAAGTTTTTACTTATTATTAATCGCCAGCCTTATGATGGTAGTGATGTTGTCTGGAATGCAGTAAGAATGGCTGATACTGCTCTTGCCAGTGGTTATGAAGTAAAAATTTTTCTTATGAACGATGGAGTTGATTTAGCACGCCAACAGACAAAACCTGAAAATGCAGAGTTCGATTTAGGTAAGATGCTTTTAGAGATACAAAATAAAGGGGGAGAGATAAAACTTTGCACAACCTGTATCAATCGTTGTGGCATCGCCAAAGGCGATTTGCTTGATAAAAGCTGGCCCGCTGGGATGAAGGATTTAATCAACTGGACTGCTGAAGCAGACCGAGTAATTACTTTTTAAAGAATAAGAGGAATGGAGATGAAAAAAATTAAAGGAATTGAGTTGGCACTAACTTTAGTGGTAGTTATTATTGGAGCGTTAGCTTGGGCAGGTTCTAAAAATGTAGAACAACGGAGAGAAGAATGGATGGGGAAGGCTGAAGTCATAAGAGACAGTGTTATGTATGCCTGCTGCCTGGAGGAGCCTTGTTGGTACTGCATCAAAAAAAGTCCGAAGCATGGTTCAGGAGCAAGTTGTAAGTGTAGAATGGAACTTATGTTGGGTGAAGAAATATGTGGCGAATGTTTAGGGGAATGGATTGAAGGTCACGGTAATCCATTTTTCTGGAATGCTTTCAGTGAAGTTTATCCTGATTTGGCTAAACTTATATCTAAAAAATATGAAGGTAAAATCGGATATCCAATGATGGGTATGCGAGGAGAATGTCCGATGACGGGTGGGGGGATGATGATGCGGGGTTTTCCTTACCGAAGCAGATTTATTGAATATTTAAGAGATGAATGGATAAAAGAAACTGATGCTATAAGAGAAGAAGTAAAATATGAATGTGCCTTAGAAGAAGATTGTCTGTATTGCATTCAGAAATCACCTAAGCATGGCGAAGGAGCTCAATGTACCTGTAAAGAAGATTTAAAGGCTGGCAGAGAAATCTGTGGAGCGTGTTTAGGTGAATGGATCGAAGGGCACGGTGAATCAGCTTATTGGACTAATTTCAAGGAGGTATATCCCAAGATAGCCGAACTCATTGCCGAAAAATACAAGGAAGAAAGGAGGTAAAAGAAAATGGGTAAAACTATTCTCATTCTTGGTGGAGGGGTAGGTGGACTTGTAACTGCTAACAAACTTAGACATATGTTGAGTAAAAAACATAGAATAGTATTGCTTGATCGAAATACAAAACATACTTTTCCCTCCAATCTCTGGGTTATGGTAGGATGGAGAGAACCATTGCAGATTCAAAAAGAACTAAGTTTATTAAATAAAAAAGGAATCGAATATATCCACGCTGAAGTATCAAATATTAATCTATCAACTAAGGTTATAAAAACAAATTCAGGTGATTTTACCTATGATTATCTTGTTATTGCTCTTGGTGCTGAACTCGCTCCGGAAATGATGACTGGTTTTTCTGAAACTGCCTATAATCTTTATGATTTAGACGGAGCAATAAGACTCAGGCATGTTCTTAGTAAGTTCTCTGGTGGAACAATAATAATTGCAGTTTCTGCTCTTCCTTTCAAGTGTCCGGCTGCTCCTTATGAGGCAGGTCTTCTCCTTGATTATCTCTTCAGGAAAAAAGGGATAAGAGAAAAAATTGAATTGAAAATTTTCACACCCGAAGCAGCACCTATGGGTGTTGCCGGACCCGTTCTCAGTAATATGGTAAGACAAATGGTAGAAGGACATGGCATTATCTACAATCCTAATTTCAAGTTGTCTTCCATTAATTCAAAAGATAGCGAACTTAATTTTGAGAATGGTCAAAAAGTAAAGTTTGACCTTCTTATCGGGGTTCCACCTCATCGGAGTCCTGCTGTTGTTAAAGAAGCTGGCTTAACAAACGAGAGCGGTTGGATACCCGTGGATAAAGGAACTTTGAAAACAGGTTATGATGATGTTTATGCTTTAGGAGATGTAGCTACTATAAAATTGCCTGTGGGTAAGATGCTGCCTAAAGCGGGCGTTTTTGCTCATTATCAAGCCGAAGTGGTCGCTCATAATATAGCCAATGAAATCAAGAGGGAAAGAGCGGAAAAAGAATTTAATGGGAAAGGATACTGCTTTCTCGAAATTGGTGAGGGGAAAGCGGGTTTCGCCAGTGGTAACTTCTATACTTCCCCTGCACCAGAAGTTAAGATGCGAAAACCTAGTAGGTTCTGGCATTGGGGAAAAGTAATTTTTGAAAAATGGTGGCTCTGGCATTGGTTTTGAAATTACCTTTTTGTAAAACATTACCTTTTGGTAATGTTCTTTTTTGCGTCGGAAAAGTAAGTTTTTGAAGTAAAAAGCATTACTAAAAGGTAATGCTTAAGGAATAGAAACTTAGAGGAATTTTAATAGGCTACTCGACTTCTCGTCGAGTAGTCTATTTTTTTTGTAAGTTGGCAAGTTTGTTGCTCAATATATAATGTAGAGATTATATCTTACAAGGTAAGGAAAAGTCATGAAATGGTTTATCCACTCAGATACTCTAAAAGCAAAATTTGTCCGTGAGATAGAAGCGGAAAGTAAGACAAGAATTTTTCATTGTTACCAATGCGGTAAATGCTCAGCCGGTTGTCCAATCGCCTACGAAATGGACTATACTCCTAATCAAATCATCAGAATGATTCAATTAGGAATGAAGGATACTGTCCTTTCCAGTAACACAATATGGCTTTGTGCCTCCTGCATTACCTGCAGTGTTCGTTGTCCGCGAGAGATAGAGATTGCCGAAGTTATGGACGTGTTAAGAAGGATTGCCTATCGCAGAAATATTTTTCCAAAACTGCATACATATATTCCCTTATTCAATCGAATATTTTTAAGAAACATTGAACTTTTTGGAAGGCTATATGAATTCGGATTAATCGGAATGTTCAATACTTTAAGTGGAAACTTCTTTAAAGATTTTGTTCATGCGCCAAAAATGTTCTCGAAAGGAAAAATAAATATTTTTCCTGCCCGGGTCAAAGGATTAAAAGAACTAAAGTCCATATTTAAAAATTCAGGAAAAATGGAAAAGGTTCGCAGAAAAGAATTATTAACATTCAGGTTTATGATTAAAGGTCTTATAAACAAATTGCCTCTGGTAAAAGGAATCGTAGAAAAATGAAATATGCCTATTTCCCCGGTTGCGCCCTTCATTCTACATCCAAGGAATATGACATTTCCACCAGAGCCGTAGCTGAACAGTTAGGTATAGAATTGTGCGAGATTCCCGATTGGATTTGTTGCGGTGCTACTCCGGCACATGTAACACTTCACTATCTTTCTCTGGTTTTACCAACAAAGAATTTACTTATTACACGATCTACCGGAGCCAGTGAATTGGCAGTCTGTTGCGCTGCTTGTTTCAATCGGTTAAAAATTGCTAATCATATTATCCGAACAGATGAAGAGAAACGGGAGAAAATAAATGAACTCCTCAAAGACCGGTATGAAGGTGAGGTGGAAACAAAACATTTTTTAGAGATCTTAGTCAAAGAATACGGTTTAGAAAAGATTTCTCAAAAAGTTACCCATAAACTTACAGGAATAAAAGTAGCCTGTTATTATGGCTGTCTGCTTGTACGTCCATCTAAAATAATGGAATTTGATGATGCCGAAAATCCTCAGATGATGGACCGACTAATGGGCGCTTTGGGCGCGGAATCAGTGGAGTGGCCTTATAAAGTAGAATGTTGTGGAGCGAGTTTTTCTTTGACTAAGACCGACATAGTGTTGAAATTGTGTAAAGACATATTACAAATGGCTAAGGAAGCAGAGGCAGACTGTCTTGTTGTCGCCTGTCCACTTTGTCAATCAAATCTTGACTTAAGACAAAGAGAGACGGAAAGGAAATACAACACTAAATTTAATCTTCCCATTCTTTACTTCACTCAATTGGTAGGTTTAGCCTTGGGAATTGAAGCGAAAAAATTGGGTTTGCAGAAACATATTGTCAGCCCACAAAATCTATTTAAAGAGAGAGAGAGTTAGTATGAGGGTAGGTGTATTTGTTTGTCATTGTGGAACCAATATTGCTGCTACTGTGGATGTAGAAAAAGTAACCAGAGAAATGGCTAAATTGCCACATGTAGTAAAAGCCTGTGATTACAAATATATGTGCTCTGACCCTGGGCAACTATTAATTAGTGAAACCATTAAAAAAGAAAGACTTGATCGAGTCGTTGTAGCTGCCTGTTCCCCTCGATTACATGAACGTACTTTCCAACGATGTTTAGAAAATAATGGTTTAAATCCCTATTTAGTGGAAATGGCCAATATCCGGGAACAATGTTCATGGGTACATGAAGATAAAGAAGAAGCAACCGAAAAGGGTTGCGATTTGGTGAAATTAGCTATAGCTAAAGTAAACAAAAACAAGCCTTTATTTAAAATGAAGGTTTCTGTAGAAAAGAAAGCGTTAATAATCGGTGGTGGAATATCAGGAATTCAAGCTGCTATTGATATCGGGATTGCTGGGTATAAAGCAGTAATTGTGGAAAGAGAACCCAGTATTGGTGGCAGAATGGCGCAGTTTGATAAAACTTTTCCTACATTGGATTGTGCGGCTTGTATCCTGACACCTAAAATGGTTACAGTAGCCCAAGATGAAAATATTCAAATTTATACATATTCAGAAGTAGAAGAAGTCTCCGGTTATGTAGGAAACTTTACAGTAAAAATCCGTAAGCGTGCTCGTTCTGTGGATATGTCCAAATGTACTGGTTGTGGGATTTGCTGGCAGAAATGTCCGATTAAAGTGCCCTCAGAGTTTGATCAGGGCTTGGGTATGCGCAAAGCGATTTATGTGCCTTTTCCCCAAGCAGTCCCAAATATTCCGGTTATTGACCGAAAAAACTGTCGTTATTTTACTACTGGTAAATGTAAAGTTTGTCAAAAAATGTGTCCCGCAGAAGCAATAGATTATGAGCAACAAGACGAAACCATCGAAGAGAAATTCGGTGCAATTATTGTAGCTACTGGTTTTACCCTCTTCGACTGGTCGGTGTATGGCGAATATGGTGGAGGGAAATATAAGAATATAATCACGGGATTACAATATGAGAGAATGGTTAATTCTTCAGGCCCAACTGGTGGTAGAATCATTCGCCCTTCAGATGGAAAAGAAGCAAAGAATGTGGTTTTCATTCAATGTGTTGGTTCGCGAGATGAATCCAAAGGGGTGCCCTATTGTTCAAGACTTTGTTGTATGTATACTGCCAAACACGCTTTACTATTAAAGGAACACAATCCTAATGCGCAAGCTTATGTTTTCTATATTGATATTCGAGCAGCAGGGAAAAATTATGAAGAATTTATCGAAAGAGTACAGGATGAATATAGAGTTCTTTACCTGCGTGGTCGTGTATCAAAAATTTTCCCTCGCGGTGACAAGTTAATTGTCCGTGGAGCAGATTCGCTTTCCGGGACGCAGATTGAAATAGACGCTGATTTGGTTGTTTTAGCTACTGGTTTGATTGCCCGACCAGATGCGGTCAAGGTAGCACAAATGCTGGGTATCCCTTATGATAAGAATAGACTATTCACTGAATTACATACGAAACTTGCTCCAGTGGAAACAGTAACCACAGGTGTATTCTTAACTGGTGCCTGTCAATCACCAAAGGATATTCCTGATACCGTGGCTACTGCTTCTGCTGGTTCAGTTAAAGCATTGGGATTATTTACTCACGATTATTTGACTGTTGAACCAGTTGTTGCGCAAGTTAATCAACGTATTTGTAACGGTTGTTTTGATTGTAAAGTAGTCTGTCCTTTTAGTGCTATTGAAGAAGAAATTACCAGAGATAAAAGAACAGTTGCTAAAGTAATTGAAAGCGTCTGTCATGGTTGTGGAAATTGTGTCTCTGCCTGCCGGGTAGGAGCAATTGACCTTGCAAGTTTTACTGATGAACAAATATTTGCTGAGGTAGCTACAATTTAGCCGATAGTTAATAGAAAAATGAACAATAAACCATCAGCCATAAACAATAAACCAGAAGAGTGGCAGCCTAAAATTATTGGTTTTTTATGTAATTGGTGCTCTTATGCTGGAGCAGACTTAGCCGGAGGGAGTAGACTAAAATATCCAGCTAATCTTCGAATCATTCGGGTAACCTGTTCCGGAAGAATGAATCCTTTATTTGTTCTTAAAGCATTAGAAAGAGGTGCGGATGGTGTCTTACTTTCGGGTTGCCATCCTGGTGATTGTCATTATACTGAAGGAAACTATTATGCTCGCCGCAGGTTTGCTATATTCAAGAAACTTTTGGAGTTTGTCGGTATCGACCCTCGCCGATTTCAAGTAAGTTGGGTTTCCGCTGCTGAAGATAAAAAATGGGCAGAAGTTGCCTCAAAAATTACCGAAGAAGTAAAGGATGCTGGGCCAAACAAGCAGTGGATAAGTGATTAGGTGAATAGTTAATATGGAACAGTTAAAACAACTTCAACAGGAAGCAAAAAAATTATTTCAACACAGAAAAGTTGATTTAATTATTGGGTATGGAAAAGGAAAAGATGGTTTTTCCGCCACTCCATGTTTTGTTGACGATGAGAATGAAATTGAAAAACTTATTTGGAACGAATATTGTGTCTATAATCTTTCTGTCTATTTGCCCGAGTTATTAAAACTGAAAATCGAGAATCGAAAACGGATTGGGATTGTTACCAAAGGTTGCGATGTCAAATCGATCGTTGGTCTTATTCAGGAAAATCAAATAAAACGAGAAAACATTGTGATTATCGGTGTAGAGTGCGAAAAACAAGTAATCGATGAGAAGGTATTGGATAAATGTCAATATTGCCAAGCACATATCCCTAAGGTTTACGATATTCTTATTAAGAACCCGAATATAGCGCCAAGCACCGAGAATCAGGGAAAAGACCCTTATGCGGATATTGCCGAATTTGAAATAAAGAAAGTTAAAGAAAAATGGGACTTCTGGAAGAAACAGTTTGAGAAATGTATTCGCTGTTATGCCTGCCGTCAAGTTTGTCCTTTATGTTATTGTCAAGAATGTATTACTGACCAGAATATTCCTCAATGGATTCTTTCTTCTCCATCTCTAAAAGGGAATGTTGCCTGGAATATTGTCAGAGCCTACCATTTAGCCGGTCGATGTATTGATTGTGGTGAGTGCGAACGAGTTTGTCCTGTGAATATTCCTTTATCAAAACTGAACAAGAAAATGTCTAAGGAAATAAAAGAACTATTTGATTATTCTCCAGGAGAAAGTTGGGAAGCAAAACCTCCTCTTGATGACTTTAAGGAGGAAGATTCTCAGGATTTTATTCGGTAGTCGCTCCGATTCATCGGAGCGTTAATCCGCACCTGTAGAAGGTGCGGCTATCCTTAATGTATGCCTTATGGAAAAGATTATTACAAAAACAGAGATAAATAGACTAATTTCTGATTTGATGAATAATTATGAAATCATCGCTCCTATTAAAGAAGAGGAGCTTGTCTTATTCAAGGCAATAAAAAAAAGAGAAGAAATTTTCTGGGATTATACGAATTCGTTAAAACCAGCAAAAGAACTCTTTTTCTCACCACGAGAAATTTTATTCACTTATTCTAATAATGAACCACAAGCCACACCCCACGAGCTACGAACTACTGTCATTTGGGGCATACGTCCCTGCGATGCACGGAGTTTAGCTCTTTTAGATAAAATCTTTGATGGAGACTATAAAGATACCTATTATTTAGAAAAAAGAGAAAAAACTATTCTGGTGGGATTAACCTGTGAAAATCCCGATAATACCTGTTTTTGTTACTCCTTGGATGAGAAGGGTCCTTTTTCAACACAGGGCCTGGATGTTCTGTTTACAAAATTAAAAAACGAGACTTACTTTGCTCAAATAATTACTGAGAAGGGAAAAAATCTTCTAAAAGATTATGGTAAAGATGTAAAAGAATCTCATAGAAAAGAAAAGCAGGAATTGATTCAGGAAGTTCAAAAGAAAATAGTTAAGGATTTAAGAGTTCCTGAAAACTTAGAAGCAATATTTGAAAATGACTTTTGGGATAAAATCTCTCGGAAATGCATCAGCTGTGGAATTTGTCGTTATCTCTGTGCTACCTGCCACTGTTTTAGTTTAGTAGATGAAGAAAGAAAACGAATAAGATTCTGGGCTGCTTGTAGTTTTCCCTCGTTTACCAAAGAAGCAGCAGGAACAAATCCTCGGGAGAAGAAAGTTGCCAGATATAAACAGTGGTATTATCATAAATTTAGTTATCACAAAAAAAATTATGGTGAATATCTTTGTGTAGGCTGTGGTCGTTGTATAAGGAACTGTCCAGTAAAGATAGATTTTACTGAGGTATTAAAAGATGCAGAATCCATACATTCCTAATTCAGCTAAAATTGAAAAGATAACCGAAGAAACAGAGGATATTAGAACTCTTAAAATAGTATTCCTAAATAAAAAACTCTGTAAAGATTTCTCTTATCGTCCGGGACAGTTTATTGAGCTTTCAGTATATGGAATTGGTGAAGCCCCGTTTTGTTTATCTTCTTCACCGACCAGGCAAGGATATATTGAATGCAGTATTAAGAGACTAGGCAAGGTCACTCAGGCAGTTCACGAATTAGAAGAAGGAGATATTGTAGGAATACGCGGTCCCTACGGGAATGGATTCCCGGTTGAAGATATGTGGGGTAAGAATTTGATTTTTGTTGCAGGAGGCATAGGGGTTGCTCCACTGAGGTCTCTAATCTGGTATTGTTTAGATAATCGGAAAGACTTTCGTGATATAACCATAATTTATGGTGCACGTACAGTTGGTGATTTGGTCTATAAGGAAGAATTAAAAAAATGGGAACAGATGCCCAGAGTAAAAACCGTACTTACAGTTGATCCAGGCGGTGAAACATCAGACTGGAAAGAAAAGATTGGTCTTGTGCCAAAGATTTTAGAAGAAGTGAATCCTTCACCGAAGGATTCCATAGTAGTTACTTGTGGGCCACCGATTATGATTAAGTTTACTTTGTTATCTTTAGAAAAAATGAAGTTCTCGCCAGAACAAATTATCACTACATTAGAAAGACAGATGCAATGTGGTATCGGCAAATGTGGACATTGTATGATTAGTCATCTTTATGTCTGTAAAGATGGGCCTGTTTTTACTTACGCCCAGATTAAGGAATTTACAGAAAAACTCTAATGACATATGACATACATCCAGAGTATGTTTGCTTGTCTGGCAATTTGCTACTCCATTAGTCCGGAGTAGCTCCGATTCATCGGAGCGTCAACGCACCGCGAGCGGTGCTACTCCATACTGGATTGCCACGACCTTCAGTCTCATCCCGATTTTCAATCGGGAACTCTGTGGGTCGATTACTACGACCTAATTTATTTCCCCCCTGATTTCCTTCCCCACACCCAGCAAACTGGGTGTGGGGAGGAGCAGAGAAGGGGGTATGGATCTTGCAATGACAGGAAGAGGTAATAGATGATGAGCAAGATGATGATTTGGTTAAAGGCAATCAGACCACAATTTTTTACTGCCACTTTGGTTCCCATAACACTGGGCGCAGTGATAGCCTGGCATCAGTTCGGTAAGTTTAATTGGTTGTTTTTCCTGTTTGCCTTAATTGGGGGACTTTTCATCCACGCAGGATTAGATTTAGCAAATGACTATTTTGACCATAAATCAGGGGTTGATGAAATAAATCGTTTCTCTACGCCTTTTAGTGGTGGAAGTAGGGTAATACAAGAAAGGCTTCTTGCGCCTCACCAGGTACTTCGGGGTAGTATTTTCTGTTTCTTGGTAGGCATTACTATTGGTCTATACCTGAATTTTGTTTTGCCTGGAAATGTTCTTTTAATTATAGGCATCATTGGAATATTTTTAGCATTCTTTTATAATGCTGCTCCTATTCGAATTGGATATACAGGATTTGGTGAACTATCTGTAGGTTTAGGGTTTGGTCCAGTTATGGTTTTAGGTTCATATTATGTCCAGGCCCATCAATTATCTTGGTTACCATTTTTTGCCTCAATCCCGATAGGTATTCTCATTGCTCTGGTTCTCTATATCAACGAATTCCCTGATTACGAAGCAGATAAACAAGCAGGCAAAAGGACATTGGTAGTAATCTTAGGAAAGAAAAAAGCGATTAAAGTTTATTATCTACTCTTAGGATTCATTTATTTGTGGGTTATTTTAGGAGTCATTACAAAAAATTTTCCTTACTTTGCTTTAATAATTTTCATTACTCTTCCTTTATGCATTAAGGCGATTAGGGTGGCTAAGTCAAGCTACGATAAGATTTATGAATTACTTCCAGCTAATGCAGCAACTATTGGTTTGCATTTAACAATTGGACTATTGTTGAGTGGTAGCTATCTACTCGACCTATTGGTTAAATAAGATGAATGAATTAAAACAAATTGCCTCAGAAAGAGAACTTAGACAAAGAATAAAATGGCTCATTGATTTGAGATGGTTTGCGGCTATTGGTGTATTTATTGTAATCACTGTCACGACGTATATTTTAAGGGTAAAGTTACCTTTATTTCCTCTCTATTTGGGAAATGTAGCATTGGTTTTTTACAATATTTTATTTTTCTTTTATAAGCAACGACTCGAATCTCAGAAAGATAGAAATGAATGGTTCAAGAAGGCAAACCGTTTTGCTAATCTTCAGATTTCATTGGATTTGATTATGCTTACTTATTTAATTCATTTTTCCGGTGGCGCAGAAAATCCTTTTATATTTTACTTTATCTTTCATATGGTTATTGCCAGCATTCTTTTATCAAATAGAGCAGCCTATCTTCAGGCTACTTTAGCTATAGTTCTTTTTGGGGGAGTTATATTAGGAGAATGTCTGAGGATTCTGCCCCATTATCACTTAGGGGGATTTATTCATGAAGAATTATGTTTACATCCTCGCTATCTGTTAGGTGTATTTTCTGTTTTTGTCAGTACATTATATTTAACCATTTATATGGCAACTTGTATTGTTAATAGATTAAGGAAAGGAGAAAGAGAACTGGCAGTAGTGAATGAGAAATTGGCAGAACAAGATCGTCTAAAATCACAATATGTACAGACTGTATCTCATGAATTGCAGGCCTCTCTTTCCACAATTCAAAGTTGTCTCAAAGTTGTCTTAAGCGATTTAACAGGCTCAATTTCTGAAAAGTCAAGAGAAATGGTTGCTCGTGCTGAACAGCGTAGTCGGCAGGTATTACATTTTGTCAAGGACCTTTTGGACCTTTCCAAGATTAGAGCAACCAAAGAGTTGGAGAAAAAACTTATATCATTTTCTGAAATAGTAAAAAAAGTAATTGAACAACTGAAAGGGAGGGCGGAAGAGAAAGGACTCACCCTGTCATTAGAAAATTCTACTACTAGTTCTTTAATTTCTGCTAATCCTGATGCCTTGGAACAATTACTGGTTAATTTAATAGTAAATGCCATTAAATATACACCCTGGGGCGGGAATGTTGGAATCCAAACAATAGAACAACCAGATTGTTTTCAAACTGTGGTTTCGGATACTGGTATTGGTATTCCTCAAGAAGATTTATCCCATATTTTTGAAGATTTTTATCGCGCAAAAAATGCTGAACAGATGGAAAAAGATGGGACAGGACTTGGTTTGTCAATTGTTAAACAAATTATTGAGGCTCATAAAGGAGAAATCTGGGTTGAGAGTCAAGTAGGAAAAGGTAGTAGGTTTATCTTTACTCTGCCAAAAGGAGGAACAAGATGACTGATAAGCCAAAAATTCTTATTATTGAGGACGATATTGATATGGTTGAAGCAATGAAAATTACATTAGAAGCAAAGAATTATCAGGTGGATTCTGCTTTTAGTCCTGATGAGGGTTTCCGAAAGGCAAAAGAAGAAAAGCCTGATTTAATTATTCTTGATGTAATGTTTGGCAGTAAAAAACAGACAAAAGGCTTTGATTATGCTGTCAAAATGAAACAAGATAAGATGCTTGCACCTATACCGATATTGATGGTCACGGCAGTCAATGTTCAAAATCCTGATTTTGGCTTTTCGCCTAAAACCGATGGTGAGTATCTTCCTGTTGATGATTTTATCGATAAACCAGCCCAGCCGGAAGATTTGGTTCAAAAAGTAGAAAAGCTCTTGAAAATGAAAATAAGCAAGTGGGTAAATTGGCCAGAAAAACGGAAAGAACCAAATGAAGAATAAAATGGAACTTAAAGAAATCTATCAACCAATATCCAAAGAGTTATCTCAGGTTGAGACAGAATTAAAAGAACAGGTAAATTCAGTTAGCGAAAATCAAAAATTTGTGAACCCTGTCCATCAACGATGGGCGGGGGTGAGCGAAATTATCAGTTATTTCTTCAATGTTCCGGGCAAACGCCTCCGGCCGGCATTAGTTTTACTATCTGCTAAAACCGTTAACGAGCCCCAAAAACGGATAACCGAGAACCTGATTCATTTGGCTACTGCAGTTGAACTCATTCATAACGCAACTTTGATACACGACGACATAGTAGATAACGCGCTACAGCGGAGAGAACAGCCAAGCTTAAATAAACAATTTGGTAATCAAATTGCTGTCTTGGCAGGCGATATGTTATATGCTCGCGCTTTTTCACTTCTGACCAATAAACTTGATAAGAAAATAGTGAGGATTCTATCCCAATGTGTAGAAAAAATGTGCCGTGGTGAAATCGATGAATTAAGAAGACCTATCTCTTCTTTTGAAGAATATTTGAAGATAATTGAGAACAAAACTGCAGGTTTTATGTCTGTCTGTTGCCAGGCTGGGTCAATATTAGTACTTCAAGGAGTAGCAGACCTTGGTCTGCGTCAAAACGCGAAACAAGTTTCGCTACTCCAAAAATTTGGTCATAATTTTGGAATTTCTTATCAGATAATGGATGACTATCTGGATGGCGACTCTCCATTTACTTTCAAGATAGATATGCTGGAAAAGGCGAAAGAATATGCCCTGCGAGCTAAAGAAAACATTGCATTTTTCAATAACTCAAACTCAAAGCACAAAGAAAGTTTAAAAAATTTATCTGAATATGTAGTGAGCAGAAAACATGAACAGACGAAATCTCTATCAAGTATCTAAATATGATTTTATTCTTGCTGGAATAATATTAATATTTTCTGTTAGTTCTCTTCTCTCGTTCAAGAACTTCAGGTCTAATGGTGGCGAGAAGGCTTTTATCTATGAGAATGGAAAGTTAATAAAAGAGGTTAACTTATCAGAAGAGAAAATCATAAATTATGCTGATATGGAAATAGAAGTCAAAGAAGGACGTATAAGAGTATTAAAATCTGATTGTCCTCAGAAAATATGTGTGCAGACAGGCTGGATATCAAAACCTGGTCAAACAATCATTTGTGTGCCGAATAAAGTATTGATAGAAATTGTTGGAATATCCAATGCGGAATATAATGCTATAAGTTACTGAGAAAAGACGAGGTCTATGGTATGGAAGTAGAAAAAGATAAACAAATTAAAAAAATAGCACTTTTGGTTTCTTGTGCTGCTGTTTTACAGATTGCCGAGAGTCTTATCCCTCATCCTGTTCCCGGTGTTCGCTTGGGTTTGGCTAATATGATTACTTTAGTAGCTCTGGTTACTCTCGGTTTTAGGGCTGCGGTGGAGATAGCGGTCTTACGCACTATAATCAGTTCCTTCATTTTAGGGACTTTTCTTTCTCCTTCTTTCATTTTGAGTTTCACAGGCGCTTTGATAAGTACTTTAATTATGGGCCTTTTCTATAAACTATCGACTTTAAACCATAAACTATATTTCAGCCTTATTGGCATAAGTCTACTTGGCGCAATTACGCATAACTTAGTTCAAATTAGTTTGGTTTATCTCTTGCTAATCAGACATCAAGGAATTTTTTTACTTTTGCCCTGGCTGGGAATCAGTGCTGTTATAATGGGTTGGATTACCGGATTAGTTGCTTCGCAGGTATGCCAGAAATTAGAAAATTCCTGTATCGGAGTGTCTCTAAAAGAAAACAAAACTACCGGTGTTTCTTCTTTTATGCCCCAACACTATATTCATCTGAATTCACGCATCCATTTGTTATCCCCCGCCCTAAAAATAATATCTGTATTTATTTTGGCATTGATAGTTTTATTCTTGGACAACTTTTTAAGTTATACTGTAGTGTTATTTTTCTTGTTTTGCGTCGCTTATTTGGCAAAAATTTCTTTTTCTCATTTGTTTTCCGGGATTAGAAAGTTATCTTCATTCTTGTTTTTTTCTTTCGCCATACCTGTTTTCTTTAATAGAAACGGAGAAATTTTATCAAATTTGGGCTTCTTGAAAATTACTCAGGGAGGACTATCTATGGGAAGCATGTTTGTTTTTCGACTTGTCCTTTTGATGTTGAGCGCTTCTTTGCTGATTAGAACCACTTCTCCTGATGACCTGGCAGCAGGTTTAAAAAGAATTCTGTCACCTTTGAAATTATTCGGTATATCGGGAGATAGAATAGGAGCAATAGTAACATCATCCTGGTTATCTATTCCTGTTTTTTGGGAAAGGACTCGTTCTTTTATACAAAACCAGAAACTTAATGGGAAATCCATGAAAAAACTGATTCCTGCTTTAAGTGGTTTGATTGTTAAACTATATCAGCAAACGGACGAAAGCACAGAGGAGATATAATGGTTGCGGCAGGAGTGTAAAACTATGAACGATATAGAGCAAAGGGGGGTTATTATGAAGAAAATTTCAACTTGGTTGTACATTGGTGCAGGTATTTCACTGCTTTTGGTTTATGTTATCTGGTTTTATTATAAGAGAATAGACCCGGCATATGCTGAAAGGTTTGGAATCTTTATTGGGCTCTGGATTCCCACATTATTAATTGCTGGAAAAATAATGAAAGATAGGGACAAATGATTACAAATTGGGAATTGAAATATCATTGCCAGGGAGCCCCGCACATTAAATGTGTGGGATAAACTCCACAACCGAAGCCACGATTCATCGGGACTAGCAATAGCCCGGAGGGTCGAATCTGTAATCCGAAATTCACAATTAAAAGAGGAGGGAAAAAGCTATGGATAATTTTAGGCTTTCAAATGCACCGACTAGTGCTAAGTTACTGGTAACAGCATTACTTTGCACAATAGGGCTAATCTACATTACTCTACTCGTACATATCTGGATAGATACCCAGATGAAACCATCTCTGGTCGCTGAGGCTTATGGAGGAATGGAATACATTGAACTGACTGATCATGCACACAAATATCTGCCTTACTATTCGGTTTATCTTTTTGCTTTACCGATTATTATGTTTATGTTCACCTCGTATCCTGAAAAACTGAAAAGATTTTTTGCAATCTTCCCTTTTCTTGTAATTGTGGCTGATATTGGTTCAATGTACCTAATACCTTATTTATGGAGAGGATTCGCCTATGTTTTGTGGCTTGCTGGCACTTTTTTGGCTTTAACTTTTTTATCGCTCTTTGTTCTTAACCTGTACGACATATGGTTAAGAAAAGCAACGAGGTAGCAGACCTTGGTCTGCGTTAAAAATTATTGGTTCAACTTATCGCTAGAAAGGAGGTGGGAACTTTTTAAGTTGGTCTTTCTTTACATTTGGCGACGATAAAGACAAATTATGTCCCGATAGAAGGGGCAATAAATCAAATAAAAAGGGGTGAAATGACAAAAATGACAAAGAAATGTCTAATGCTTTTAGTAATTGGCTGTTTGATTTTTGGGTCAGTTTCCCTGTTACAGGCAGGAGAAACAAGAGTAGGTAGCCATATTAAACTTACTCTTTTTGACGGCAGTGTTGGTAAAAGCGATGGTGTCTCTGGTAACGATTACACTGGAATAGGTTTCAGAGAAATGATTCTCTATGTCTCTCAGGAACTGACGGAAAAGATCTCTGTTGACCTTCAGCCTATGTGGTCTGCCAGTAGTGGAGCAACACCTAAATTTGGGAAAGAGATTGGAGAACAGAAAACAGCAGCCAAGGATGTGGAAGGAGAATTCCACGGCTGGGTAAAGGCTGTCGTTAAGGCAGTTTTACCGCAAGGGTATGAGATAGCTGCTGGGATTGTGAAGCCCCGCTTCACCTGGGACTACGGTGCAGAACTCTTCTGGGAAGACGAATACAATGGCAGTAAATTTGCCTGCAACAACTATCTGGGAGCAATGCACGATACCGGGATTGAAGTCTATAAGTCCTTTGAATTAGGCGAGGTCTCCCTCCCAGCGTACCTGTATCTCCTGAATGGAGGATACGAGTTTTCTGATAACAATAAGGGGCCCGTGGTAATGCTCCACGCCGAACCTGAAGTCGGTGCGGTTAAGTTCCTGGCTTCACTTGCTACAGGGAAATGGGATGATAACAACAAATATAATATGACTCGCTGGGCAGTAGGTGCAGCCTATACATGGAAAGAACTTTCCATTAGAAGTGAATATGCTGGTGGTATATGGAAGAATAGTATTGCTGGTACAGGAGATGCCAAACCTTTTGGCTTCTATGCTAAGGTATTTTACCGTTTTGCCCCTTGGGGTAGAGCAATGTTGCACTACAATGTGGCTGACCATAACTTCAATGGTTTCTTTTACACTGCACCTGGAGGCGAGAAGTATATAACCGTCACCCCAGGTTTACAGCTCTATGCTTCCAGTAGTTCCATTATTCTGATTCAGTACGATATTGCCGACTGGAAAAGAAAGGATGGGAGTAACAAGTTAGACTTCAACCGGCTAACCGTGGGCTGGAGAACTACTTTCTAATTATAGACAGAATCACTACACTGAAGCTATTCGTGAGGCGCCAGGGACAAAAATTTAGCGTTTAGCGCCCAGGGAGACTTCTGTCTGGTGTGATAGCCTTCACTTCTCCGCTTTGGCAGCCACATTGGCGGACAGTAATTGAGAAGGAGAGGTCTCTGTAAAAAAGTGAGACAAATCTCACTACGGAAACGAAGGCCCCTTTCGCCTTCAAGGGAGGATTTTATAAATGCAAAAAAAGAAATTGCTCTCCATTGGTGGGTTAGTTATAATTTTGGCAGTGATATTTTTTCTTGCAGGGCGGTCATTTATAGTAACTGAAGAAAAGATACAGAAACAAACCCGCTTTCTTATGGACACCTACTGCACTATACAAGCTGTGGGACCGAAGAAAGTGGTTAACAGGGCTATCAGTTTGGCTCTTGATAGAATGGAGGAAATTGACAAAAAATTCAATGTGCTAGATCCAAATAGTCCGCTCTACGAATTCAATAATAAAAATATACCTACCACCGATCAGGAAATACTTGATTTATTGAAAATAGCACAACAGGTTAGTAAGGAAAGCATTGGTGCCTTTGATATTACAATTTATCCTCTAATAACACTTTGGGGATTCTATGGTGATTCTCCTGCTCTACCGGGGAAGCAGAAAATCAGCGAGTATTTAAAGAAGATTGGATATAAAAAACTATTTATTAAAAATGGTAAACTTACAAAACTCAAAGAAGATATTAAAATTGATTTAGGAGGAATCGCCAAAGGATACGCTGTAAGTGAAGCAATAAAGGTCCTAAAAGAAGAAGGAATAAAATCAGCATTAGTTGATGCCGGAGGTGATATTTATGCTTTGGGGAAGTTAAAAGGGAAAGATTGGAAAGTGGGTATTCGGAATCCCCGGGGCGAAGGAGTTATTGGTGTTATTGAAGTATCGGATTTGGCTGTGGTTACTTCTGGTGACTATGAGAGATTTTTTGAAAAAGACGGCGTAAAATACCATCACATACTTAACCCAAAAACTGGCTATCCGGCAAGAGGATTAACCAGTGTTACTGTAATCTCTCCTGACCCTGTGTTTGCTGATGCCTGGTCAACAGCACTTTTCGTGATGGGAAAAGAGAAAGGACTGGAACTTGTAGAAAAAACACCAGATACGGAAACATTAATGGTTACCACCGAGGGAGAGATTTTATATTCTTCAGGGTTGAAAGAAAACCTTGAGATTATTAGCAAAGGGGGCAAGAAATGATTATTAGAAAGGTTGCAATAGGAGTATTATTAGTTCTTAGTATTGTTGTGTTTTCTAAAAATTGCCTTGCAGTACAATTGCTCACTCAGGAACAAGCGTTAGAAAAAATGTTCCCTGAAGCGGAGGAAATAGTGACTGAGACCCGAGTACTGACTTCTACAGAAACAGCAAGAATTAAGGAGAGGTTGGGTGGAAGTTTGGTTCATTATCAAAAAGGTTCAAAGTCAGAAGAAGTGGAAGAAAAGGTCAAATATACATTTTATTTTGGTCTAAAAGATAATCAGAAAACTGGAGTGGCAGTGATTGAAGAACAACCCGGCAAATGGGGTCCAGTGAAATTCATCATTGCTCTGGATACTGCTACAGCAAAAGTTAAGAACTTAGCAGTGATGTCATATAAGGAAAAAAGGGGACGCCCTATTGCCCGGCGTAATTTCCTGAAGCAGTTCGTTGGTAAAAGCAGTGAGGATAGTATAAAAGTGCGTAAGGATATTCGTGCCATCAGTGGAGCGACTATATCGTCAGATGCCACCTGTTTTGCAGTAAAGAAGGTGATTGTCCTTTATGAGGAATTATTCCTTAAGAAGGAAACCGAAGGAGAAGCCTGTGGATGGGAGAAAGAGGAGACTGATTGAAATCAAAGTTGTTCGCCTTACAGTAAAAAACACTTGACAAAATTTTTTTATTATTATATAATAGTAAATTGATTAACATAGTAGTCTTTTATTTAGGGTTAAAACCATGAAGATTTCAGCAAAGGGAGAATATGCCTGTATGGCTCTATTAGAATTGGCCTTTCGGTATCGAAGAAACAGGCCTGTGCCCATTCGTATAATTGCAGAGAGGCAGAAAATCCCTAGAAAATTCCTTGTCCAAATATTGTCCCAACTTCGGCAGGCTGGATTGGTGGGAAGCAGGAAAGGTCGCGAAGGGGGCTATTTTTTAACTCAGCCTCCCAGCCGGATAATGTTGGGTGAGGTTATAAGAGTCATCGAGGGCCCATTGGTGGCGCTAGTCTGCCTGGAGGATGCTCCGCGGGAGCGGTGTTCTAAAGAGGCCTCCTGTGGGTTCAAGTTAATCTGGAAAGAAGTCCAGGAGGCGATGGCTGGAGTCATTGACCATGTATCATTTGAAGATATTTGCAACATAACCCAGAAAATGAAGGGAAGTATGTACTATATCTAATTTGGAAGTCCTGAAGACTGTGTTTGGAGACAGTGATTAATTGCCCGGCTGCTTTGGAGGAATGAAAAAAATTTCAGAGGAGGATCTCAGAATGGAAAAGGAGAGGATAGAAGCGGAATTAGAGAAAATAGCGAAAGAACTGGAGAATAAAAGTGCTGAGGAAGTTTTGCAGTGGGCGTTGGGCAAATACAAAGAAAAGATAGCCTTGGCATCAAGTTTTGGGGCGGAAGATGTAGTGTTGATTGATATGATGGTGAAAATCGACCCCCAAGCTCGTATTTTTACTTTAGATACGGGAAGACTTCCTCAGGAAACATATGATGTAATGGAAAAGATTAAACAGAAATACGGAGTAAGGTTTGAAGTCTACTGTCCTGATGCTGGCGCGCTGGAAAAAATGGTAGCCGAGCATGGTCCCAATCTTTTCTATAGGAGTATCGACCTTCGACAGTTATGCTGTAAAGTGAGAAAGATAGAGCCTTTAAACAGAGCCTTATCAAAGCTCTCTGCCTGGATTTCTGGTTTGCGCAGAGAGCAATCAATAACCCGGACCCAGATTAAGAAAGTCGAGCTCGATGAAGCACATGGGGCGATTATCAAAGTAAATCCACTGGCTGATTGGAGTGAAAGACAGGTGTGGGACTATATTAGGGCTAAGTGTGTCCCTTATAATGCCTTACACGACCAGAATTACCCCAGCATGGGTTGTGCTCCCTGTACCAGAGCTATTAAGCCGGGAGAGAATATAAGGGCTGGACGTTGGTGGTGGGAGAAGCCGGAACAAAAAGAGTGCGGTTTACACCCCAAGAAAAGTAAATAAAAATTTAACTTTAGTTTACAATTCAAAGAGGTGCTTAAAATGGCAGATACAGAAGTCGCTCCCCATGGAGGGGTGCTCATAAATAGAATGGTAGAAGAGAAAAAAAGAGAAGACTATTTCAGGAAGGCCCAAGCATTGAAGAAAATCTACCTTACTGAGAGAGAAGTCTCTGACCTGGAGCTAATTGCCATCGGTGGATTTAGTCCCCTGGAAGGATTTATGAGCAAAGAAGATTATGAGAGCGTGATAAACAATATGAGATTGGTCTCCGGGTTGCCATGGACTATTCCCATAACTCTGGCGGTGACCAAGGAAGAGGCTGAGGTGCTAAGAGAGGGAGAAGATGTTAGTTTATTAGATGAGAGCAATAATATTTTAGCTATCTTTCACCTTACAGAGAAATATAGGTATGATAAGAAGAGAGAGGCGGAATCGGTCTACGGAACAGAGGAAGAAGCTCACCCAGGAGTGAAGGCTGTTTACCAAAAAGGAGAAGTTCTCCTTTCCGGTAAGATTACCATGATTCAACGTCCCAAACACGATAGTTGGCCCAAGTATCGTCTTGACCCTGTGGATACGCGAAGAATATTTCGAGAAAGAGGCTGGAGAAGGATTGTAGGATTCCAGACGAGGAATCCCATTCATCGAGCCCATGAATATATCCAGAAATGTGCCTTGGAGATAGTCGATGGTCTCCTCCTTCATCCCATAGTGGGGGAGACCAAAAAAGACGACATTCCCGTTGAAGTTCGAATGAAATGTTACGAGGTGTTGTTGGAGAAATATTATCCTAAAGATCGGGTTGTTCTTGCAGTTAATCCAGCAGCCATGAGGTATGCCGGACCTCGGGAAGCAATCTTTCATGCCATAGTAAGAAAAAATTATGGCTGCACGCATTTTATCGTGGGAAGAGACCACGCCGGGGTAGGAAATTATTATAAACCTTTTGCTGCCCAAGATATTTTCGATGAATTTTCCTTTGAAGAAATAGGGATAACGCCACTTTTTTTTGGTGTAACCTTTTATTGCAGAAAATGTCAAGGAATGGTCTCTTATAGAACCTGTCCCCACCCAGAAAGTGAACATTTTTCCTTAAGTGGCACCCAGGTAAGAGAACTATTGAGGGCAGGCGAGATACCTCCAAGAGAATTTACTCGTCCGGAAGTAGCTAATATTTTGATTGAATGGTGGCGAAAGAATGCTCATTAAAGTTGTACTGTTAATAGCCATAGTAATATTTTTTGCTCTGAATATGGGAGGGGCTAACATTGCCGCTGCCTTCGGAGGCGCTTATGGAAGCAATATAATTAAAAGAAAAAGGGCTATACTATTATTTGGAATATTTGTTATTCTGGGAGCACTTCTTTTAGGTAAATTTGTGAGTAAGACATTAAGTAAAGGAATCATCCTCGAAGAACTTATAGATTTTAATGTCTGTTTAATCATACTTTTCTCGGCCACTTCCAGCCTGTTTCTGGCTAACTTATTAAAAGTTCCCCAATCCACGAGTTTGGTAACGGTAGGAGCAATCGTAGGAGCTGGTTTGCATTTCGGTAAGCTTTTAGGCCGTACATTTGCGTTTCTGATTCCTATGTGGATAATTCTGCCAGTCATTGCTTATACTTTAACGCTCTACTTAGGCAAATTTTTTTATCCGCCGCGAGATAAAAACTTCAGGTTATATGAAAAGATTTTTAGTCACCAGAAACGGCTAAAAATCTTTGTTATATTAAGTAGTTGCTATAGCGCTTTTGCTGTAGGCACGAATAACGTGGCCAATGCTGTTGGTCCTTTGGCGGGGGCAAAGATTTTGGACCAAATGTGGGGACTACTTCTAATCGCACCTCTATTTGGAATAGGAGGGGCTGTTTTCAGAAAACCCATTGAAGCTGCAGGCAAAGAAATTGTCCCCTTAGGTGTATTCACTGCTGTGTTGGTCTGTTTCGTTACCGGCACGCTGATGATTATTGCTTCAGCATTAGGTGTGCCTCAGTCATTTGTCCATTTGAAGATCGCTGCTCTATTTGGAATTTCTAGTTTGAAGAATGGTCATAACTATACTATAAGACGTTCCATAGCGAAAAAAACTTTAATGGTATGGCTAATCAGTCCCTTAATAGCCATGTCTCTATCTTTCTTATTACTTACTATATTCGGATGATTTCTTTAACTGAAAATTTGCTTAATCAGATAATAGAACACAGTAAAAAAGAGTATCCACATGAAGCATGTGGAATACTTGCGGGGAGAGAAGGAAGAATAGAGAAAGTCTACCAGATGAGGAATGTCTCTGAGGCCCCGGTTACGTGTTATTTTATGGAACCTACTGAACAGCTAAAAGTTTTCAAGGAGATTAGAGAGTTGGGAATGGAGATGTTAGCTATCTATCATTCTCATATTAATGTTCCCGCTCATCCATCAGGGAAAGATTTGGAATTAGCTTTTTATCCAGAGGTTTCCTATTTGATTGTATCTTTAATCAATAGAGAAGTATCACAGGTGAAATCCTTCAGAATAGAGGAAGGGAAAATTAGCGAAGACGAATTAAAAATAATAAGAGAATAAAAAATGATTTTTTATCCTATAAATCTTAACATCAAAAATAGAAAATGTGTAATTGTTGGTGGCGGGAAAGTTGCTGAGAGGAAAGCGAAGAATATTCTCTCCTTTGATGGGAAAGTAAAGATAATTAGCCCGGAATTGACCACCGGGCTAAGGAAACTTTACAGGACAAAGAAGATAAGATATGTTAAACTTGAATACTCACCGGATATGCTTAAGGGAGCCTTTCTTGTCTATGCGGCGACTTCCCAACGAAAAGTTAATGCCCAAATAGCCAGAGATGCAAAGAGGTTAGGAATTTTAGTCAATGTAGCCGATTCAGCGAAGGATTCAAGTTTTATTTTACCAGCAATTATGAGGAAGAAGAAGTCAGTAATTAGTGTATCAACAAATGGAAAATCGCCAAGTCTGGCTAAGAGAATCAGAGATGAAATAAAGGTGATTTTATGAATCTGATTCTAATAGGAATAAGTCATAAGACCGCGCCCTTAAAAATAAGAGAGAGGTTTGCCTTTTCCAGAAAAAGACTGGGAGAAGCTTTATCTAAATTGCTGGAGATGGAATCAATTGATGAGGCAGTAATCCTTTCCACCTGTAACCGGGTGGAGATTTATACTTGTATTAATGATATGGAGATGGGACAGGTAGAATTACGGAATTTTCTTGTAAACTATCATCACCTCGAAGAAAATAGAAATAGTAAATATCTCTATCTTTTAAAAGATAAAGAAGCTATTAAGCATCTTTTTCGTGTAGCTAGTGGTTTAGATTCTCAAGTTATCGGAGAGAACCAAATTTTAGGTCAAGTGAAATCAGCATATCTACAAGCGAAGGAAATGGGAACAACAAATGGGCTGTTTAATAGATTATTCCAGAAAGCAAGCGCAGTAGGAAAACTTGTGAGGACAAAGACAAGAATATCCCAGGGTAACCTATCTATAGGTAAGGTAGCTTTGAAAATGCTCGAGGAGTTTTGGCAAAGGTTAACAGGAAAGAAAATTTTAATTATTGGCACAGGCAAAATTGGCGAATTAGTAACTAAATATCTGAAAGATAGAGAAGTCTCCGGGGTGTTTATTGCCAATAGAACTTACGAAAATGCTTGCCTGTTGGCTTCAAAAGTGGGAGGGAAAGCAGTCAGGTTTGATAGATTAAAAGAGGAATTGAAAGAAGCGGACATTGTTATTAGTGCTACGGCAAGTCCTCACTTAATTATAAAAAGGGAAATAATTTCAGAGATAATGGAGTTACGAAGAAAAACTTTGGTTATAATGGATCTTGCCTTACCGCGGGATGTAGATCCTGAAGTAAAGAATGTCAGTAATGTAATTTTATATAACTTAGATGACTTGAACTCAATAATCGAAAGTAATCATAAACAAAGAAAAGAAGAGGCAAAACGTGCCGAGAAAATTGTGGAAGAGGAAACGGAGAAATTTGTCGATAATTTTGGTAGGAGTAGTATGCCACACATAAACAGTATTATTAGAATTGGCACCAGACCCAGCCCTTTAGCTCTTAAACAGGTAGGGGAAATAATAGCTCTATTAAAAAGAATAAATCCTCATCAGAAATTTGAAATTATCGAGATTGAAACTACAGGTGATGGGGATAAAGAGACGCCTTTAGAGAAATTGGAAGGTACGGACTTTTTCACAAGAGAAATTGAACAAGCACTCATTAACCGAGAAATCGATTTAGCCGTACATAGTGCTAAAGACTTGCCAGAGTCGATCCCTAACGGTTTAACTATTGCAGCTATAAGTGAATCCGTAGATTCTTACGACGTTCTGGTTTCTAAGAGAAATCTAAAGTTAGATGAACTTCCTTATAGAGCGAGGATAGGCACGAGTAGTTTACGTCGGAAAACCCAATTGCAGGCTTACAGAAATGATTTTAAGATAGTGGATATTCGAGGCAATATTGAAGAGCGATTAAGGAAGTTAGATAACAGTGATTTAGACGCTATTGTAATTGCCGCTATTGGCCTTGTGCGTTTAGGTTTGGAGAAAAGAATAGTCCAGAGGATTCCATTTGATATTTTACAACCTCACCCATTACAGGGGTCACTTGCTCTGGAAATAAGAGAAAAAGATGAACGAACTAAAGAAATAGTGAAGAAAATATATAGTCGCAAAAAGATTATTTCCTCTGTCCAGAAAACGTTTGCCGGAGTCAGATGGCTGAAGCAGTAAGGTGGAAGGATTAGTCGATGAGTAAGACGGGTAAAGTTTATTTAGTGGGTGCTGGTCCGGGAGAGCCGGAATTGATTACCATTAAAGGAAAAAAGTGTCTCCAGGGAGCAGATATCATAATTTATGACTATTTAGTGAATGGAGAATTTTTAAAGTCCGCTCGTCCGCAAGCAGAAAAAATCTGTACTGCCAGTTTAGGAGGCAAACATTATTCGGATGGCTTTATTGTGGCTCAAAAGAAGATAAACCAATTAATGATTAGAAGTGCCAGAGAAGGTAAAATTATTTGCCGGTTGAAAAACGGCGATCCCTTTATCTTTGGTAGAGGAGGACAGGAGATAGAAGCTTTAAATAATGCTGGCATTCCATATGAAGTTATCCCCGGAATAACTGCTGCCCAGGCAGTAGCCGCTTCACTAAATATACCCCTCACTGATCGAAGATATGCTTCGCTGGTTACCTTGATTGCCGGTCACGAAGCGAATCGAAAGACGAGTTTCATCGCCTGGAAGAGTATCCCTCGCCAAGGCACACTGGTCTTTTATATGGGAATGGAAAATCTACCCCGAATCATTACGAGGCTTAAAAAAGCAGGCTTAAAAAACGATATGCCTGTAGCTATAGTTGAAAAAGCCACTCTACCTGGGCAAAGAGTAGTTATGGGGAATTTAAAAGACATTGTTGGAAAAGCAAAGAAAGAGAAGTTTGAACCACCAGCGGTCATTTTAGTAGGAGAGGTAGTGAGCTTAAGGAGACCAAAAATTTTAGTGACTGGTACCAATCCAAAAAAATTTGAATCTCTAGGCGAGATCATTCATCAGCCGATGATAAAAATTGTCCCTTTAGATAATTACAGAGAGACCGATCAGAAAATACAAGATATTAAAAAATATCACTGGGTAATATTTCTCAGTGTTCATGGCGTAGAATTTTTCTTTAAGAGATTTAAGAAAAATATAAAAGATATGAAAGCTTTAAGAGGAATAAAAATTTGTGCCGTCGGCAGTGCTACCGGTAAAAGGCTGAAAAAGTACGGAATCACTGTAAATTTTATTCCAGAAAAAGAGTCTTCAACAGGAATTGTAGAAGCATTCAGGAATTTCGATATACGGGGTAAAAATATCCTCATACCGCGTTCTAATCTTGCCGGCAATTATCTTTCTAAAGCACTGGAAGACTTAGGGGCTAATGTTGACACTATAACAGTCTATCGAAATATAAAACCTAAGGTTAGTAAAATCAATCTCGACGATATTGAAGAAATTATATTCACCAGTCCATCAACAGTGAATAATTTTATGAAAGAGTACAAGAAGCTACCCAGACGGGTAAAGGTTAAATGTATTGGTGAAATTACACAAGCACAGGCTAAAAGTTATGGACTTAATGCGAAGGTGATTTAATAATGGGTTATCCTTTACATAGACTAAGCAGACTGCGAAAGAACGAACGATTACGAAGAATGATTGGCGAAACACGTATATCTATTGATGATTTAATCATGCCATATTTTATAATTACTGGTAAGAAAGCTATAGAACCAATTGAGTCCATGCCAGGAATATGCAGGATTTCCATTGATAATTTGATTAAAGAAACAAAAGAAGTGGAACAAGTGGGAATTCCTGCGATATTACTTTTTGGAATTCCAGAGAAGAAAGATGCACTGGGTTCTCAAGCCTATGTTAAGGACGGCATTGTTCAACGGGCTGTAAGAGAGGTCAAAAAAGAAATTCCCGCTCTTACGATAATTACTGATGTATGTCTATGTAGTTACACTGTTCATGGACATTGCGGAATAGTTAAAGACGGGGAAATCGATAATGATTCTACTATAGAACTATTAGCAAGAACAGCGTTGTCTCATGCTCAAGCTGGCGCTGACATTGTTGCTCCCTCAGCAATGATGGATGGACAAGTAAAAACAATTCGAGAAAATTTGGATAATAATGGATATAGAAAAACTGCTATTATGTCCTATTCTGCTAAATATGCTTCTTCATTCTACGGTCCTTTCCGCGAGGCAGCCAATTCTTCACCGCAGTTTGGTGACCGTAAATTGTACCAGATGAACCCAGCCAATAGTGACGAGGCTATTTCTGAAATAAAGTTAGACGTAGAAGAAGGAGCAGATATTGTTATGGTCAAGCCAGCTTTAGCATATTTGGATATTATTTCGCGAGTAAGAGATGAGTTTACTGTGCCAATAGCTGCTTACAACGTGAGTGGAGAATACGCAATGGTTAAAGCTGCCAGCCAGAGAGGATGGTTGGAGGAGAAGAAAATAGTTTTGGAAATGCTAACGAGCATAAAACGAGCAGGAGCAGATATTATTATCACCTACTGGGCTAAGGAAGTAGCAAAATGGTTAAAATCTTAAGGAAGTCTAATTTAAATAAGAGTTTCTATTATGAAGCACAGAAATATATTCCTGGTGGAGTAAATAGTCCAGTTCGTGCTTTCCGGGCGGTGAACAGCGAACCTGTATTTATTAGTCACGCTAAGGGTTCGAGAATTTATGATGTGGAAGGCAAAGAATATGTTGATTACATGATGTCTTGGGGGCCATTAATTTTAGGACACCTTCATCCAGAAGTGATTAAGGCGGTTAGCAGGGCTGTTTCTAAAGGAACGAGTTTTGGCGCTCCCACTAAAGAAGAGACTGAATTAGCTAAAGAAATCTGTAAAACATTTCCCTCAATCAAGTTGGTGCGGTTAGTAAACTCAGGGACTGAAGCTACTATGAGTGCAATTAGGCTGGCCAGAGGTTATACTGGGAGAGCAAAAATCATAAAATTTGAAGGGTGTTACCACGGTCACGCCGATTATTTTTTGGTTGGCGCGGGGTCCGGAGCTACTACTTTTGGTGTACCAAACAGCCTTGGCGTACCGAAAGACTTTGTCAAGCATACTTTGGTATTGGCTTATAACGATCTAACCGCAGTAGAGAAAACGGTCAAAAAGTATCATCAGGATATAGCCTGTATCATTGTTGAACCAATTGCGGGAAATATGGGAGTAGTCTTGCCCAAACCAGGTTTTTTACAGGGATTGCGTGAGATTTGCGACCAGTATAAAATAGTTCTTATTTTCGATGAAGTAATTACTGGTTTCAGAGTAGCCTATGGAGGGGCACAGGAAATTTACAAAGTAAAACCAGATTTAACTTGTTTGGGAAAAATAATTGGAGGTGGATTCCCCGTAGGTGCTTATGGGGGAAAAAAAGAAATTATGAAATATATCTCACCCTTGGGTAAAGTATATCAAGCGGGAACTCTTTCCGGTAATCTCGTAGCAGTTACAGCAGGTTTAGCAACTCTAAAAATCCTCTCCCAAAATAAAGTATATAAGTTACTTGAGGAACGAACGAAACTTCTCTGTCAAGGACTGAAGAAAAATGCAGAAAAGTTGGGAGTGAAAATCAGGATTAACCGAATCGGTTCTATATTCACTGTTTTCTTTGCTAAGGAAGAGGTAACAGATTATAATACAGCTGGAAAAGCAAATACAGAAAAGTATGCTCAATTCTTTAGAAAAATGCTAAAGGAAGGAATTTATTTCCCTCCTTCACAATTTGAGTCATGTTTTATTTCCTTAAGTCACACAAAGGAAGATATTGACAAGACTATTCATGCGGCTAACTTCGCCTTGCGAGAAATTGCAAAAAGTACATCTTTTAGGAAAGGCTTTAGTGGCAAGCTGAAGGCAACGATTACCAGCGAGGGAAATTCTAATTTTCTCCATGGTTCACAAGGGGATCCATATAGGAGGTACTAATAATGACAGGAAAAATTTTTGTTAATGGAAAAGAAAAAATATTAGAAGGTGAGATGAATATCTCTCAGTTTCTTCAGAAAAAGAATATTCGACCCAGTATTGTCACAGTAGAAGTTAACGATGAGGTTATCGAGCGCAAGGATTACGATTCAGTTTTTCTGAAAAACGGGGATAGGGTAGAAATAGTGTTCTTCATAGGCGGCGGCCGAGAAGAAAGAGAAAAAGCCAACACGCAAGTGGGAAGTTTTAATCAAAGTGATGGAAAATGTGGGAGAAGAGTTGCCCAAAGCATATTGCATTTAATTGGAAATACGCCGGTGGTAAGGTTAAACCGAATAGTTAGTGATAAGATGGCCGAAATTTATGCAAAACTTGAATCCTATAGCCCGGGAGGAAGTGTTAAAGATAGAATAGCACTCAGTATGATGGAGGCGGCAGAAAAAGAAGGAAAATTAAGACCAGGTTCAATTGTCGTTGAACCTACAAGTGGAAACACAGGGATTGGTCTGGCTATGGTATGTGCTGTTAAAGGATATAAATGTATTCTCACTATGCCTGAGTCGATGAGTTTAGAAAGAATTTATATCCTCAAAAGTTTTGGTGCCGAAATAGTACTTACTCCGGCAATTAAAGGAATGATGGGAGCGGTAAAAAAAGCTGAGGAGATTGCAGCTAAAAATCCAGATGTTTTTCTACCCCAACAGTTTAAAAATCCTGCTAATCCAGAAATCCATCGCCAAACTACTGCCCGAGAAATCTTAGTAGCTACTAATGGAGAATTGGATGCTTTAGTAGCTGGAGTAGGCACAGGAGGAACTATAACTGGTGTGGGAGAAGTTATCAAAAGGGAATATCCCCAAGTAAAGATAATTGCTGTTGAACCACATAGTTCAGCTGTTCTTTCCGGCGAACCATGTGGACCTCACAAGATTCAAGGTATTGGCGCAGGGTTCGTTCCCGATGTATTGAACCGGAAAATAATCGATGAGATAGTTACGGTGAGAGATGAAGAAGCCTACAATACAACTCAGAGGTTAGCTAAAGAAGAAGGCATATTTGCAGGAATATCTTCGGGAGCAGCTGCTTTTGCTGCCCTAAAAATTGCCAAAGATTTGGGGAAAGGGAAAAGGGTCATAGTTATCCTTCCCGATACTGGAGAGAGGTACTTCAGTATACAACAATATTTTGAAATTTAAAGGAGCGGAAAATGGCAGAGTACAATATTAAAGAACTAAAAGCTGGTGGTTTTATGAAACAGAAGGAAAAGGATCTCTTTTCAGTGAGACTCCGTTGTGCTGGTGGCTATGTGCGTAGCGATCAATTACCTAAATTAGCTGAAATCGCCAATAAATATGGTCGTGGACATATGCATCTTACTACTCGTCAGGGAATTGAGATTCCCTACGTACACTTTAATGATTTTGATAAGGTAAAGAAGGAATTATCAAAAGTGGGACTGGAGGTCGGTGCTTGTGGTCCTCGGGTGAGGACAGTGACTGCCTGCCAGGGTGGCATATGTTCCCATGGCCTTATCGATGCCCAGGCAATTGGGAAGAAAGTTGACAAGAAGTTTTTTGGCAGGGGAGGGTTGCCTCAGAAGTTCAAAATTGGTATTACAGGGTGCCCCAACGCTTGCGTAAAGCCTTTAGAAAATGACTTTGGGGTTATGGGAAAAATCGAGAAAAACTTCAACGAAGAACTCTGCAATTACTGTGGACTTTGTGCAGAAGTATGTCCTGTGAAGGCAATCACTGTTAATGGGGAAAAGCTCTTATACGAGGAGGCTAAATGCATTGGTTGTGCGGAGTGTGTTTTGGTCTGTCCCACTGGAGCCTGGGAGAAGAAGCAGGACGGTTATGCGGTTTATGTGGGAGGTAAAATGGGAAAGTTTCCAGCCCTTGGCCAGAAAGTTTTTGACTTTGTTCCTTCCGAAGATAAGCTGTTTGAAACTGTAGAAAAGACATTGGAGTTCTATCGAAAAGAAGGTAAAAAGGGCGAACGCTTCCGCGAGACACTGGACCGTGTGGGAATAGATTATTTTAAGGAGAAAATAAAGTGAATGAAATAAAAGCTGATGAAAAGCTCGATTTGCGAGGTGTGGTATGTCCAATTAATTTTGTCAAGACAAAGCTTAAACTCGAAGAAATGAATAAAGGACAAATACTAGAAGTACTCATTGATGAGGGTGAACCAATTAAAAATGTTCCTCGAAGCGTAAAGGAGGAAGGTCACGAAATTATAGGGGTGAAAAGAATTGAAGGTGCTTTTAGACTTCTAATCAGAAAGGTATAACTCTGGTTCCCCGAATTTAATTGCGAGATCTCGAGGAAAAAGGTGACTTACTGATTTACATAGGAGGTAAAGATATGGTTAGTTTCAAAAATGATCAAATCGAAAGATACAGCAGACAGATAATTTTACCAGAGGTAGGAGGAAAAGGTCAGGAGAAGATTATGAAAGCTAAGGTTCTCATTATTGGTTGTGGTGGTTTGGGTTCCCCCTGCGCTTTCTACCTGGCAGGAGCCGGGGTAGGAAAGATCGGACTGGTGGATAGTGATAAGGTGGAGCTAAACAATTTACAACGTCAAATTCTCCACTCCACAAAGGATATTGGTGTGCCAAAAACAGAGTCGGCAAAAAATAAATTGCAGAATCTTAATACTGATATAGAAGTAGCTACTTACCAACTGAGGCTTAATTCGGATAACATTCTGGATATAATTAAAGATTATGATATAATTGTTGATGGAAGTGATAATTTTCCCACACGGTATTTGGTAAACGATGCTTGTGTCTTATTGAATAAACCATTCTCCCATGCTGGAATCTTACGCTTTGATGGCCAAGCAACTACTGTGCTCCCTCAGCAGGGACCTTGTTACCGTTGTCTCTTTCCCGAGCCACCTCCCCCGGGATTGGTACCTTCTTGTCAGGAAGCGGGCATTCTGGGTGTGGTTGCCGGCGTTCTGGGCATAATTCAAGCTAGCGAGGTTCTGAAACTAATTCTTGGCAAGGGCGAGTTATTGATTGGGAGACTCCTTATTTTTGACGCTTTGGAGATGAGCTTTAGAAGTGTTAAATTTGTCAGAGATAAGGACTGCTTGGTTTGTGGAGACAAGCCCACAATAAAAAAATTGATTGATTATGAGGAATTTTGTAGTTTAAGGAATTCGAGTCCCACAAATCAAAAGAATTCAAAAACAGAAGGATAATACACGCAGAGCTACTTCGTGTATGGGCTCCAGCAAGGATAGGCCGCGGTAGAAGTGAGTGTTGAGTCCTACTGAGAACTTCTAAAAAGCATCTTTACTAAAAATGCGTTAGAGTTCTTGACTCTAACTATTTAAAGAGAGCTCTGAAAAAGCTTTGCTTTTGGTCTGTCATTGCGACCCCAATACCCCTCCTCTGCTCCTCCCCCTGGAGGGGGAGGAAAAAGGAGGGGAGTTAAATGGGGAAAGGGGTGAGGGGGCTCTCCCCTATAGGGGAGAGGCGTTAAGAGGCAAAAATTGACCCCGCCCTCTAAGCGAGGAGAGATATTTTAGAATGCATAGAGGGCGGGGGTCAAAAAGAAAGGTGATTTTAGAGTTTTCCGACGAGAAAATAATTTTGTGAAGGGCACGAAGATTGATTGAAGGAGTGGGGTGGGCATGAGAGTGCGTTTTATGGTTCCGGGAGTAGGCCACTGTGCTGAAGGCCACTGGCTCGGATCTTGGGTAGGAGCTTAAACCGCCCATTTTGATGAAGATGATGTTAATTTAGCAATTAACTTTCTTGCAATCTCACGACCTCTGTGCTATAATTTTTAAAAAATCTATTTTGGTTTTCTCACTAAGAGAATAGAATGGAGAAGAGATTGCAAGATAGGAAGATGAGTCTGATAGGGCATATGGAAGAACTGAGGAGAAGACTCATCGTTTGCGTACTTACGGTTCTGGCGTGTTCAATCTTCAGTTACTTCTATTCTGATAAGATTCTCGCCATTTTGAAAAGGCCTTTCCCACATTCCTTAGTGTTTATAGCGCCCCAAGAACCATTTGTTATAACTTTGAAGATTGCCCTATTTGGTGGGATTATATTTGCTTTGCCCATGATAGCCTATCAAGCTTGGCAATTCATTTCCTCGGGTTTAAAAGAGAAAGAAAAAAGATATCTATTCTTCTACAGTCCATTTTCGCTACTTCTATTCTTGAGCGGGGCAAGTTTTGCTTACTTTCTGGTCGTCCCAGTAGGTTTAAGATTCTTACTCAGTTTCGGTGGCGGTTCTTTGCAACCAATGATTTCCATAAGCAAATACCTATCTTTCATTACGTTAATGATTCTTGCATTTGGTATCGTATTTGAGTTACCATTGGTGCTGATGTTTCTAGCCAGAATAGGCGTAGTGAGTCCACAGTTTTTGGCAAAAAAGAGAAAGGTATTTATTATAGCCATTTTTGTTTTAGCTGCCATTCTTACCCCGCCTGATGTTTTCACTCAAATTCTCCTGGCAGGACCTCTATTAATTCTCTATGAAGTGAGCATCTGGCTTACGAAGATAGTTGCCAGTAATAGAAGCGAAAGAGAAGTCGTGCCAAAGTTGAAGTTATAGGGGGTATTTGAAAATGAAAAGGGATTTTTATAAAAGGGAATTATCCAGAAGAGAATTTTTTAAAGTATGTGCTTTTAGTGGTGTTGCTCTGGCTTCAGTTCCTTTACTCGTTGATGTTTTGAAAGCCGCTGCCTTGAGCCCAAAAAGTGGCGAGAAAGGTTTTATCTCCAAGAGGGAGGCGATGTTTTACAAAAATCTGGGAGAAGAGACAATTCAGTGTCAGCTCTGTCCCAGGAGGTGTACCCTTTCAGAAGGTATGAGAGGGTTCTGTCGTGCAAGGGAGCCACATAATGGTAAACACTATTCGTTAGTTTATGGCAATCCTACTGCTGTGCATATCGATCCCATTGAAAAGAAGCCCCTCTTCCATTTTCTCCCGGCTACCACAGCTTTTTCCATCGCTACCGCAGGTTGTAATTTCAGGTGTAAGTATTGTCAAAATTGGCAGATTGCTCAGTTCCGTCCAGAGGATACGGTGAATATCTATTTGCCTCCAGAAGAAGTGGTGAACTTGGCAATGAAATACGGTTGTCCCACCATTGCTTATACCTATACAGAACCCTCAATATTCTATGAATACATGTTGGAAACAGCCAAGATTGCTAAAAAAAGAGGTATAAAGAATATTTACCATTCTAACGGTTCTCTCAATCCCGAGCCAGCAGAACAACTATCTCAATACCTCGATGGTGCTAATATCGACCTTAAAGGATTCAGTCAAAAATTTTACTCAGAGATTTCTCAAGGATTCTTGAAAACAGTTCTTAACACAATAAAAACATTAAGAAAAAACAGAGTCCATTTAGAAATTACTAACCTCGTCGTTCCACCTTTTAATGATGATCCGAAAATGATTAAAGCGATGTGCGAGTGGTTAAGGGATAATTTGGGAATGGATGTGCCTCTCCATTTTTCCAGGTTCTATCCACTCTATAAATTGAAGAATCTCTCGCCAACTCCTGTAAGTACATTGGAGAAAGCCAGAGAGGTTGCCCAGAAAGTAGGTCTGCAGTATGTTTACATTGGTAACGTGCCCGGCCATCCTGGTGAGAACACTTATTGTCCAAAGGATGGGAAACTTTTAGTCCGGAGGATTGGTTTTAAGGTCTTAGAAAATAATATAGAAAAGGGGAAGTGTAGATTTTGCGGGGAGCCGATTCCAGGCGTTTGGTCTGAAGAAAAGGTCAAGAAAAAGACAGACCTTCCCTCACCAAAGGTATCGGAATACTTGGGATAGTGAGAAGTGAAAAAATACCTCATTTTGGGCTTGATTCTCATAGGCTTTACCTCCATGGCTGCCCAGATTGTGCTAATGAGGGAGTTAATGGTTGTCTTTTATGGCAACGAACTCTCTCTAGGTATTACTCTTGCGGGCTGGCTCTTCTGGGTAGCTATGGGAAGTTGGGGAATCGGCAGGTTCTTTGTTGAGAGAATCAAGTATAAACTTGCTTTTTTTGCTCTTGCAGAGCTCCTTTTAGCATTATTCCTTCCTTTAACTATTTTTGCTGCCAGAGCCATACCTATCTTCCTCAATACATCACCTGGCGAAATCATCGGGCTTCTTCCCATGACTTATTCGAGTCTGGCTATTCTGGCTCCCACTTGCCTGCTTTTAGGGTTTCTCTTCGTTCTGGGATGTCGCATCTACGCTCCCAAAAGAGGAGAAAGGGCAGAACAGATCGGCTATGTCTACGTGCTTGAGGCAATAGGTGCTACATCTGGTGGACTTTTATCCGGCCTTCTTTTAATCCGAATACTGTCGCCACTTTATATTATGCTGGGAATAGGTCTTGTTAATCTAGTAGTTGCCTTTTCCTTAGCGTGGTTCGTGGAGAGGAAAAAGCCTCTTATCCTTGTTCCAACTTCTATATTGATTCTTCTGTCGCTGAGCTTTTTTTCTTTTGGTAAAGTCGGGGATTTGCGTGAGGTTTCTCTGAACTTGAGATGGAGAGCTTACGATTTATTGACCTCTCGAAATTCTATATACGGAAATATTACTGTTACCAGGAAGGATACCACCTACAGTTTCTTCAACAATGGACTTTACAACTTTACTGTTCCCGATAAGCTTACCAGCGAGAGCATTGCACATTTTACCCTTCTGGAGCACCCACAACCAAGAAAGGTTCTACTTATCGGGGGAGGAGTAAGCGGAGTTTTAAAGGAGATTCTCAAGCATCCTGTAGACAAGGTTGATTATGTCGAACTGGACCCTTTGGTGATTACACTGGCAAAAGAATACCTTTCTTCCTCAAAAGAGTATGCCTTGAATGATAAAAGGGTGGAAGTGAGAAATATAGACGGCAGGCTATTTGTGAGGCGAACTTCCAATAAGTATGACCTCATTATCGTCAATCTTCCTGAACCATTTACTGCCCAGATAAATAGATTCTATACTGTTGAATTTTTTAGAACCGCAAGAAAAATTCTAAGAGAGAAAGGAATACTCTTTTTTGGAATTACGTCCTCACCCAATTACATCAGTGAAGAGCAACGGAATCTTCTGGTCTCGCTTAATGAATCCTTAAAGAAAGTTTTTGCTGAAGCGAAAGTTATTCCGGGGTATACGAACTATTTTTTGGCTTGCAATAGTAAGGGGATTCTTACTCTCGATTATCGAAGGCTTATGGAAAGATTAAATGAGAGGAAAGTGAAGGCAAAATATGTCCGAGAATACTATTTGGCGAGCGAGTTATCGGAGGAAAGGATTGCCTATTTGGAAGGCAAACTTCAGCCTTTACCAAAGATTATGCTCAATTATGACTTTCGTCCGATATCTTACTATTATGATATGGTGCTCTGGTCCACCCAATTCAGGTTCACCTTAGGCAAAATTCTTAAGAAGATTTCTCCCAAAGGAATCTATCTTACTGCCCTCATTATTTATTGTCTCATTCTTTTGCCCATCTGGTTGAGAAAGGCAAGTGATGAAGTTCGACCTGTAGCTGTGCTCACCGCTGTGGCAACCACAGGCTTTGCTGAGATAACCTTCCAGGTTTTAACTTTGCTCTCTTTCCAGATTATCTACGGGTATGTTTATTATAAGTTGAGTATAATTCTTACTTCTTTTATGATTGGGCTAATTTTTGGTGGCTGGTGGGCTACCAAAATTATTGAAAAAGGTCGGGGCAATTTTCTCAATTTCATACAGGCTCAGATTTGTATATGCATTTATCCGCTGATTCTCCCGCTCATATTTTTAGGTTTTTCGGGCTCATCTGGAAAATTTAGTACTTATCTGGGTTCAAATATTATTTTGCCTTTCCTTCCGATAATTGCTGGTTTCATTGGCGGTTTCCAGTTTCCGCTAGCCAATAAATTATATCTCCAGTCTAGGGAAGGTTTAGTCAGGGCAGCAGGACTTACTTATGGTGTTGACCTTTTAGGTTCCTGCTTGGGAGCTCTTTTAGTGAGCGTTTTCCTTCTGCCCATTTTGGGTATTCCAGTGGTCTGTTTTTTGGTGGCGCTATTGAATCTGGCAAGCCTGGTCCTTCTTTTAAGAGGGGCTGGGAGCAGATTGAGGGTAGTCCTATGAGTGACATTTTTGAAAAAAATTTTTCCAGAAGAGACTTCTTGAAAATGGTATCTCTCTTGGGAACCACTGTTTTCCTTGGAGACTTTTTTGCTTTAAGACAGAAGTCAAAAGAGAAGATGGAGAGGGAAATAGACCCGGTTGTCCCAGTGGGTATGGCCAGAGGTGATTCGGTAGCCGATTCAGTTCGTCGAGCTATAAAGTTAGCTGGGAGTTTAGACTTTATCAAATCCGGACAGTCTGTCCTGGTTAAGCCAAACGTTAATTCCGACGACCCCTATCCTGGAACAACCAATCCAGAGTTAGTCTTTGAGGTTGTGAACATGGTCAGAGAGAAGGATCCCCAAATAATAATCGTTGCCGACCGTTCAAATCCCTGGTGGGATACTTTAAAGGCGATGAAGAAAGTGGGTATATATGAAGCTGCTGTTCAAGGAGGCGCAGAGGTAGTTGTTTTCAGTAAAGGAGATTATGTGAAAGTTAATCCGGAAAATTCTTACCATTGGCCCCAGGGGTTTTACCTGCCCGATTTGGTGAGACAAGTAGACCATATCATTAGCCTGCCCGTAGCAAAAACTCATATTATTGCTGACTTCACTATGGGTATAAAGAATTGGGTAGGCTTGATACCCCCTTCTGACAGAAAGTTTCTTCATCTTAAGGAAAGAGAGAAGGAGCATTTTGGTAGCATGATAAGCGAGATCCATTTGGGAAAGAAACCTACTTTTCTGGTGATGGATGCCACAAAGGTCTTCCTTTCAGGCGGACCTTCTCATGGAGATTTGGCAGAGCCCGGTTTGGTGATTGCCTCTTCTGATTTAGTGGCTAATGATGTTACTGGACTTGCATTACTTAAGACACTGGGTACCATTGAGGAAATTCAGAGAAGGAGTGTCTGGGACCAGCCTCAAATCAAAAGAGCAGTTGAATTGGGTCTGGGCATAAAGGGTCCTTCTGAAATTGTCCTCAAGACATATGGTATCCCTGAAGAAGAGAAGATTCGAAAGCAATTGATAAGCTAAGAATTTATCTATCAGCTAAATTTTTTAATTTTATACTTGACAAAATTAGTCAGATATGTTAAATTATTTTAGCATTTAAAAATAGTGGAAAAATCTGATAAGAGTGCTTATCTTCAAAAAAGAGATGGAAGGGAGAAAGAGTTATGTTGTTATCTTCTAGGGGAGAGTATGGAGTAAGGTGTATGCTCGACCTTGCCATCCACTATGGGCAAGGGCCGGTTTCTATCCGGGACATATCTAAGCGAGAAGGTATTTCAAAGAATTACATTGAACAACTATTTGTCCGTCTTCGGCATGCCAAACTAATTAGGAGCGTGCGTGGTCCAAAGGGAGGCTATCTACTAACTTCCCAGCCAAGAGGGGTTAAAATTGGTGATATTGTTAGGGCTCTGGAGGGGCCTATAGGTGCAGCACATTGTGTTCAGCCGCAAAATTCGAAAGATTTATGTAAGCGCATATCTACCTGTGTTCCATATATATTATGGAAGAAATTAACCAACAAGATAAATGAAGTGCTGGACTCTACCACCTTGGAAGACTTATGCAGAGAGGGCATGAAACTTTCAAAGCACAGATTGGTCCATCCCCTTTCCTTCCAAATTTGAAATTTGAAATTACACTTTATGTGAAAGGAGCAAAAAATGGCAACTCAATCATATAGCCAGAAAGTAATGGAACATTTTATGCATCCCAGAAATGTGGGGGAGATCGAAAATCCTGACGGAGTCGGCCATGTGGGCAATCCAATATGTGGAGATATCATGGAACTTTATATTAAGGTTAAGGAGAATATAATCGTTGATGCCAAGTTTAAGACCTTCGGGTGTGGAGCAGCTATTGCCACAAGCTCCATGGTTACTGAATTGGTTAAGGGGGAAACTATTGAAAAGGCGCTCAAGATTTCGAATAGAACTGTGGCTGAAGCGCTGGATGGTTTACCTCCCGTAAAGATGCATTGTTCTATGCTGGCTGAGGATGCTTTGAAATTGGCTATAGAGGATTATCTTAAGAAACAGAAAAAGAGCGATAAATAATTGGAGATTGGAGTAAAAGTTACATGTTTAAAACTATTATAGAGGATGTTCGAACAGTCTTTGAGAAGGATCCGGCTGCAAAGAACGTTATTGAGGTAATATTGTGCTATCCTGGACTCCATGCTTTGTGGTTTCATCGGATTGGCCATTTTTTCTATAAGAGGAAGGAATATGTGATTGCCCGTTTAATTTCTCACATTAGTCGATGGATCACGGGAATCGAGATTCATCCAGGAGCGACTATTGGAAGGAAGTTTTTCATTGACCACGGGATGGGTGTAGTAATCGGCGAGACTGCAGAGATTGGAAACGATTGTCTCCTTTATCAGGGTGTGGTGCTGGGAGGAACGAGCCTGGAGAAAAAGAAACGCCACCCCACTCTGGGAAATAATGTAGTTGTAGGTGCAGGAGCTACACTGTTGGGAGCAATCAAAGTTGGAGACAATGCTCGTATCGGAGCCGGGTCAGTGGTTCTAAGCGATGTTCCCCCAAAGGCAACTGTGGTGGGAATACCTGGAAGGATTGGGCTGGGTTTCAGTGGGAAAGAGATTCAGGCACTGGAACACTCTAAACTTCCAGACCCGGTTGCTGATGCAATTCGCCTTGTTTTGAGAGGACAGGACTTATTGGAGAAGAGGCTGAGTAAATTAGAGAATTTGGAAGGCATCACGGGGGAAATAGATAGATATGTCGAAAGAAAAAAGAAAGAGATAAAAAAAGAATTTACTGAGGAAAGAGAGAGAAGGAAGAATGAGTCTTAAGGTTGTAGATAATGTTATAGAATTGATTGGTTCCACACCCATGGTTAAGCTAGATCGCGTTGGAGCTGTCCGTGGAGCTCATATCTTGGGGAAACTTGAATTAGCAAATCCTGGAGGCAGCGTTAAGGATAGAATCGGACTTTCTATGGTGGAAGCTGCTGAAAGGAATGGCTATTTGAAAAGAGGAGCAACCATTGTTGAACCTACAAGCGGAAATACGGGGATTGGTTTGGCATTGGTCGCTGCAGTGAAAGGATACAGGCTTATTCTGGTAATGCCGGACAATATGAGCATCGAACGAAGACAACTATTTCAGGCATATGGAGCAAAGATTCTTCTCACCCCTGGAAGTCAAGGGATGTTAGGAGCAGTAAAGAAGGCTGAAGAGTTGGTTAGGGAAAATCGAGACTATTTTATGCCTCAGCAGTTCAATAATCCTGCCAATCCCCATATCCATTACAGGACCACAGGCGAGGAAATCTGGAGGCAGATCGGGGGAAGAATAGATGCTTTTGTAGCAGGAGTGGGAACAGGGGGGACTTTAACTGGCGTGGGGAGATTGTTGAAAAGGAAGAACCCCGGAATAAAAATTATTGCAGTGGAACCAGAGGACTGCTCAGTATTATCAGGAGGCAAGCCCGGTCCACATAAAATTCAAGGGATTGGGGCAGGATTTGTACCAGAAGTTCTGGATGTAGAGCTATTGGATGGTGTAATTAAAGTTAGCGGAGAAGATGCAAAGAGAATGGCAAAGAGATTGGCCAGGGAGGAGGGGTTACTGGTGGGAATCTCCTCTGGAGCCAATGTCTGGGCGTCGTTGCAGGTTGCCAAGAAGCTGGGTAAAGGTAAGACGGTGGTTACTGTCCTGGCTGATAGTGGTGACAGATATCTAAGCACGGACCTTTTTAGGTGAAAAGCTAGAGTTCGAGATGGAAGGTCGCATAGGCTTTTAAAAGATAGTTTGTTCATCGCTAAGGAACTTCTTAACGCCAAAAAACTTCGGACTCTGCAGGGCGCAAATCAAAACTCTCCCGATAAATCGGGATCAAACAATGATTTGCTTGGAAGAGAAGGAGCTGTCCTCGTTTTTTGACTAAAATTGCAATAGCTTTTCACAAACTATCTTTCAATGCTATAGCCCTTACATTCCAAAAGAGGAGATTTTAGAGAGAAACCCACCATTTTGAAATGGAAGAAAAAGGTAAAGTAGTGAAAGTTGAGAATGGGGTGGCCCAGGTAGAGATGGAACGGACTTCTGCTTGTGCCCGATGTGGGATATGTTTGCAAAGTTCCGGGGATAAGCCGATTTTGTATGTAAAAGATTCTCTAGGAGCCCATCCCGGGGACGAAGTGCTCCTTTCAGTGGAGAGTAAAGAGGTATTAAAAGCAGCATTTCTGATCTATCTTTTTCCATTGGTTGGCTTAGTCGCCGGGTATTTTTTTGGTCGAACAGTATTTGGAACGGAGAGGACAGGCATTCTTTTTGCAGGAGTAGGATTTTTGGGTGCTCTCTTCTTCCTCTACCAATACGATAAGAGGTTAAAAGCTCAACAGAGTGGACAGGGAAAAATTATTCGCGTAATGAAAAGATAACGGAATTGAATATACTTGAGTTTTTTCTAGGAATATTTCTAGAAGCGGTTAAAATATTTCAAGATATGGCAATCTATCTTCTGGTGGGACTTCTCTTGGCAGGGTTCCTCTATGCTTTTTTCTCAGAAGAGAAAGTAATCAAACACTTGGGTAGGCGAAACATTAAATCGGTGGTCAATGCAGCAATTTTTGGTATTCCTTTGCCGCTCTGCTCTTGTGGAGTTATTCCAGCAGCTCTCTCCCTGAAAAGAAAGGGCGCTTCTGATGGAGCCACTGTCTCTTTCCTCGTTTCTACTCCAGCGACAGGTGCTGATTCCATTCTGGCAACCTACGGGCTCATGGGGCCTTTATTTGCGGTCTTCCGGCCCGTTGCCACCTTCATTAGCGGCCTGTTGGGTGGCACCCTGGTCAATTTTTTTCAACGTCAAGGGGTAAAAGAGACTAATCCGAAAATAATTAACAGTAAGTTATGGCATGAGGAAGGTGAGCATAAACATAGCCTTCGGGAAAAATTGCACACAACATTTACTTATGGATATTTTGATCTTTTGAAATCGATAGCCAAGTGGCTGCTTTGGGGAACCTTCATAGCGGGCGTTATTTCTTACACCATTCCAGCCAGTTTGATAGAGAGATATTTAAAATCCGACTTCCTCTCAATGTTGGCAATGCTAATTGTGGGTATCCCTCTCTACGTATGTGCCACAGGTTCAATCCCCATTGCGGCAAGCCTTATGATTAAGGGTCTATCTCCGGGAGCCAGCTTGGTCTTTCTGATGGCAGGCCCGGCTACCAACGCAGTTACAATAACTGTTATGGCAAAAAATCTTGGGAAAAGGATAGTGGCAATCTATCTGTTATCGATTGCTTTGTCGGCACTGTTTATGGGATGGTTACTGAATCTTCTCTGGTCATATTTTAGTAGAGTGCATCAAGAAATATTAGTTGGAAAGTCGAGCATGCTTTCTCCCTGGATAAGAATTTCAGGAGCAGTGGTACTTTTCAGCTTGATCTTATTAAATTTTTTGCCTAGGCTCAAATTGAAGAGACGGTTAAAGGTGATCCCTAGAAAAGGGGTAATAAGAGTTGAAGGAATGGTATGTCAGCATTGTGTAACGATAATCACCAGTGCTCTGGGCTCTTTACAGGGAGTTAATGATGTGTGGGTTAGCCTGAAAGAAAAGAGAGTTGAGGTTGACTATGATGATAATAAGGTAGATTTGGGAAAAATCAAGGAGGCTATTTTAGCAAAGGGATACGAGGTAAGATGAAAAGGAGAATAAGATGAAAAGGATATATCTTGACCATGCAGCCACTACGCCTGTCCATCCAGAAGTAACCGAAGCTATGGCTCCTTACTTCAGTAAGGATTTCGGTAATCCTTCAACCCTCTATTCTTATGGAAGAGAAGCTAAAGGAGCTCTGGAAGAGACAAGAGCAAAAGTGGCTCGAGTGATAGGGGCTAAAGAGCCCGAAGAGATCGTTTTTACCAGCGGTGGAACAGAGGCCGATAATTTTGCATTATGCGGAGTAGCTTGGGCCAATCAAGGGAAAGGAAACCATATTATTACTACTTCTATTGAGCACCATGCTGTAATTAATGTCTGCAAGTTTCTGGAAAAAAGGGGATTTAAAGTCACTTATCTGGCGGTAGATAGGAATGGACTGGTAGATCCTCTGGAAGTAAAGAGAGCAATTACTGATAGAACTATATTGGTATCAGTAATGCATGCTAATAATGAAATCGGGACAGTGGAACCGATAGAGGAGATTGCAGAGATTGCCAAGGAGAAAGGGGTCTATTTTCACACAGATGCGGTTCAGACTGTGGGGCATCTTCCCATAGATGTCGATAAATTTAAAGTTGACCTGTTGGCTATGTCTGCACACAAACTCTACGGACCCAAGGGAGTAGGGGCTCTCTATATCAAGAGAGGGACAAAGATAGTTCCTTTTCTCTATGGTGGTGAACAGGAGAGTAAGCGCCGGGCAAGCACAGAAAACGTTGCTGGAATTGTAGGATTCGGGGAGGCCTGTTCACTTGCCCAAAAAGATATGGCAAATGAAGAAAAACGTTTGGCCTATCTAAGAGATAAATTGATAGAAGGTATATTGAAAAGAATCGAAAATAGCAGGCTTAACGGTCATCCAAAAAAGAGACTTCCTGGAAATGTAAATGTGAGCGTGGAAGGCATAGAAGGAGAATCCATGCTTCTGCAGTTAGATTTAGCGGGGGTCTGTGCTTCGAGTGGTTCAGCCTGTACTTCCAGCATCTTGGAACCCTCACACGTTCTAACAGCTATCGGTATCTCTCCTGAAGTGGCCCATAGTTCGCTTCGCTTCACGTTAGGAAAGGAGAATACTGAAGAAGACATTAATTATGTTCTTAAAGTCTTACCCGAGATAGTGGAAAGGTTGCGTAGTATGTCACCCACCTATGGGAAAAAGAAATAGAATTCAGTCAAAAAGGGCGCCGGTTGCGACGAATAAGGAGCAACGACCGAGCAAAGCGAGGGAAAGGCGCGGGCGCGAGACGGTGAGCGCCCCGGTCGGATTGAGCGAAGCGAAAGG
>JBHIBS010000009.1:0-53798 GCA_046759165.1 bacterium | reverse complement strand
TCAAAGAACAAAATTTACATTTTTCTTGACTAGCCTTTTCATAGATGCCTACAAAACCATTGTAGCCACAGATTCAATCTGTGCATAATCAAAATTTATCGACCTTTCAGAACATTCTTTTCATAATATCAAATTTTCCAAAAAATGTAAATATTTAAAACCTTATTTGTCTTTCGACTCCGAAATATCTCTCCTCTTTTCCCAGTTTACCTCTCAAAGAAGTTCCTCTTTTAAGTCTATATAGCAGCTCCACTTCATGCCGCAATTCGAGCTTATTCAAGAATCTTTCCTCGAATTGCAACTTGTAGCCCAAATATAAGTTATTGCTTAAATACTTGCCTAAAGTTATTTTCGTACCCTCCAAAAGGCTGTTTTTCTCCCTTCCTTTTACGGCCTCTGGAGAATTCAATCCTTCCCCTGTCTTCTGACCAAGACTAGTGTCGACCTTAACCACATCTACCATGCCAATCGAGCCCAGAATTGACTTGATCAAGGGGCTGGCCAAGCTGCTATCGATTAACTTCAAGAGTTCGCTCCTCAACAAGGTATCCGCCTCTTGGGGAGAGAGCCTTAAAGAATCTAAACCAGTGGCCTTAGCCAGTGCTTTTTCCTGGCTCATTTCAGGGTCACTTCTTGAAATGAATTTTGGCTTAACCTTTCCCCATTTCCCCCTTTCTACCAGTAACATGATGGTATCATCTTCCACAGGGCACTCACCCCTAGCCTGTAAAAAGAGTTCATTATTTATACATTCCACAGTGGCCTCTTTCACGGTGAAGGTGGCTCCCAGATAGCTTATTTCTCCTTTAACAGCTGTAAGAGCTCCATTGACTGTCAAGTCCTTAGTTGGGCCGGTGAGCCGCATATCTCCTTGTACCGGGACTTCAGCAAATCTGTTCTCATACCACGTATTTTTGCCAGCCTTAATCTCCAAATTCCAAACCGCGGGCTTCAGAAAATCTAATTTTAAGTCCTTCATATCCTCGGCTCTGGGAGGATAAGTAAAGTGGGTATTTTCCAATTCAATTGCTCCCTCTAAATTATAGGACTGGGAACTTCCATAGGCATGGATTTTTCCCTTCAACTCTAGGGAACAAAGAACTTCTGACAGGAAACGACCAAAAAATGAACTCTGAGGTATTTTCAGAAAAGGTATTTTAAGGGGAATCCCACGGTGTCTCATATTCTCAAAGACCACATCGAACTTATCTGGTATCCAGCCAGCCAAAGTTATCTCTCCTTTAAGGTCCATTTCTCCCTTTTCTATCTTACCATTAATCTGGTTAATAATTATATTACTATCCTTAACTGCGATATCGCAGGTCAGGTCATCTATCCTCTTAAGTATCTGCCGGCAATAGAGAGTAGCCTTTTTGATACGAAAATATCCATTTATCAGGGGATCCTGTGATTCCCCTGTAATATGTAAGAAAGCCTCGAGTTCCCCCTTGGCATCACTTATTTCTCCACTCAGAACACGTAGTATACTCGCCTTACTATCAGACATTTCTAAAGAAAAGTCTATTCCTCTACCATCTTTACCCTCTTTCGTATAAGGAATAGTTCCCCAACATCTAACAGTATATTCTCCTTTCTTATTTATCATCAATTCCTTTAGGCCTATACCAGCACCCTCTACCTTGAACAAAGCGTTGAAATCGTCAAAAAGAAGATTTCCTATCGAACCATTAGCGATATCTATTCCCCCCTCCATCCGTAAAGAGTCATAGAATTTTTCCTTTTCTCCTTTTATGGAAGCCCGGCTGAGCTTGAGGTGAAAACCACTATTTCCTTTGAGTGGAATTCTCACATTTAGGAGTTCCCCTAGAAGACTAGCAGCAATCTTTCCCTTTCTTCCCTGGACATTTAGATCGATTGGTCCAGAAAAGTCGGCATTCCCATTAACGGTTATGAGTCTATCTTTGCCTTGCATAAATTCGAGTAGTTTTACATTGAGGCTATCCAGACGCTCGAGGTCTATCTCTCCCAAGAGCTGAAAAGTTTCTTTGGCAACAGGCAGGAAAAATAGCTTTCCATCTCGATAAGAAAGTCTCAACTTTACGGTTCCAAAATTGTGGCGATTCACCCACAGGTCGCTCGTGGCGAGAGTGACCTCCAAGACAGGGAAGTTCGTGGAGAAATTGGCAGTTCCGCTCAATTCTGCAGCGCCAAAAATAGACATTTTTGCGAAATTCAGGTTGCGAAATTCGCTAACGAGCGAAAAGTCGACTAACTTCCTAGACAACGAAAATCCAATTCTGCCTTCCGGAGCCAGCCGGAGGAGACTCTTTCCAAAACCCGCCGAAAAAGAACCGAAGACTAATTCTATTCTTTCACCTTCCTCCCTAAGCACCTTCTCAACCCTGAAGTCTGTCTTAAACCCATCCACCTTGAAACTATTTACTCCACTATTCTCCGATTCTAATTTCACTTTTAAGCGAGGACGACCGAAAGCACCTCGGAGCTGAAGATTTGCCTTAACCTCCCCAAAAGTCTTCAAATTTCTATCATGAAATAAACTTTGCAATCTACTCAAGTCGAAGTGCTCCAATACGACATTAATTTCCAGAGGCTCAAGTTTGTTGAAATCTATCTTTCCCCTGGCTATAACTGTGCCCCTTGGAGCAAATTTCAATTCTGCCAATTCTAGATTGATTTTACCCTCATCATAATTAAATGTTGACCTAAAGAGTAAATTAGTAGTCGAAAAATCTCCTCGTTCGATATCTACATAGCCTTTGATTTGAGGATTTTCCAAACGGCCCTTAAAAAGAATCTTACTATATAAGTTGCCTTTTATCTTATTAAGGAAAGATTTCTCTTCCCCTGTTCCAAATATCAAACAGAGAAAATGGGAAATTTTCTTCGTATCCACTTCTATGCTACCTGTCACGGTTTTCTCTTTACCTAACTCAATGCTGAAGTCGCCTTTCAAATCATTCCCACAATGGAAAGAAGAAAGATGGACAAGTTTTCTATTCAGAGACAGATTCGCACCGGTTGGTCCCAAGGGCTCTCCATTATATTTAAAATCTTCACCTAAAAGGGAACCACGAATTTCCCAGTCCTTCTTCCAGACCAATTTCCCTCGAAAATTGAGGCTACCGTCGACTCTATTCTGCCCTGGTCTTCTCCAAGATATAGCCTTCTTCCCCTTAGAATCTGCATCTGCTTTAACCTGTTTCCAAAAAGAAAAATTTACTGGATAATTTCGCCATTCGGTATCTATTCTTATCCTATTCTGCCTACCCTTTATCATTCCCATTTGGGCAGAACCTCTTACCTCCCCAGTTCCAGTTGAAAAGTGAAATTTATCGAAACTCAATCCCTGCTCAGTTATCTTAAACCCAAAAGCTAATTCGTCAAAAGAGATCTGGCCGACCATGGCTTGGACGATGGAAACTGCTCCTTTAGCCTTAAGATTCTGCCACCAAGAGTCACCCAAGGCGAGGCTTGAAAAATCGACTTCGCCCCGAAAAGCACCTCCTATTTCTCTTGGTTTGCCACCCTTGCCAGAAAATAGAGTGGAAATCAACTTCAAGTCACCATCTGTGGTTTCCATGGAGCCTCTTACAACGGGTATCTTTCCATCGAACTCGACAGTTAAGTTCGCAGAGTAGGCATTGTTAAGTTTAAAGGAGGTGACTTTCAAAATTTTCTCCCTGTAATGGACCCCAGAGTGAAAATCTATCTTTTCTTTCATTACTTTTAAACCAGTGCTCCACACTTTTCCGGAAACCTCGGGAGATCCGATCGTTCCTCCAATTTTACCAAGGAAATTGACTCGCCCCGAAAATCTATCGGCTCGTTGGGCAAGCCAAGTTAGATGTCCGGTTTCCGCATAGGAGTTTAGAACTGTTAGCTCCAATTTCTTGCTACCAAGAAGTCCAATCTGGCCAGCCAAAGTCATGCCAGCGCGTCGGGGGGCCAAAATCTCTAATCTGGAAATCATTAAGGCTTCCCTGCCCAACAAGAGAGTAGTATTCAACTTATACTTATTTTCGCTAGTCTCGGCTTCTATTTCCAGTTTTCTCTTTGCATAATTGAAAATTCCTGACACAGAGCCTAAATTTGCTCCTAAAAATTTCACTTCTCTTAAGTTTATTTTTCCGTTAGCCTGGAATTCGAGGGGATCACCGAAAATATTACCAGAAAGAGACCATTTGCCCTTTGCCTTATCTGTCCAATCTGGCGGAACCAGACTGGCGAGGTCGACACTACGTAAGACAAAATCTAAATCCAGATAGGATTGATCAATGTCTATCTTCCCAGAAAAAACCAGAGTTCCCTCACAAATTTTGCCCTGAAGGTTTATTATTCTCACTATCCTGTCTTGATAGATGAATTGACCCTGGAATTCCTCAACATCTCGGCCTGCTATTTTAGCCTGAGGAAGAACAAACCAGCCTTCTAATTTGGGATCGGATAAACTTCCAGATATATCCACAGATACTTTCGCTGAGCCTTCCAAGGGAAGTAGGCTCTTTAACCCATCGATTTTGACAATTTCTGGAAGGCTAAAAAGTCCTAAATTGGCTGAGAGGGTGAGCCCCAGGGCGGGCTGGGAAAGGTATCTTTCAATGCCGCCGCGAAGTTTGATTTCTGCCCCTTCATACCGCATAAATATTCCCTGACTGCCAATTCTGTGATTGTCAAAAACGATCCTTCCTCTAATGTCTTTCACTGTGTGAGATAACCATCGGCAAGATAGTTCCGCAAGGAGCAGTTCGCCAGAAAAGGAGAGAATTTGGGTAAAATCCTTAAGCCTTTCTCCGTCTCGACCTATACTTGTTGCCATTCTGATAATGTTATTATAATTTTCGTCGTTCAGAGTCGTCCTCAAATTCAAATAGAGATTACCTTGGCCAGTTAATACTCTAAAATTTGGACTCGAAAGAAACAGGTTATCATAATTTGCCAAGTCTAAATCGAAAATATCTAAATTGATGCTTAACTCCCTTCTCTCCTTATAATATTTGCCTTTCAATCTTATCCTATCATTCTGGCTCTGGTTGCTTTTGCCGGAGAAATTAAAATGGATTTGTGAAGATAAGTTTTCGCCACGCCGTGACCTTTCCCGCCAAAGTAACCCGTAGACTCTATCCTTTGTAGCGACAATACCGGAGATATCTCTTATCTCGATCTTCCTAACTTTTTCTTTCACATCTTCAATTGTGATCTTTCCGTCCACAATTACAATATCGGGAAGTCGAGAAAGAGTCGCTGCTTTCCGGAAGGTTGCTGGAAGCATAAAATTCCACTTACCCACCCGATTACTCAAAAAGAGATGGGGAGATTTGAGAACGATCTTTACTATACTCTTTCCAAGATCTCGTTTCCCCAGCAAAATAAGAAGGGGATTATGATTAATGGTAACTTTCTCACAGACCAAAACTACTCCCTCTGACACTTCCCTCTCACTGGCTATGGCAACATTCTGTAAGGTAATTCGATTAACAATATTCGTACTAATTTTGCCAACAGTAACTTCTCTATCGAAAACTTTCTTTAGCTCAACTTCAACATAAATTTTCATTATTCTGGACAAGGTTCTTGTAGTCCTGGTTAAATATACAAATCCCAGAATTACGAGAAGAAATCCAATAAAAATAATAGTTGTTTTCAAAATTCCCCTTTTCATCCTACCTCCAAATTAAAGTTATTATATACCTTCCGGCCTCAAATTGCAAGCAAAAAATGGGATACTCCTGTAAAGGAAGGATTGGAATTCTTTCGAAAGGTAGGGGTTATTGGAGAGATTAAGAGCTTAAGAACCTAAGAGCACAACAACTTAGGATCTTGGAAGCTTAAATCCTATCTTGCCATCCCGGACATCGGCAGTGATCTTTGCCTGGGGCTTTATTTTCTTAGCTAATATTTCTTGAGCCAGGGGATCCTCAAGGTATTTCTGAATTGCTCTACGCAGAGGACGTGCACCAAACTGGGGGTCGAAGCCCTTTTCCACAAGAAAGTCTTTAGCTCCATCAGTAACTTCAAGAGTGACCGCTTGTTCAGATAATCTCTGAGTTACTTTTTGAAGCATCAGATCAACGATATTTCTCACGTCTTCTTTGCTCAGTGGGTGAAAAACCATAACTTCATCGATTCGATTCAGAAATTCCGGGCGAAAAACCTTTTTCATCTCATCCAGAATTTTCTTTTTCATATCCTTGTAACTCTGTTCCGCCTCCCGAGTGGTCAAAAATCCTAAGGTCTTACCTCCGGTTATCTCTCTGGCTCCAATATTCGAGGTCATGATGATTACAGTATTCTTAAAATCTACTTTATGTCCCAAACTATCGGTTAACTGCCCGGAGTCAAAAATTTGCAGTAATATGTTGAACACATCTGGATGAGCTTTCTCAATCTCATCTAGAAGTACTACCGAATAGGGCTTCCTGCGAACCGCTTCGGTAAGCTGACCACCTTCCTCATAACCCACATAGCCTGGAGGAGCCCCGACCAGTCTTGATACGTTGAACTTCTCCATATATTCGGACATATCCAACCTCACCATCGATTCTTCATCACCAAACATAAACTCAGCCAAAGCTCTTGCCAATTCAGTCTTTCCTACTCCAGTCGGTCCGAGGAAGATGAAAGAACCTGTGGGACGAGCTATATCTTTCAATCCTGTACGAGAACGACGCACTGCTTGAGAAATGGCCTTTATTGCTTCATCTTGAGCAATAACTCGTTTGTGTAAAGCTTCCTCCATGTGTAGCAGTTTTTCCGTTTCCTTTTCAGTCAACTTAACCACAGGAATCCCAGTCCATTCAGAGACGATATGAGCAATATCTTCTTCTGTTACAGTCCCCTCCGCCTTATCCTTTCTCTGCTCCCAGGACTTTTTTGTCTGTTGCAGTTCCTGTTCAATCTTTTTCTCTTCATCGCGCAACCTGGCAGCTTTCTCAAATTCCTGGGCAACAATAGCTGCCTTCTTCTCTTTACTTACAGTCTCTAACTTTTTCTCTATCTCTTTTAAGTCGGGAGGTTTTGTGGTAGTCTGAAGCCTTGCTCGTGAACCAGCCTCATCGATCAAATCGATTGCCTTGTCCGGCAGAAAGCGATTCGAAATGAACCTCTGAGATAATATAGCCGAAGCATGAAGGGCTTCGTCAGTGATCTTAACCCTATGGTGGGCTTCGTATCTATCCCTTAATCCTTTCAAAATGTCAATGGTTTCCTCCACCGTTGGAGGGTCAATAGTGACTGGTTGAAACCTTCTTGCCAGAGCAGCATCATGCTCGATATGCTTACGATACTCATCCAGGGTAGTAGCGCCAATACATTGCAATTCCCCCCTTGACAGTGCGGGTTTCAACATATTGGAGGCATCTATTGCCCCTTCAGCAGCCCCAGCCCCGACCACCGTATGAAGTTCATCGATGAAGAGAATCACGTTGCCTTCAGACCTGCGAATCTCATCTATTATTTGCTTTAGTCTCTGTTCGAATTCACCTCGGTATTTGGTCCCAGCTACAACTCCAGCCAAATCGAGAATCAAGACTCTCTTATTCAATAGAATTTCCGGCACGTTCTTGTCAGAGATTTTCTGTGCTAGTCCCTCAACAATAGCAGTTTTACCCACGCCGGGATCGCCGATCATTACCGGATTATTTTTGGTACGCCTGCAGAGTATCTGGATCAACCTCTGAATCTCCGTTTCCCTGCCGATTACTGGATCGAGCTTCCCTTCACTGGCTAATTTCGTCAAGTCCCGTCCATAAGCATCTAAGGTAGGTGTTTTAGTTTTCCTCTTCTCTTTACTGGGCATTCCATGAGTGGCGATTTCACCCAGGAGATTCGTAATTTGCCCTCTTACCAAATCTAAGCTTGCCCCCAGACCCTCCAGAACCTTAGCTGCCACTCCTTCCCCTTCCCGGATTAGCCCTAAAAGTAGATGTTCTGTCCCCACATAATTGTGCCCCATATCCCGTGCTTCCTGCACAGCCAATTCCAAAACCTTTTTTGCTCTGGGGGTAAAGGGCACCTCTCCTACCAAGAGAATGTTGTCTCCAGTTCCTACCATCTTTTCGACTTCTCTTCTCACCTTTTTCAAATCGATCCCCAAGTCCTGGAGCACCTGTGCAGCAACGCCTTCTCCCAGGGCTACCAATCCCAAAAGGATATGCTCAGTGCCAAGATAATCGTGATTCAGTCTCTTTGCCTCCTGCTGAGCCAGGAGAATAGCCTTCTGTGCCCTCTGAGTAAATCTGTTTAACATTTTTTATCTCCCTCTCCTTATCTATTTTCTGCTTTTCAATTTTTCTCTAATCATCTGGGCGCGGATGAAATCCCGTTTAGATGGCGCCAACTCTTTGCTCATCCACTCCTGTACATGAGCTGGTTGAGTCAAGATCATGAGTTCATTCAACGTATCCAATTCAGTATCTAACCCCAGATCAAAATATATGCCCAACCTCACTTTTGATAAAAGCTCCATTGTCTCAGCAAAACTTATCTTCCTGGCATTAACCAAGACTCCATAAGCACGATAGATTACATCCAAGACCTTTCCCTTGTTTTCCTTAAACAGAGCCTTCCTCCCTTTGATTTCATAATCGATAACTTGTTTTACAACTCTCTCCAAATTATCAATTATTCCTTCCTCATTGGGGCCTAAAGTAACCTGGTTGGAAATCTGGAACAGATTTCCCATCACCTTAGTTCCTTCTCCATAAAGTCCTCGAGCCACCATTCCAATCTTGTTTAAGGCTTGCAAGACTTTATTTATCTCTTCATTCATCACCAAAGCAGGCAAGTGCGTCAAAACAGAAGCCCTCATCCCGGTTCCTGTATTTGTCGGGCAGGCAGTCAAATAGCCTATCTCGGAAGAGAAGGCATAATCGAGTTCCTTATCCATCTCTTCATCGATTTGCTTCAAAATATTCCAGACCTGCTCGAGTTCCAACCCCGGTTGTATCCCTTGAAGCCGCACATGGTCTTCTTCGTTTATCATCAGGCTAAGAAGTTCCTTATCCCCGATAACTAAACCCCTCACCCCATCTCCTCGAGAATGCTCGTAACTAATCAAATGCCTTTCTAACAAAAACTGCCTATCGACCCGGTCAAACTCTTGCAAAGCGAGGATGGGAGCTCCCTTAAAATATGTAATCTCCTCAGAGGCAGCCTTAACTTTCTCAAAGGATTCTTTCTGCTCTTGCCTGGAAGCCTTCTGAGGAAAGGGGATTCTGTTCAAATTTCGCGCCAGTCTGATCCGTGAAGAAATTGCGATTTCCGGAGAATTTCCTTTACTTTCTAACCACCCGATCTTCTGTTTGAGCATGTTTTGCAGTTGCATTATTTTTTCTTTTCTAACTCCTTTATCTTATCTCTTATTACTGCTGCCCTCTCATATTCCTCTTTCTCTATTGCCTTTTGCAACTCTCTGCGCAATGCCATTATCTCTTTCGCTTTCTCACCCACTCCCGCTTTTTGGAGGGGAACCTTTCCTGTGTGTTGGACTGAACCATGAAGCCTCTTCAATAGAGGCAGAAGCTCGTTCTTAAAAGCTAGATAACATTCAGAACAGCCCAACCTGCCCGAGTCCCTGAAATCGTCATAGGTTGCCTTGCAGTTCGGGCATTTTCTCACCAATTTTGGCTTCTCCAGAGCATAGGGAGCGCCAATGTCACTAAGTCCTGCTAAAAGTGAGGCCAACGCAAAATGGGGACCTTCGAAAAGCGCCTCATCCAGGGAAGGGAAGACGATCCCCTTTTCTTTAGCACACTGCTGGCATAGATGAAATTTAGTTACTTTATTATTGAGAATCTGAGTAAAATGTATTGTAGCCTCGTTCTTCTTACACTCGTCGCAAACCATACAATTCCTCCTAGCCCGATCGACTACCCTTCAAAGTGCCAAGTCTACCTTTTTAATATCTAATGTTTTTAGTATGTCTCCCTACTTTCTTTTTTCGTCAATTCCCGAAATTCTTTGATGAGTCTACTGGTAATCCTTCCTGGCTTTCCCTCCGCTATCTTCCGACCATCAATCTTAACTACAGGTATCACTTCTGCAGCTGTGCCAGTCAAGAAACACTCATCTGCATTGTATAAATGGAATCGGGTAAAGACTTCCTCCTTTACCGGAAGCTTCAATTTGTTTCCTGCCAGTTCCATTACTGCTTGTCGGGTGATACCGGCAAGGACACCCACGTAAAAGGGAGGAGTAATTAAGACATTTTCTTTCACAATGAAGATATTATCTCCACTACATTCTGCAACATAGCCATCTTTGTTAAGCATTACAGCCTCCGGCATATTTTGCAACCCTGCTTCAATCTTCGCTAAAATGTTATTCAGATAATTCAGCGATTTTATCCTCGGATCTATTGCTTCCGAAATATTTCTCTTTGTAGCCACAGTAACTAACTCTAACCCTTTCTTGTATAACTCTTCTGGATAAAGCTCGATCTTATCTGCTATAATAAACACCGATGGCTTTCCACAATTGCGAGGGTCAAGACCCAAGTCACCTTCCCCCCTTGTCACCACCAAGCGGACGTAACCGCTTCTTAAACTATTTGATCTTAAGGTCTGAATTACCGCTTCTTCCATCTCCTTCTTGGTCAAGGGGATTTTAAGTGCAATTGCTCTGGCTGAGTCGTAGAGGCGGTCTAGGTGTTGAGATAATCTAAATACACGAGCATCATATGCTCGAATTCCTTCAAAGACTCCATCTCCGTACAGTAGTCCATGGTCGAATACAGAAATCTTTGCCTCTTCTCGAGGTACCAACTTGCCATTCAGATAGATTTTCCGTGCCATTAAACCTCCTTTTTGTGAATCTGCCTGTGCTCAATAGGGGAAACCTCCACAGGTTTCCCCTAATTGCGTTCGCTTCGCTCTCTGTCACCCCTTCCACAAAGGTTTTTATTTGTCAATTTATTATTTTGCCATCGCGTAACTGAATAACCCTTCCGGATTCTAAACTTGCTATCTTCTCCACCAGTACCTCGTTATGGGTAACAATTACTAAGGTCCTTCCCCTTTCCCGATTCAGTCCCAACAGGAGCTCAAAGACCGACTCTCCTGTCTTTCTATCCAGATTTCCCGTTGGTTCGTCAGCTAAAATTGCTTTCGGAATATTGACCAGCGCCCGAGCTACAGCCACTCGTTGCTGTTCACCTACTGATAATTCAGCTGGCCTGTGGTTTATTCTATCTTTTAAACCCACCTCAGTCAAGACTTTCAAAGCTTCCTCTTCGATTTTTTTCCTCCTCTGTTCCTTCTTGCCAGAGAGGGGATTCCTGACTCCATCCTTACCAGAAGAGCTTTGGGCTATCAGTAGAGGCATCATCACATTTTCCAGCGCAGTAAACTCAGGCAGAAGGTGGTGAAACTGAAAAATAAAGCCGACCTCTCTGTTCCGCAACCGGGCAAGTTCATTGTCCGATAAGATAGTAATATTACGATTTTGAAAAATAACCTCTCCTTCAGTTGGACGATCTAAGGCACCAAGAATGTGGAGCAAAGTGCTCTTTCCAGCACCCGAAGGACCGAAAATCGCAACCACTTCGTTCTCCACTATCCGCAGATCAATTCCGACAAGAGCTCTAACTTCAATTTCACCCTGGTAGTAACTCTTATGTAAATTCCTAACTTCTAAGAATGGTCTCTTGTTATGCACTTTTTACCTTTCTCCTCACTCGTATCTAATCGCCTCGCAAGGATCCAAGCGAGATGCCTTATAAGCAGGGTAAATTGTCGCCATTAAAGATATCAAAATAACTACTAAAATGATATATATAAAATCACTTCCCTGCACGTGCACTGGTAAATTGCTTATATAGTAGACATCTTGAGGCAATTTTATGAATTGGTATTTCCCCAAAAGATGACAGGCAATGTAACCCACTACTGTCCCAATAAGTATGCCCACTACACCTATAGTCAACCCCTCAAGAAGAAAGATTTTGAGGACACTGCTTCTTACAGCACCCATTGCTTTAAGTATGCCAATATCCTTAGTCTTCTCCATAGTCATCATCATCAGAGTGGAAATAATGTTGAAGGCTGCTACCAGAACAATCAAAACCAGAATAACGAACATCGTTACCTTTTCCAGTTTCAAGGCTGCAAACAGGTTCTTATGGGTTACCATCCAGCTCCTTGCCCAATGAGGGTAGCCCAGCTCTTTTTGGATCAGTGCTGCAACCTTATCTGCGGAGAAGATATTATCGATTTTAACTTCAAGCCCAGTAGCTCTTTCTCCCAAATTAAATAACTTTTGAGCTACAGGGAAGAAGATATAGGCAAGATTTGCATCGTATTCATACATTCCAGAATCGAAGACCCCCACTACCCGGAATCTCTCCATTCTAGGAATCATTCCCAACTGCGTTGCCACATCCATGGGAGAAATCAACAGTGCATTCATTCCTAAAGAGAGATTCAAATTCTTAGCCAACTCCACTCCCAGAACGATGCCATTCTCGTGCTTAGAGAGGTCCTTTGGGAGAATCTTACTCTGGGAGCTACCTCTTTCCTTTGAAGGGACTTCAAGATAATCGAGGTTTCCTTCCTTTAAATGTGTTAAGAGACTCGTAACCTTTTTTGTCTCCTCAGGGAAGATTCCTTTGATCACAGCTCCAGAGGTTTTATCGCCATTCTTCAACATCGCCTGCCCATAAATAAAAGGAGCAACAGCTACTACCGATTCTATTCTCTCTATCTTCTTCTGGGTTATATTCGGTTGTTCCAATCCAATATTTTTCTGATCCAGAACCACAATATGCGAACTCATTCCTATGATCTTCTCGCGCAAATCCTTCTTGAATCCATTCATCACCGAGAGAGTAACGATCAGTGCAGCAACACCCAGGGCTACGCCGCTAATAGAAATTAGGCTGATAATCGAAAGAAATATCTGCTTCCGTTTAGCTTTTAAATATCTCCAACTAATAAAAAGTTCATATCCCATAATACGTCACTCTACTCTTCTAGTTTCTTAAACTCTTATTCTGTTTCCTTTCTCATCTGTGGAAAAAGAATCACATCCCGTATAGAATTGGAATTGGCAAAGACCATAACAAGGCGATCCACCCCCAGCCCTAAACCCCCACAGGGAGGCATGCCATATTCCAGTGCGCGTAGATAGTCCTCATCGACTCTCATCTCCCTTCCCTCGCCAATGCCTTTCTCCTTCACCTGTGCTTCCATTCTTCTCCGCTGCTCTACAGGATCGTTCAGCTCGGAATAAGCATTTACCAATTCTTCTCCCGCTATGAATAGCTCAAACCGTTCCACCAATTCAGGATTATCCTTCTTCGCCTTAGCCAGCGGGGAGAACTCAGTGGGATAATCGAGTACAAATGTTGCTTTTATTAGCTTCTTCTGCACATAAGCTTCAAAAATATGGTCAAGAATTTTGTGTTTAGGACTATCCTTCTCATATTTTACATTTAATCTGTCGGCTGCCTTTCTCATTTCAGATAGCCCGTGAATACTTGTAAAGTCAAGCCCAGTATGTTCCTTCAACAGATCATACAGGGAAAACCTTTGCCAGGGAATTCTTCCTAAGCTAATTTTGTTTTTCCGATAGATGAGGCCTTCCTTCCCGAGAACTTCTTTGGCAATGAAGAGAATCATCTTCTCGCAAAGGTCCATCATCGCATTATAATCTGAATAAGCCTGGTATACTTCGAGCATAGTGAACTCTGGATTGTGCCTGGTTGAAACCCCTTCATTCCTGAAACTTCTGTTTACTTCATAAACCTTTTCCAGCCCTCCTACAACTAAGCGCTTCAAAAAGAGTTCCGGTGAAATTCGCAAATAGAGCTCCATATCCAATACCCGATGATGAGTAAGGAAAGGTTTAGCTGCTGCCCCACCCACAATTGATTGCATCATAGGTGTTTCAACTTCCAGAAATCCCAAGTCATCTAGGAATTTTCTTATCGCTTTGATAATCAAACTGCGAGTAAGAAAAATATTCTTTGCTTGTTCATTGACCACCAAATCTACATATCTCTGGCGATAACGAGTTTCGATATCTTTAAGCCCATGCCATTTTTCAGGCAACGGCCTGAGTGACTTAGCTAAAAGGGTTAAATCTTCTACCTGAATGGACAACTCTCCTGTTTTAGTGGAAAAAATTTTTCCAGTGACTCCAATGAAATCCCCGATGTCAAACTTTCTAAATATTCGATAGTTCCGTTCGCCCAAAACATCTTCTCTAACGTAGATCTGTAATTTTCCTGTCTCATCTTTTATGTCAGCAAAACTGGCTTTGCCCATCCTGCGCAGACTCATAATTCTTCCAGCAAGAGAAACAGTTTCCTCATCCCTCTCCTGTGGTTTTAAGGTTCCATATTTCTCCCTGAGCTGACTGATGGCGTGGGTAGCAGAGAAATTATGTGGATAAGGGTCGACCCCCAGCTTTCGCAACTCTTCTAATTTCTGTTTTCTCTGGGAAATCAGGTTATTAATTTCACTCATAATGTTATTTCCTTTTTCCTTCCGAGAATTTATTATATTACATAAAATTCTCTTCTGTCAAACAAAAACAGTTTCTTTTAGCGCTTCGAGAAGACACGGGATTAACGAAAATTGTGCCTGCCAGAAAAAATCCACAAAAAAACCAATTACTGAATAACACATATGCAATTACTTCTTCTCCCTCTGAGAAAGATAGGCTTCAATAAATGGGTCGATTCCCCCATTCATGACAGATTCTATATTTCCAACTTCTAAACCCGTCCGATGGTCTTTTACCATTGTATAAGGACAGAAAATGTAAGAACGAATCTGGTTACCCCAGGCAATATTGCTTAATTTCTGGTAATGAGCCTCTTTTTCTGCCATCTTCTTTTCCTGTTCCAATCCGAACAATTTTGCTCGCAATAACTTCATTGCCATAGCCTTATTCTTATGCTGAGACCGATCGCTCTGACACTGCACAACTATACCAGTTGGTACATAAGTAATCCGTACCGCAGAATCGGTTTTGTTAACATGCTGCCCGCCATGGCCAGAAGCACGGTATGTATCGATCCTCAGGTCCTTTTCATTAATTTCTACTCTTATCTCATCACTTATTTCCGGGATTACATCACAAGAAGCAAAGCTAGTATGGCGACGCTTATTTGCATCGAAAGGTGAAATTCTAACTAATCGATGAATGCCAGTTTCCGGCTTTAATAAACCATAGGCATATTCCCCTGCTACGATACAGGTAATCCTTTTAATCCCCGCTTCTTCGCCCCCAAGTATGTCTGTAATTGTAACAGTATAATTCTTCTTTTCGGCCCATCTCCTGTACATCCGAAAAAGCATCTCCACCCAATCACAAGCTTCTGTGCCACCAGCCCCGGAATGCAATGTGAGTATAGCGTTATTCTTATAGTATTCTCCTACCATTTTGGCTTGAAGGCTCAAAGTCTCTATTCTCGTCTCAATATCCTTAATTCTCCTTTCAAGTTCCCCAACCACTGAGCCCTCATAATGGCGATCCGCCCAGCCTCTCTTTTCCTCTTCGCTAGCCATCCCCAAGAGTGTTTCTATCTCATCCCTTTCACTATTTAAATCTCTCCAGGTGTCAACAGATTTCTTAAGAGAATTCAATTCTCGCATCATCTTCTGTGCCTTCTCTCGATCTTTCCAGAAATCTACTTTCCCGGTCTCTCTTTCCAGTCCTTTAATTCTTTCTTGTTTCTTCTTTATGTCAAAGATGCCTCCTTAGTCTTTGCATAGAATCTGTAATCAATCTCAGCTTGTCCTTTAAATCTTTTAGCACTTAAACCTCCTCCAGACAATAAAAGAGATGCTCAGGGCTACGCACAGGTAAGCAAAAATATCGCCGTAATTGGTATAGAAAGTTTGGTGAATTCTCCTGGAAACAGAAGAATTTAGATAGTCCTTCTTAAATATCTCTGTTTTCTTAGTTACTCTACCATATTGATCGATAAATCCTGAAACTCCTGTGTTAGCTACGCGGATGATGCTCACCCGATTCTCAGCTGCACGAAAAATACTTACAATAAAATGTTGAAATGGGGCAGCCGTCTTTAAAAACCAGGCATCGTTGGTAATATTGGCTACGTAATCTGCCCCATCCTTTACGAATTTACGAACGAGATGAGGGAAGATTCCCTCCCAACAAATGAGCACAGCAAAACTTCCGAAAGGGGTCCTTAATAGCTTACGTTCCCGTGAGGGAGAAAAATCTCCCAGTTCATTCAATACACCGATGAAGCGGGAAAGGATCGGCCGAAAAGGAACTATCTCACCAAAGGGAACAAGGTGAATTTTATCATACTCACCTAAAATCTCTCCTTCGGGTGAAATCAGAAATGCCGCATTGTAATAAGCTCCTTCTCGATATTCAGGGCTACCAATAATATGGTATGCATTGGTTCGGCCAACCACGCTCTCTACCCATTCCTGGACTTGTCTTTCCCGTTTGAGGTATCCCGGCAATGCTGTCTCTGGCCAGATAATTAATTGAGGATTCTCCTTTGAAGCCCTATCCACTAACTCACCATAAGTATTCTTAATCATCCGTTCATACTTTTTATCCCATTTCATATATTGATCTATATTTCCCTGTAGTAAAGCGATCTTGGTCATCGATTTTTCATCTCGGAGATTCCGACTCTCTCCAAAAGATTCTCCCGATATAGTAATCATGCCATAGGCTAAACAGGACATAAGCACTAACACACTTAGAGCCAAAGGCAATACGCCTCTCTTGACTCTTGCCTTAGATAGCACTCCCTCTCCTCTGAAGAACCCAAACGAGCGTCCCGCTTGCATCAAAACCCCATTCACCATCACAATCAGGAAGGAAACTCCGTAAACTCCAGTAAATTCTGATATCTGTATCAGGGCGGTGAAGTTCCATTGCGAATAGCCTAAGAGAGCCCAGGGAAATCCAGAAAAAAGGTATGCTCGCAAAAGTTCCAGTGAAACCCAGAGGGCAGGCGCCAAGAAAAGGCTCAACGTGTAATGGATAATCTTTAAGGAGGTATACCTGAAGATTAGACAGAAAAGACCATAATATATTGCCAGATAAGAGGCGAGAAGTAGAAGCAAAATAAACGCCAATAACTTCGATTCTCCGCTACTCACTATAGTGGGAAAAATCCAGTAGAGAATCCCCATAAAAGAAGTCAAGCCAGCCAGAAATCCTAAATTAAAGGACTCTTTTAAATTCCTACCCTCCAGAGCCAGGAAAAGGGGAACTAAAGCCACCCATGCCAAAAATGATAGATTGAACTTTGGAAATATGAGAATAAGCAAAATACCTGAAAGAAGAGCTAAGCTTAGACTTTTCCATCGCATATTTATTCCTATATTCCTAAAATTTAAAAGATTGTTTGTGAAGATTTCAGGAATTTTTAGCCAAAAATCGAAGACGACCTATTCCCTAATGCGAAGGGATTTGGTGTAGCGAGCATTAAAATTTTTAGCCAAAAATCGAGGAATGTAGGGGCTCAATTTATTGAGCCCGTGTACGCGGGTTCGATAAATCGAACCCCTACAAGCAAAAAATTGTCAGCAAGCGAACCAAATCCCGAACATAGTCATCTTCCACAACATTTCTTATATTTCTTCCCGCTTCCACAAGGGCAGGGGTCGTTCCGTCCAATCTTTCTACGCTTGGGAACAGGCGCTGGAATAGCGGAAGCCGAAGCCCCAGCTTCGCGAGCGGGCATCTCCCGATATTTTCCACCACCAAGTGGAACTCTTTGGGCCATCGCCCTCTTCGGAAGAGGTCTTGCCCTCGCCTCCTCAGCCACTACTTTTACTCTAAAGATGTAATCGGAAATCTCCTCTCTCATACGCCCTTGCATTAGGTCGAAGGCACCCTCAGACTCGCGTTTATATTCAATAAGAGGGTCTTTCTGTCCGTAAGCGCGCAGTCCTATTCCTTCTCGCAATTTATCCATATCATAAAGGTGCTCTTTCCAACGTGTGTCGACAACCTGAAGAGTAACCATCCTTTCAATAAAACGCATCATCTCTTCTCCCATCGCCCTCTCCCGCTCATCATATGCCTGTTTCATTCGCTCAGCGATCAGCTGACCTAATGTTTCCGGCTTCATCCGTTTCAAATCTTCTGGAGGAACTGAAAAAAGGATGCCAAAGGACCGCTTCAGCCATTCAGAAATTGCCTCCAGATTCCACTGTTCGGGATAAACCTTTGGAGGAGCATAGAGCACAAGCTTATCATCAATAAGGTCTTCGAACATAGCCAGTATATCATCCTTCAGATTGGCTCCTTCTAAAACTCTTCTGCGCCATTTGTAAACTACTTCTCTTTTCTTACTCATCACATTGTCATATTCCAGAAGCTGCTTTCGAATATCGAAGTTCATCGCTTCCACCTTTTTCTGAGCAGCCCCTATAGCTCGGGTAATCAATGGGTGCTGGATATCCTGTCCCTCTTCGAGCCCCAGTCTATCCATTACTTGAGCTATGCGAGCGGAGCCGAAAAGTCTCATTAATTCATCCTCCAAAGAAAGATAGAATCGGGAAGAACCGGGATCTCCCTGCCTTCCGGCACGTCCCCTTAGTTGATTATCGATCCTTCTTGCCTCATGTCTTTCAGTTCCTATAACATGTAATCCCCCAAGTTCTACTACCTTTTCGTGCTCTTTAGCATAAACCTCAAAATCCTCAGAAAGAATTCCTATCTTCATCCGGCTTTCAGCTGACAACGCAGAAATATCTTTAATCGCAGTAAGGTCTTTTGATGCCATTTTTCCTTCGGACAATGAATTTACTTTCTGCAAATCTTGACGAATTCCTTCAAATTCCCTTAGATACATTCTAATACCCAAGACTGCGGTTTCTACTCTATCTATTACAGGCGAAATCTTCTTTTGAAACTGGTTTCTCACTATATTTTCAAGATTATTTATTCCTTCATTTAGTTTCGGACTAAGTTTTCTACTATACGCAGCAAACCGCCACTCTTCGAGAAGATTTTCTCTAATGTTTATGAGCTGCCGGTCAGAAACTTTTTTATCCAAATCTTCTCTTATTATTTCCAATTCTTTAAATTCACTAGTGTATTCAGTTAGACTTGAAAGGTATTCTTCGGATAATACATGGAAATCCTGTTTAATCTTTTCTAATTTTTTCTCTATTTCTCCAATTCTTTTACCAAGTTCCTCGTGCGAAATTCTCTTGCCTTTCGCTTGTTCTTCTTTTGCTTCTTTTAATTTACTCACAATTTCAAGTTCATTTTTATTATCTTCTTCTATTCTAATTATCTTATTTACTATATCTTCAAATAATGGTTTTTCTTTTTTTAACAAATCCATAAGCTCTTCCATATTTTGCTTTATACGAGTAAAGCGGTATTCTAAATCCTGCGTTTTGGATTTGCATTTTTCCAAAAGTTTATCCAGTCCTTGCAAATCATTAGTACTAATTTCAGTAATAGAAAAGATTTCTTCCAAATATTTTTGTTCTTGAATAATTGCTTCTCTTAACTTAGCGGTATAGTTAGAGAAGGCCTCATAGAAAGGTGTATAATCCTCAACAAAATTGATAAGTGAATCTTTAATTCTGCTAGCTTCATGGTCTATAAAACCACGATGAAGAACCCGCATTTTCTCTAAGCCGAATAATATATCTTCTTTTATTCCATTGAACTTTGCTTCTGGTGACTTAAAATTACTAACGATGGAAGAGACATATTTAAGTGAATCTTCGCATATAATACTTGAAAGAACGGCCCCCTTCAGTTCTTTAGGTTCACCTCCTAATACGATGTCTATTCCTCGCCCGGCCATATTTGTGGCTACAGTTACCCTTCCTACTCTTCCTGCTTGAGCAATTATTTTCGCTTCTCCCTCATGGTCCTTTGCATTTAATACAATATGTGGAATACCTCCTTTCTTGAGTAATTCGCTCAATTTTTCATTCTTTTCTACTGAGGTTGTACCTACTAAAACTGGCCTTCCTTCTTTATGGCACTTTTCTATTTCTTTCACAATCGCTTGCCACTTTTCTCTATCAGTTTTGTAAATTACATCTGGATAATTTGTTCTATCTAGTGGCTTATTCGTTGGAATCACAACAACATCAAGTCCGTAAATTTTCCAGAACTCTTCTGCCTCTGTAGCTGCTGTCCCTGTCATACCAGCCAGCTTGTTATATAATTTGAAATAGTTTTGGAAGGTGATTGTAGCTAAGGTTTGATTCTCTTCAGCGATTCTTAAGTTTTCTTTTGCCTCAATTGCCTGGTGTAACCCATCACTCCACCTGCGCCCAGGCATCAACCTTCCTGTGAACTCATCCACAATAACTACCTGGCCATCTTTAACTACATAATGAACGTCCCTCAAGAACAAATTATAAGCACGCAAAGACTGTTTAATGTAATGGTCCATCTCTGTCCATTGGGTGTCCTGGGGATTAATTCCCAATAGGTGTGCAGATTTGTTTACTCCATTTTCAGTGAGATATACATTCCCATTTTTTTCTTCTACCACATAGTCATAGTCCATTGTTAAATCAATTCCCTGCTGTTTGGCTTTAATCACTTCATCTTCAACAACGATTTCTCTGCCTCTTAATTGTCTTGAAGCTTGCCTCTCTTGTCTTACTTTACTCTCAAGTTTACTTACAATAAAAACTCCTTGAAGTTGAGGTATGATACGATTCGCCTTATAATATATTTCTGGAGACCTTTCAGTCGGGCCAGAAATAATTAAAGGAGTTCTTGCCTCATCTATTAAAATGCTATCCACCTCATCAATTATAGCATACTCCATCTTACCCAACACGCACTCTTCCAGAGAATGGGCCATATTATCCCTGAGATAGTCAAACCCGAGTTCATTATTTGTTACATAAGTGACATCGCAACTGTAGGCCATTCGCCGTTCAGATGGAGACATATCGTGCTGGATAAAGCCAACAGTTAATCCTAAGCATTCATAAATTGGCCCCATCCACTGAGCATCCCTCTTGGCTAAATAATCATTAACCGTAACTAAATGAGTCTTATAGCCTCCCAGACTGTTTAGATAGACTGGTAGAGTGGCCACCAGGGTCTTTCCTTCGCCTGTAGCCATTTCAGCAATTTTGCCCTCATGGAGGACAACTCCACCCATAATCTGCACATCAAAGTGGCGCATATTCAGGGTGCGTTTAGCTACTTCCCTGACCACAGCAAAAGCTTCAGGTAAAACATCCTCCAGCACCCTATTTCTAACCTTTTTCAATTCATCTTTTGCTTTCTGTCTTTCCTCTGGCGAAACTGCTTCCTTAAATCTATTCTCTGCCCTTTCCAACTCTTCTCTATATTCCTTAGCTCTTTCGCTCACTCGATGCCTGAACTCATCCGTCTTGGCTCTCAATTCCTCATCAGAAAGCTTGCTCATAGCGGGTTCTAATGAGTTTACCAGCTCCAGAATCGGCTCGTACCTCTTGATGTCTCTCTGGGCCTTGCTCCCAAATATCTTTCTCAGAATGGAACCAACCATAATTTCGCCCTTTCAGTTACTCTTTTTAATTAATTCTACCATATTTAATAAAAAAAGTAAACCCCGTTAGAAATGCCTGTACACAAAGGTATATCGCAAAATTTCTACCGGGGTAAAATTATCCTTTCTTAAATGCACCCTCCAGGAACATTTTGCCTAAAACAGCACATCCCTGCAGTGAGGATTGTTCTTTTATGACGTATTTGAATTCTCCCATCCAGCGTCTCTTTGCTTCTATAAAAACAGGATTGATAGCGCCGCCAGTAAGAATCAATTCCTGGGAAAGTTTAACTTTCTCTGATAACTCTTTGAGATGCTGAGCGGTTAATTCCATTGAAGTTTTAACCATACCCACCAGTATGTCTTCACGACTATGGGATAGATGGAGATTAGTGATGGAAGCCCATATATTCTCTACAGAATACCTGTCTCCGGACAAATAAGGAAGAAAACCGGGGAGGTCTAAAGCTTCTCCTTTCTTTTCCCGCTCAAGGATTTTCTTTAGAGTTTCCGGTAGAAAATCTTTAAAGAAATTATCTAAGCTCATATCCCGACAAAATACTTTAGCAAACCATTTAAATGCTTCTCCCCCTGTATTTAGAACGAACATAGTTATCCAGCGACCGGGAATTACGTGGCACCGTATATTGTGTCTCGGCGAATAAATGGGAGTCTCCAGACAGGTAGTTAATATTTCGCAGGTTCCCAAGATATCCACTATCTTTCCCTGTTCAGACAATCCCACGCTTAAATCGGCACAAGCCACATCATTCCCACCCATCAACACCGGAATTCCTGCTTTGAGATTCAATTTCTTAGCCATCTCTGGCTTCAGAGTTCCTACAGCTTCCCAGCTATTAACAAAGGGTGGCAACTTCTCTTCAGGAATTCCCAGCTCTCTGACAATCTCAAGATTCCAACCTCTCTCCGGTCTGGTCGTATTGAAAAGGGCAGTCAAAGAGCCTGTGGAAGCATCCATACCGAATTTACCGGTTAAGCGAGCGCCGAAAAAGGTATTAGTATGACCAAAAATGTGTCCGTTTTTGTAGACTTCAGGAAGGTTATCTCTCCACCAGAGAATAGTAGAAGCAGTACAACCCCCGGGAACAGGAAGATTGGCTGTCTCTGATAGGAGTCTTTCTTCTCCGATTTTGTCTCGAATCTCTTGGGCCTGTTTAGGAGAGCGCCTGTCCATAAAAAGAACTGCAGGAGTCAAGGGATTACCTTCTCCATCGAGAATCATTGCCCCGGGAGTGGTTACGCCCATAGGCATAACTTCAACATCTTCCAATGAACTCTTTAAACGCTTGTGACAATCGAGGAAGCCTGCCCACCATTTTTCAGGGTCAGAATCGGCTTTATCTCCGTCATAGGTGTTGATAGGATAGTAAGTGTTTGTCATCTCTACGAGTTCGGCTTCGCGGTCAAAAAGTCCGAGTTTGAAACCTGTTGTCCCGATATCTAATGCGAGTATAACCCCTCGTCGAGTCATTTGTTATTCCCCCTTAAAAGTCCTGCCTCTTTAAGGTCTTCTCTTAACTTCTCTTTCTCAGCTTCTTTCAGTCCCAGAAGGGGTTTTCTGGGAAGTCCACCCCCAAGTCCCACCAAATCCATTGCCGCCTTCACGCCAGCAACACCATATGCACCGGAAATCTTCTTATTGATCGTGGAAAGACGGAGGTGAAGTTTCTCTCCTTCCTCCATATTCTTCTCTTTACCCAAAAGGTAGAGCTGATGTGTTAAATCTGGAAAATAGTTGGCCATTGAAATCACCCCCCCCACGGCACCTGAAAGAACCGCTGGAAATAAGAAGTTAATACTCCCTGCCATCACTACAAAATCATCAGGAACTGCCTCGATAAACTTCTCGATACCACTGGAAGCGCTATCTTTTATCCCCACTATATTTCTATGTCCACTCAGGTTTGCTACCAATTCTGGCGAAAGAGTTATTCCTGAAAACTTTGGCGCATTGTACAGCAAAATCGGTTTTAAGGAACCGTCAGCACATTCAGTGAAATATCCTGCCAATACCTCGTCGGTCATCCGGCTACGAAAATAGAAAGGAGGAAGCATATTAAAGTAATCGATTTCCATAGACTCAACCTTCCTGATAAAATGGAGGGCTTGTCGAGTAGTTTCTACAAAGCACGCGCTTATCACTTTCTGGTGGGGTGCTTTACACTGTAAAATTATCTCCAGTATTTTTAGCTTTTCATCCTCACCGAGAGCCTTGTTCTCACCATTACTGCCCAAAACCAAAAAGCCCTTGGCCTTAGATCTAGCATAAAAGCCCATATTATGTTTGAGACTATCCCAGTCCACATTCTCATCCTTTAAAAAAGGCGTAGTTATGGGAAGAAAAACACCGTCTAGATTTTCTTTATGGTTTTCCATGGAATTTTCTCTAATTCAACTTTTTTTATTTTGTTTTCTTCTTTTCCAATCGCTGATTAACGAAGTCGACCATTCCTCTCGTAGCATTGGAAAACTCTTCAGCCGTTGCCAGAACAGCCGAGTGGGTATTAAACTGCTCCGGCGTAAGACCGTCTTCTGTATAACCTTGCTCAAAGTAAGGAATTCTAAGAAGTTTATCCAGCACCTCTTTTGGAGGTTCTTCTTCTATTTGGTCTCTGAACTGAATATCATCACTAATTTTCATTAATCCTTTAATATATTTCGGCGGACAGGTGTAGACGATATCTGCGCCAGCCAACTTCTCTACATGCCAGGAGGCAATCGGTTTCCCATTTATGGGCGGACTGATACGCATGGAGCATATCAGCATCTTACTTGGGTAGTTTCTCTCCTTAACGAGCTTGTAGGCTTTCTTAAATATGGCTAGTTCAGCCCAGCGGACATCTGCCTCGGAAAGCTCAATTCCCTTCTCTTTAGCTTTTTTCATAAGACCTCCCAAATCTCCATACCTTGCTGTCATATCAGTTATAACAGACCTCCATCTGGAGAGGTCAACGCCATTCTTTTTGGCAATCTCCAGTCCTTCTTTGACCGCATTGGCGCAAACTAAAAACTGGGGAAGCGTAAAGGCAAGAGTATTATTGGTAGGTATTCCCATGGAAGTCAACACTTTAATAATTCTATAACCCTCTTTTGAGCCGGGAATCTTAATCATAACGTTAGGATTGAGGCTTGACAGTTCCTTGGCTTGCTCAAGCATCTTTTCCTCATTGTATATCTCCCGGGGATCCACCTGAGCTGAGATATATCCATATCTATGATTCGATTTCTCAAAAACTCCAAAATACATCTGGGCTCCTCTTTTGACTATTTCCTTATAGGTCATCCAGAAGAGGTTCTCCTTATCTATTTCCGGATTCTTCTCAATAAGTCCATCTACAAATTCTGCCCAGTAATCTCCATAAGTTTTGAATACGTTCAGGCAGAGAGGAGGGTTTGTGGTTACCCCTCTAAATAACGTCTCCTCGGGTTTGTCAGGATTATAGAGTCTGGTAAATTGTCTTTTCATAATTTCCCTATCTTCTTCTTTTGCTTCTCTCAGCATCTCTTCCACCCAACTTTGGTAGACTAACGGTGAAGAATCCCACCATATCTCGGCAGCAGGATTTATCTCCACTAGCCTTTCCAGTACATGCTTTTCCATCATTTTGCCCTCCGTTAATCTGAACTATATTGAAGATTTTACCACAAAGATATAATCCTGTCAAGTACAACGGGAACAAGATAAATGTTTACAAAATTTTTTAATTTGATATAATTTATTTAGGATTTGTAGGCACAATTTCAAATTGTGGAATTTGCACAGATTGAATTTGCGTCTACAATATATGTCTGTATTATTTTCGGAGGGTTTTGTGATTCCAATAAAAAGTAAATTTCATAGAATATTGATGTGGATACTTTCTGCCTCTCTTCTGGGAATCTTAGTAATCTCCTTAATAACTTTGAGACACTACTTGAAGGAACTACCTCGCATTGATACCCTTGACGAGTATAGACCAAACCTTATTACTGAAATTTACGATATCAATGGCGAAGTTATTGCTGAACTTTTCGTGGAGAGAAGAGCCCTAGTTCCTCTTTCCAAAATTCCAGTAGACCTCCAGAACGCTGTTATTGCTATTGAAGACCAGAGGTTCTTCAAACACTGGGGAGCAGACTTGAATGCTATTGCCAGGGCTATGCTGGCCAACCTGAAGCACCGCCAAATTGTCGAAGGAGGAAGTACCATAACTCAGCAACTGGCCAAGGCCTTATTTTTAACCAGGGAAAAAACAATTGAAAGAAAGATAAAGGAATTACTTCTCTCCATCCAGTTAGAAAAGAATTATACTAAAGAAGAAATTTTACAGTTATACTTAAATCAGATCTATTTTGGTCAAGGTGCTTACGGAGTTCAAGAAGCTGCCAGTATCTATTTTGGAAAAGATATCCAAGAGTTAAATCTGGCAGAATCGGCTATGCTGGCGGGCCTCCCGCGAGCGCCAAACAGGTACTCCCCTTTTGAGGATGTTGCCCGCGCTTACCGACGGAGAGCAACTGTGCTCCATAGAATGGTGGAGTGCGGATTCATCACGGAAGACGAGGAAAAAGAGACCAATTACTATCCACTACCATTCGAAAAACATCAATTGAGGAGGTCTCAAGGTTCTTATTTCGTGGAGTACCTAAGACAAATATTGGAGCCAAAATATGGAAGTTATGCTCTATTTAAAGGCGGACTGAAAATTTACACAACTTTAGACTTGAAAATGCAAAAGATTGCAGAAAAGGTCCTGGCAAAAAAACTGGATGAGTTCGACGAGATAAAAAAGAGAGAAAGCAAAGAGCCACCACAGACAGGATTAGAAGAAACGGAAAAAGTCCCGGAGAGAAGAGTCCAGGGCGCTATTGTATCTCTCGATCCTGCCACAGGACAGATCAGGGTAATGGTAGGAGGCCGAGATTTTGAGGAGAGTCAATTTAATAGAGTGGTTCAGGCAAAAAGGCAACCGGGAAGCGCATTTAAGCCTTTTATTTATACCGCTGCTATCGATAATGGCTATACAGTGGTAAGTCCCATCGAAGATTCTCCAGTTGCCTATTACAATGATGGAATAAGCTGGAAACTTCTTTCCAACACTACAGACCTCTCCGATATAGACCCGGATATTGTCAAAAATATAAACCCTGAAAAAATCTGGATTCCTAAGAACTACAAAGAAACTTTCCGTGGACGTACTTTGCTTCGCGATGCTTTGGCCTACTCCATCAATGTTTGTGCGGTAAAGTTACTAGACAGGGTCAGACCAACTGCTGCAGCCAGTTATGCTGAAAAGATGGGCATTCGAAGTCCCCTGGAAAAGACGCTATCTCTTGCCTTAGGTTCATCAGTACTCACACCACTGGAAATAACTTCAGCTTATGGAGTGCTGGCAAACCAGGGTATCAGAACTAAGCCCTACGCCATTATTCGAGTTGAAGACGCTAGCGGAAATGTCCTGGAAGAGAATTTCCCAGAGGAGGAAGTAGTCCTATCGGCACAAACTGCCTACATTATGACCTACCTATTGAGAGAAGTTGCTGAGAGAGGAACCGGTTGGTATACCAAACATATAGGTCGTCCAAGAGCGGGAAAGACTGGCACAACCAATGAATTTACTGATGCCTGGTTTATCGGGTTTGTCCCCAATCTAGTGACCGGTGTATGGGTGGGATATGACGACAATCAAACCCTGGGAGAAAGAAAGAGCGGAGCAGTGGCAGCTTGTCCTATGTGGACAGAATTTATGAAAGAAGCTCTAAAAGATACTCCTGTGTTGGAATTCTCCGTTCCCCCCAATATCGTCTTTGTGAAGATAGACCCTAAAACAGGGCTTTTAGCCTTAGAAGACTGCCCGGATGCTGTCTTGCTACCATTTGTAAAAGGTACAGAACCGACTGATTATTTCTTGACCGAAAAAAAATCTGAAGAGGAAAGGGGACTGTCCATTCCTGCTCCACTGGAATAGGAGCCTTCGTGGGATTGAATTAGAAAAGATAGTTTGTCCATCGCCAAGGAATTTCTTAACGTAGAAAAGTCTGGAGTCCTCCCGAAAGGGAGGGATGTAATCGACGCCCGATGAATCGGGGGTCTCCATATCACAAACTATTTTTCAAATGTTATTGTAGGGGCGACACTCCGTGGTCGCCCAAGTGCTAAAAGCAAAAACAGATGCAACAAATTGAGCCCCTACATATTTTGTGTAGGGGTTTAATTCATCCAACCCGATTAAGAAAGGAGAACCTTATGGCTAAAAGTAGTAGAGCTGCTGAGAAAGAAGGAGTATTACATGTGGCTAATTTGATGTGTGTGGCAGCCAGGACAGCACCCAAGGCCAGGGGAATAGACAACATTGTCAGTATTGTTCTAACCGATAAGGAAAAGGAGTCTCTCGCCAAGAAAATGGAAGAATTTGGAAAAAGAACCGAAAGACCTCATACCTTCGCCCGCGATGCAAATAATGTTCGCCAAGCACAAGCCGTGGTTTTAATTGGCACGAAAATTGGCCCAGTAGGTCTGAATTGTGGTTTTTGTGGATTTGAGAACTGCCAGAAATGTAAACAGTCTCATGCTCGCTGCGCCCACAACAGCGGGGACTTGGGAATTGCTGTAGGTTCCGCTGTTTCTGTTGCCAGCACTCATAGGGTAGATAACCGGATTATGTATACAGTTGGCTGGACTTCTGTTCAGGGAAAAATACTGGGAGAAGAAGTCAAAATCGTCCTGGGTATCCCTCTCTCTGCCAGTGGAAAGAATATTTTCTTCGACCGAAAATGATAAGACATATTTCAGCGAGCCCAAACTAATAAGGTAGTGAAGTAAATGAAGGAACTGTTTACCATGTGGAAACATACCAGAATGGTAGTTTTAACAGCAGTGACGGCTTCTGTTTATGCCGCCGTACTTATTCCGTTTAAGCCAATACCAATAATTCCCGGATTTACAGAAATCAGGCCAGCCAATGTGCTTCCCATTATCTCCTCTTTAATGTTCGGTCCTGCGGCTGCGTGGGGAAGTGCCTTTGGAAACCTAATCGGAGACTTCTTTGGTACTCTTGGTCCGGGAAGCATCTTCGGGTTTGTGGGAAATTTCCTCTATGGATTTATACCTTATAAGGTTTGGGGAATTCTCTCAAAAGAAGACCCGACTATTAAAGGTAGTAGAGAGCTCTTAAAATATCTATTCCTCGTACTCCTGGCAAGCAGTGTTTGCGGAGTGGTTATCGGCTGGGGAGTCGATCTTTTGGGGCTGGTTCCTTTTTCTGCTCTGGCCAACATCATCACCATAAATAATTTCCTGGTAGCTTCCATTCTGGGCCCTTTCCTTCTAATTATTCTCTATCCCAGAATAAAGAGGTGGGGACTGCTCTACTCTGATATCCTTGAGAAAAGAGAGCTTCACAGGAAGAATTTGAGGGGACTGGGATTTATCCTCATCTGCATAGCCGGTCTGGGAGGAATAGTTCTGGGAAACTTAATCTCATTGGGAGTTTACCAGTCGGGATTCCTGGGAGCGGGCTTTCTAAAAGGAACTACTGGTTCTGTTGGGATCGCTTTGGGAATGGTGCCTGTAATATCTCTGATTTTTATAGCTTCTGTGTTACTATAGGCAGCCCTCCAATTGGTCGGAACCAAGGAAATCTAGAGTTAGAATCATGCCATTGCGAGCGACTGAAAGGAGCGTGGCAATCCCCAGATTGCTTCGGTCGTTTCGCTCCCTCGCAATTACTCTCGAGGGCGCAAATCAAAACTCCTCCCCCCTATCGCGGGGTCAGCAAACAAAAATATTTAAGGGGGTGATATGAAAGCTATTGACGTTAATGCTTTGAGCTTTACTTATAAAGATGGAACCACGAAGGCTTTAGATGGAATAAGATTCGCACAGGAACAAGGAGAAATGGTTGTCCTTATGGGACATACTGGAGCTGGCAAGTCGACTTTTTCTCGCTGTCTAAATCGTTTAATTCCTCACTTTCATAAGGGCAATTACAGTGGGGAAATAAGAATTTTGGGAAACTCAATTATGGGCAAAAGAGTTCATGACCTGGTAGGCGAGATAGGTTTAGTATTTCAAGACTTTGAGTCGCAACTCTTCTCCACTAATGTAGAGTTAGAAGTGGCATTTGGTCCAGAAAATCTCTGCCTCCCTCGGGAAGAAATCAGGGAGAGAATTGATGAGGCTTTGCAGTTAGTAAGACTTAAAGGTTTTGAAAGAAGAGAGCCGGCAAGCCTTTCTGGAGGCGAAAAACAGCGACTGGCTATTGCTTCCATCCTTGCTATCAGGCCAAAAATAGTGATAATGGATGAGCCCACAACAGATCTGGACCCTCAGGGTAAACTGGAAATTTTTTCAGTAGCGAGATTACTTAAGTCAGAGGGCTACACCGTCCTGTTTATCGAGCACGAAGCTGAAGCAGTACTGGAAACAGACAAGATTGTAATCATGGATGGAGGTAAAGTAGTTACCGAAGGAAAACCTTACGAGATTCTGAAAGACGTAGAGCTCCTTGAGAATCATGGGATTCGTCCTCCCCAGATAGCCAAACTCTTCGAGGAAACAGATGAGCCATCGTGTCCTCTCACTGTAGAGAAGACTCTTAAAGTTTTCGAAGAAAGAGAGTGGAAAATCTCAGACCAGAAATACACGGCTCTCCTGAAAAAAGAAGAACAAGAGCACACAGGTTATGGAAAGAAGATTATCGAAGTAAATGACCTAGAATATATCTATCCCGGAAATATTAAGGCTCTGGATAACATAAGTATGGAAATTCGAGAAGGAGAATTTTTGGCCATTATTGGACAGAATGGTTCGGGAAAGACGACATTAGTAAAACATTTCAATGGGCTTCTTAAGCCCTCAAAAGGAAAAGTCAGAGTAGCTGGTGAAGACACTAAAGGAAAACAGGTATCGGAACTTGGGAAAACAGTAGGGTATGTGTTTCAGAATCCTGACCATCAGATATTTGCCGATACAGTGGAAGAGGAGGTTGCCTTTGGGCCTAGGAATTTAGGAATTTCCAGAGAGAAAATCTCCCACTTCGTAGAAGAGGCACTGAAAGAGGTGGGATTAGAAGGGTATGAAAAATGCGACCCCTTCTCCTTAACTAAGGGAGAAAGACAGAGAGTGGCCGTTGCCTCAATCCTTGCCGCAAGACCACGCGTCCTCATCCTGGATGAACCAACCACAGGTTTAGATTATAGAGAACAGAAGTCCGTTATGGAACTTTTAGAGAATCTTAATCGGAAAGGACACACCATAATCATCATTACCCACTCACTCTGGGTAGTTGCTGAATATGCAAAGAGGGTCTTAGTCCTCCATAAGGGCAAAATTATACTAGATGACCAGACCCGAAAAGTCTTTTCTCAAGAAGAGAAACTGGCTAATAGTTTTCTGAGATTACCGGAAATTATACGTTTAAGCAACAGAATGGGCAGAACGCTCCTTTCTGTTGATGAATTCAAATACTGTCTGAAAAGATAAGTATGTTTATCTACCTGGATAAAGAATCCCTCCTGCATCGTCTACATCCGGTCACAAAGATAGTAGGATTAATTCTCCTTTTCATCTGGGCGATGGTATTCAACCATCCTTTATACCTTTCCATTATATTTGTAATGGTTTTCTTCCTGTCTATTCTGGCCAAGGCTCTTTCCAACCTTAAGAAATTCTGGATACTGTTAATCGTTTTAGCTTTCTTCAGTACACTCTTATGGTCCTTATTTCTCCGGGGGCCAACACGAATATTTAGGTTAGGCTTCATTCAAATATCAAAAGAATCTCTCCTTTACGGACTAGCCATGGGAATTAGAATAGACACAATGATAGCCTCGGGAATTATCTTCCTCTCATCCACCAGAACAGAAGATTTCACTCTGGGATTAAGTTCTCTGGGCCTCCCTTTCCCGGTCAGCTTTGCCCTTTCCCTCTCCTTCCGCCTAGTTCCCACTTTCCAAGCTACAACTTCAACCATCATTCAAGCTCAAAAGTCGAGAGGCTTAGATTTGGAAAGTGGGCGACTCTTGAAAAGAATTAGAAAGCATGTCCCTCTTTTTGTTCCAATCCTCATACATGCCATCAGAAATACCGATCTATTGGCTATGGCGTTAGAGTCCAAGGGTTTCGGATTTAAAAAGAGGAGAGCTTACTATCTTCAATTCAGGTCTACTTGGCAAGATTGGCTTTCGATAGCAATATTGGCAGGTTTAATCGGTTTCTCTTTTTATATAAGGCTCAACGGCTACGGTGTGATTTTACACAGAATATAGTTATTCCTTCTTTTCTTCTAAAACTGCTTGGGCACTGGCAAGCCGAGCAATGGGCACTCTATAAGGTGAACAGCTAACGTAATCCATTCCTACCCGATGGCAGAACTTTACTGATTGGGGATCTCCTCCGTGCTCACCGCAAATGCCTACTTCTAAATCTGGTCGGACCTTTCTTCCTTTTTCAATTCCTATCTTTATCAGCTCTCCCACGCCTTTCTGGTCGAGCGTGTGGAAAGGAGGGTCTTTCAAAATATCCCGTTCCATATATTCTGGAACGAACTTTCCCGCATCATCTCGGCTAAATCCAAAGCACATCTGAGTGAGATCGTTTGTTCCGAAGGAGAAGAACTCTGCTTCTTTGGAAATTTCATCAGCAGTAAGGCAGGCCCTAGGAATTTCAATCATGGTGCCCACCAAAAATTTTAGTTTAACTCCATACTTGCCGATTACGTCTTCGGCCACCTTCATCACAACTCTCTTCTGGTGGACAAATTCATTCACATCTCCTACCAGGGGAATCATCACCTCAGGAATAACCTTTACCCCTTCCTTATTCACTTCACAGGCCGCTTCAAATATTGCCCGTGCCTGCATTTCAGTAATCTCAGGATAAGTAATCCCCAATCTGCAGCCGCGGTGTCCCAACATAGGATTCATCTCGTGAAGGCTCGTAACTTTGGCTTTGAGTTTTTCAAACGGGACGTTCATCTTTTCAGTCAAGTCCTTTATCTCTCTATCCGTATGGGGCAAAAACTCATGTAAAGGGGGATCCAGCGTTCTTATAATTACAGGCAAATCGTGCATTGCCCTGAAAATCTCGATAAAATCCTGCCTTTGCATAGGCAACAGTTTCGCTAAAGCTTTCCTCCTCCCTTCACCGTCTTCTGCTACAATCATCTCCCTCATAGCATCTATTCTATCTCCTTCAAAAAACATATGCTCGGTGCGGCACAGTCCAGTCCCCTCAGCACCAAAATTGCGAGCCACCTTAGAATCTTCAGGTCTATCGGCATTAGTTCTGACTCCAAGCCTTCGGACACTGTCGGCCCACTCCATTAGTTTAGAGAAATGCCGAAAAATTAGAGAATCTTCCTTTTTCATAGTCTTATCAATAAGCACCTGTACAATTTCTGAAGGATAGGTGGACATTCTGCCCTGGATAACCTCTCCCGTGGTACCATCTATCGAAATGTAATCTCCCTGCTTAATAACTTTTCCATTCACCAAAAATTTCTTCCCCTGGTAATCAATATTTATTGCCCCGCAACCGACTACACAGGGTGTACCCATTCCTCTAGCCACAACAGCGGCATGAGAAGTCATCCCGCCACGAGCAGTGAGGATACCCTGAGCCACATTGATACCCTGAATATCTTCTGGAGAGGTCTCAAGACGGACCAATATGACTTCATCACCAGAATTTGCCATGGCCACTGCCTCATCAGCAGCAAATACTACCTTGCCTGAAGCTGCCCCTGGGCTTGCATTTAGGCCCCGTGAAAGAAGTCTCCCATCTCCAATTGCCATTTCTTTCTCCTCGCGACCAAAAATGGGAGATAGAAGCTGGACCAGTTGGCCTGGTTCCACTCTCATAAGAGCTTTCTCTTTATCTATTAATCCCTCTTCCACCATTTCCACCGCAATTCTTACAGCTGCAAAGCCGGTCCTCTTCCCCTCCCGCGTCTGTAGTAGATAGAGTTTCCTATTTTGAATAGTGAACTCAATATCTTGCATATCTCTATAGTGCCGCTCTATTTTCTGATAAACATCTTCCAATTCATTATATACTTCTGGCATTGTCTCTTCTAAGGAAGTCAATTTTTTATCCTTCTTTCCTAACTTATTTATGGGATGAGGCGTTCTAATTCCACTCACCACGTCCTCTCCCTGAGCATTGAGGAGGTACTCTCCATAAAATATCTTATCGCCTGTAGCAGGATCACGAGTGAATGCCACACCGCTAGCCGAATCATCTCCTAAATTTCCATAGACCATTGTTTGCACATTTACTGCAGTCCCCCAGTGAGAAGGAATCTTATTTATTCTCCTATACTCAGTTGCCCTCTTGGTGTTCCAAGAACTAAACACAGCGGCAATAGCTTCCCATAGCTGTTGCCATGGATCGTCTGGAAAATCGATTCCTTTCCTCTTCTTTATCAAAACTTTGAACTCTTTGACTAAATCTTCTAAGTCCTTGGCATTGAGTTCCGTGTCCAGTTTCACTCCTTTTTCTCTCTTGTTCTTCTCAATCAAAATTTCGAAGGCATCTTCTTCTTTTCCTTCTGGCTTCAAGCCCAAGACCACATCACCGTACATCTGCACAAAACGACGGTAGCAGTCATATGCAAATCGCCTATTACCCGATTGCTTAATCAAGCCTTTGATAGTTTCATCATTTAATCCTAAATTTAGAACCGTGTCCATCATTCCGGGCATAGAAACCCGTGCGCCGCTGCGCACTGAAACTAGGAGAGGATTCTCCGTATCTCCAAACTTTGCTCCCATCGCATTTTCCACTTTCTTCAAATTTTCATCTATTTCTTCTTTTAACCCCTCAGGAAATTTTCCGTTATTTTCGTAGTATATTGTGCAAACCTCCGTGGAAATGGTAAAGCCAGCTGGCACACGAATTCCCAGATTCGTCATCTCAGCCAAATTGGCCCCTTTCCCTCCCAGAAGATTTTTCATTTCAGCCTTTCCCTCCGCTTTACCTTCACCAAAGAAATAGACATATTTCCGAGCCATCCTTAACTTATTCACCCCCTTCCTCCTCTTTGCACGGTTAAAACCGTACCTACAACTCTTGTGATACAAAGGCAGTTTGTGAGGAACATTACAATTTTTAGCGAGGAAGCCATCTCCGCTTTATCTCTAAATAGGCAAAAGCTTGTCTGAGTTCCGACGTAGTCGGAACGAGCTTGCTTTTGCCTCTGTGGAGAGATGGCTCCCGCAGCGTTAAAAAATTGCTGGTGACGAACAAACTGTCTTTTAAATCACTATTCTATTACTATTTTGGAAAAGTCAGCAACTTTACAGAACAGATCGACAATCTTGTTTAATAAAGCCAAACGATTATTTCGCAACTGCCTATCCTCAACCATAACCATCACTTTATCAAAAAAGTCATCCACAGGCTTACGCAGGCTCACCAATTTCTCTACAGCCTCCTGATACTCTCTCTTTTTCAAAAATTTCTCAGTTTCCTTCTCGATTTTATTAGATCCTTCGAAAAGTCTTTTCTCTTCAGCCTCCTTTAACTCCTTCTCATTAAACTGAGAACTCAGAACCTTGATTTTCCAATCCTCAGCTTGTTTCAGAATATTTCTTGCTCTTTTAAAGGCAATAATAATCGCTTCAAAATCGGGAGACTTCCGCAACTTATGGATAGAAAGGACTCTAAGTTCAGCATCAACTAAATTGGAAAAACCCACCGCCAGTGTTGCATCGATTTCATCATATTTAACTCCCGCTTCTGCGAGAACCGACTCTAGACGCTGGCGAAAGAATTGGAGAACTTGATTTTTAATCTCTGAAATTTTTCCAAGCCTCTGGCGAGTGAAGTGAGCCGATTTCCTCAGTAAACCTGAAGCTTCATTAATTAAAATATCGAGAGGCAAATTGAGCCTTTTATCCAAAATTATGCGGATGACTCCCTGAGCTTGACGACGCAACCCATAAGGGTCCTGCGATCCCGAAGGTAGAAACCCAACACAAAAATCTCCGGTAATGGTGTCTACCTTATCGGCTATGCTGACAATCGCTCCTTCTATGGAGTGTGGTAACTCTCCGCCACCTGAAAGAGGTAGGTGATGCTCGTATATTCCATCCGCTACAATTTTTTCTTCACCTGAAATCGTGGCATACTCCTTACCCATAATTCCCTGTAGTTCTGGAAATTCGCCAACCATTTCGGTAACTGAGTCAGCTTTACAGAGTAATGCAATTCTTTTAAGAGTCGATTTTTTACAATTTGCATTCGATAACCCGGCGATTATATCAGAGAGCTTAATAATTCTTTGAGTCTTCTCATAAAGTGTTCCCAATTCCTCCTGGAAAACCACACCCTTCAATTTCTCCACATTTTCATCGAGCTTTTTTTTGGTATCCTGCTCAAAGAAGAACTCAGCATCCTTCAGTCTCGCACTCAGTACTCTCTGATAGCCTTCCCGCACATTCTCCATATATTCGGAAATCCCGTCTCTCAAGCCCACAAAATAGGGCAATAGTCTACCCTCCCCATCAAGCAAAGAAAAGTACTTATGATGATGCCTGAGGCAAGTAATCAGAACTTCCGGTGGAAGTTTCAAGTATTTCTCATCAAAACGACCCACAACCGCTGTGGGATATTCCAGCAAATAATTCACTTCATCCAGTAACTCCTTATCCTCTAGTAACCTACCCTTAATTTTTCTAATAGCATTGCTGATAGCCTTCTCGATAGTCTTCTTCCTCTTTTCCTGATCAATGATAACATAGTTGTTCTTTAAAAGTTCCTCATATTCTGCGATATTTTTTACCATTATCGGCTTACTTGAAAGAAGACTATGACCCCGGGTAAGCCTTCCTGCTTTGAGCTTTCCCAGAGAAAAATTTACAGTCTTTGTGCCATAAAGGGCAAGTATCCACCTGATAGGTCGGGCAAATCTTATGTTGCTCTGGGGCCAGCGCATAGATTTTGGAAAGGAGATACCAGATATAATCTGTTTTAATATTTTTATTAAGACCTTCAAAGCAGCTCGGCCAGACTCCCTTTTCAATGCGAAGACATACTCTCCCTTTTCTACTTTCCGGGCCACCAAGTCTCCAACTTCTACTCCCTGGCTCTTAGCAAAGCCAATCGCAGCTTTGGTAGGATTACCCTCTGAATCAAATGCAGCCTTCTTTGATGGGCCGAGAACTTCCAGAATAAGGTCATCCTGTTTCCTTGCAACTTCTCTCATAAATAGAATCAACCGGCGAGGCGTACCGTAAGTTTTTATGTCCTTAAATGGGATCCTTTCCTCTGAAAAGAGCTTCTTAGAGAGCGCCTCCATCTGCTCTAAGGCTGGCTCAATACATGTAGCAGGGAGTTCCTCAGTCCCAATTTCTAACAAGAGGTCATCTGCCACTTCCATCTCCCAAATACAATTTAGCCACCCGCCGGGCTAAATTTCTAACTCTTCCAATATAGCCAGTACGCTCGCTAACACTGATTGCACCACAGGCATCTAAAAGATTAAAAGTATGGGAACTTTTCATCACATAATCATAGGCAGGCAACACCAGTTTCTTATCTAATAATTTTTCACATTCACCTTCATATATTGCGAAGAGCTTAAATTGCATCTCTATATCTAGGTCTTCGAAGCCGTATTTTGAGAATTCCCTCTCATCCTGGAGATGGATATCGCCATAAGTCACCCCTCTCGACCACTCTACATCGAAAATAGTATCCTTCTTCTGGATGTGCATAGCAATCCGCTCCAGCCCGTAAGTTAATTCTACTGAAATTGGGTCTAAATCGATCCCTCCTATTTGCTGGAAATATGTAAACTGTGTAATCTCCAAACCATCCAGCCAGACCTCCCAGCCCACGCCCCAAGCACCGAGAGTCGGCGATTCCCAGTCGTCTTCAATAAAGCGGATGTCATGCTGGCGAGAATCGATGGTGAGTTTCTTAAGGCTTTGGAGATAAATTTTCTGAATATCTCCTGGAGCGGGTTTAATGATTACTTGATACTGATAGTGTTTGCCCAGTCTATTGGGATTTTCCCCATAGCGGGCATCCTTAGGTCTCCTGGAGGGTTCCACATAAGCACAAGCCCATGGTTTGGGTCCAAGACAACGGAGAAAAGTCGCAGGATTGAATGTGCCCGCTCCTTTCTCCACATCGTAGGGCTGCAGTATCAAGCATCCCTGCTGTGACCAGAAACCCTCTAATTTCATTATAATCTCATCAAAAGTCATAAGTCTCCCTTATGCTGAGGTAGAGCTTCGCCCCGAGCTACATTTTCGAACTACTAATTAGCTTCTCCACGAACTCTTCTGTCTTTAACCTGCTAGGGAGGTAGTGGGATAAATAAAAATCGACTATTCTCTTTAGCTCATTCTTAATTGAGGTCTCTATGTCTATTCTTCCGACTTTGGCTAAATTAATTATTTCAAATCTTTTAAGATAGTTAAGAGCTAATGACGAGACATCCATTGCCTGAACATCTCGAGGTTGGCATTTTGAACAGAGAACTCCACCCTGCTGAACGCTCAATTTTTTTTGCTGAGTGAGGGAGATAGGTTTTTCACAAACGACGCACTTTTCCAGATTGAGCTTATAACCCGCATTTGCCAGAAATTTTACGGCGAAAATTACTATTATAATATCTCTATCCTGTTTTGGTATCTGGTAGAAAGTCTCCAAAATTAATGAGAATAGATGGCGATTTGGTTCCTCAGGTTCTGTTAATTTATTCACTAATTCGGCAACGTAACTTCCGGTGATAAACGAGTCGAAATTCTCCCTCAATTCTTTATGTGTGCGGATTATTTTTGAGCCAGCAACAATATATACATCTCTTTTTCTTTGCATATACAACATTAGATGGTTGTATGAGAACAGCTCCATTGAAGAGCCAAATTTACTTTTTATTCTGCGAACTCCTTTGGCCACCGCTTTTAGTTTGCCGAATTCTTTGGTATAAAGAGTAACGATCTTATCAGCTTCACCAAAATCATGCTGGCCCAAAACAATTGCTTCAGTTTTGTTATATAAGGACAAAAATTCCTCCTTATGTGAATCAGCCTGTGCTTCGTTTCTCCGGGGTGCTCACCGTCTCGCGCCCGCGCCTTTCCCTCACTTCGTTCGGTCGTCGCTCCTTATTCGTCGCGACCGGCGCCCCTTCCACAAAGGTTTCTTATCTATTGAGGATGTTAGAAGATTAGTCGCTTGGCGACTTCAAAATATATGATTAAGCAGGTAGCATCAACCGCCGTAGTGATAAAAGGACTAGCTGCCACTGCCGGGTCGAAACCAAGCCGTTTAAATAGGAGCGGCAAGAAGGCGCCAGTAACTGTAGCTACTGTCACCACCATGGCCAGAGAAAAGCCAACAGCAAATGCGAGCCTTAGATTAAAGCCCTGTAAAACGAAAACACCGAGCATAGCAATAATCCCCATTAGTATTCCACTCATAAGGCCGGCGAAAATTTCTTTGCGAATAATTCTCCCCACTTGGTCAAGTGTAACTTCTCCAGTAGCCAGTCCACGCACCACCATAGTCAGCGACTGAGCACCAGCATTACCCCCGGAGTCCATCATCATGGGAATAAAAATAGCCAAAGCAATTACTGACTGGAGTACCCCAGCATATCCCTTGAGTAACCTGCCGGAGACGAAGGTCCCAATCAATAATAGAACGAATAACCAAACAACTCTATTCTTTACCAAAGTAAAAGAAGAGGCCTCTCCATAATTAATTTCCGCTACCCTTTCCACTCCACTTATCTTTCCCATTCCGTAAATATCTTCTGTTGCTTCCTTTTGAATTACGTCCACAATATCATCAATAGTGATTATACCCAACAACCTATTCTGGTCGTCAACCACTGGCGCTGACAAAAGGTCATACTTGCTGAAAACTTTGGCAACGTCTTCTTGGTCCATGTTCACATTAATCTTTATCATCTGCACAGGAGACATAATATCTCTTAGCAATATATCTGGGGGAGAAGCGATAAGAGTTTGTAAAGAAAGCCCTCCAATCAGACGATGTTCGGCATTGGTTATGTAAACATTCTGAATTGTCTCTCCATGGTATTTACGAAAAGATTCCTGTATTTTCAGGAGGGCCTGGCGGGCAGTCATATCCTTTCTTAATTCCACAAACTCAGTAGTCATCAAACCACCGGCAGTATCCTCCTTATAGAAAAGGAGGTCTTTTACATCTTCAACCTCCTCTTTTCTCATCAGGCTAAAAAGTTTCTTTACCATCTTTTCCGGCAACTCCTCGAACAGGTCAGCCCTCTCATCAGCGGACATCTCATCTAAAACTTCACTTAACTCTCGGGATTCTAAACTACTAATTAATGCTTTTTGTTCTCCAAAACTTAAATCTTCAAAAACCTCAATAGCCCGTTTTCTATCTAACACATGAAAAATAATATTTCTATCCGGCGGAGAAAGTTGGCTCCATCCTTCGGCAAGGTCAACAGGAGGAACTTCCTTTAACAATTTTTTTAACTCGCCATAATTCTTCTCTCTCAATAATTCACTTATTTCTGGCAAGAATAGCGCAAATCCTTTCATTTTCTTTTCCATAATTTTTTCCTTTATTTTTTTATAATCTTCAACTTAATTACTTTTCTTCTGTCGGCTTCCTGTACCACAAACTTCAAATTACTAAAATTTACCTCCTCTCCCGCCCGGGGCACTCTTCCAAACAAATCAATAACCAATCCACCAAGTGAATCGAACTCTTCAGCTGGCAATTCTAAACATAGCTCCTCATTGATCTTATCCAGATCCTCTTTGGCATAAACAACAGCTTCTCCGTCCGAGAATTTCACAATTGTCTCTTCTTCAACATCGTATTCATCCATAATCTCTCCGGTGATTTCTTCAATTAAATCCTCTATGGTTACCAATCCTGCGGTAACTCCGTACTCATCGACAACTATAGCCAGATGCATTCTTCCCTTTCGAAACTCCTCCAATAACTCACTAATCTTCTTCGTTTCGGGCACAAAATAAGCCTGGCGGATAAGGTCTTCCATAATGATCAATTCTCTATTCCGCCACGCGGTCAATAGTTCCTTAGTGTAGATAATTCCAATAATACTGTCAAGATTTCCGTTGTAAACGGGAACACGCGAATATGGCATCTTAATTATCCTGTTAAATATTTCTTCTCGTTTATCATTTATATCGACACACTGCATATCGATGCGAGGAACCATAACCTCGCGCACGATAGTCTCTCCGAATTCAAGGCTACTTTGAATCATCTTCTTTTCCTCTTCATCCAGAGCCCCCTCCCTCGCCCCAACTTCAATTAACGTCCCAATTTCTCGCGCAGTAAACAGAGGAATAGTTTTCAAAATCCTCCCACCAAATACCTGAATGAGAAAATTGGCAGGGACAACTATCACCTGGATTAGAGGACTGAATAACTTCAAAATCCTTCTCAGTGGCTCAATGCAAATGAGCGAAATTTTCTCAGCATTTTCTCTCGCATAGGTCTTGGGCATGACTTCCCCAAAAGCGAGAATCAAGACGGTAACAATCGCGGTGGAACAGCCTACAGCTAGTTTTTCACTCCAACCATACGAAAAAGAGAAGTCTAAAGCCATAGATGTTGCCAACACAGAGGCAAAGATAACCGCTGCCGCATTGCCGATTAGAATTGTGGTTAAGAGCTTATTAGGGTCTTGTAGCCAAAGAGAGAGTCCTCGTGCCCCTCTAACCCCTTCAGCTACAAGTCTTTTGATTCTTATCCGACGCAGACCAGTGAGAGCAGTTTCGCTTCCAGCAAGAAATATCATCAAAAAAAAGGAGATAAGAAAACCAAAAACTTTTATAGGAATCAAAGTCATCTATGTAAATCTACCCCTTATTGGGCAGGTGAGGAACCTGCACTAAGTTCTTATTAAATCAAATTCGTCAACGATTTCGCCGAGAATCTCTTCTATCAAATCTTCCATAGTTACCAACCCAACGATTTTTCCTTTTTCCTTAATTAGAGCAGCATGAATTCTCTTTTCTCTAAATTCCTGGAAAAGCTCGTTACACTTTTTTCCGGGTGGGACATAATATGCAGGTCGTAAAATGTCTTTTATTTCCAATTGATTCTTTGATTGCCAGGCGCTTATAAGATCCCTCGTATAAACCATTCCTACAATATTATCCTCGCTAGCGCTATAGACAGGTATACGGGACCGACCCGTCTCTACAACCAGATCAACAAATTTCTCCTTGGGATGATTTATATCAACCAAATCAATATTTGCCCTCCCCGTCATCACATTTCTAACTGGAATCTGATCGAAACTTAAAACCTTCTTAATCATCTCTTCAGCTTTTCTCTCAATTACTCCTTCTTCTCTCCCCTGCGCCATTAACCCTTCCAATTCCTGTCTTGTAACCTTTGTTGCCTTGGAAAACAATTTCTTACCCACGAATATCCCTGCTACCCCTACAAAAAATTTCACCAGTGGTGAAATGAGGCGAAAAACGAAGAAGAACGGACGATATGTCAAAAGAACAATTCTCTCAGGAAAAGTATGAGCAAAAGTCTTTGGTATAATTTCACCAAAAAAGAGAATCAAGAGGACAACCACTACCAGAATAATAATCTCCGCTAAACCCCGAGCCAGACGAGAAAAGATAACAGACTTCAATGCCCAATAAGTAAATAGAACACTGAAAAGAATATTGACAATATTATTGCCAACCAGAATTCCGCTGATCGACTCAGCTGGATTATCAAGCCAATTTTGGAGAATGTAAAACCTTTTCTCCTCGATTATCTCTTTCGTTTTCAACTTTCCTAAGGAAATAAGAGCCGTCTCAGTTGCCGAAAAGAAACTTGATGAAATGAGCAAAATAACTAAAACTAACGGCAATAGAAAAATTAGAGTCCACCTGCCTTAGCCGAATATTTGAAAGATTAATATGGTAGCTATTACCCCGATTAAACCACCCATAAACACTTCCCATTTCGTGTGAATTCCAGATCTTACTCTGCTTTCTCCAACCATAACCGCCAGAATTAATGTCAGAATACCTAGGATGATACTCTTAGAAATAAACGCACACGCTGTTGAGAGGGCGAAGGCAAAAGCGGTATGTCCACTCGGCATCCCTCCCATCAAAGGAACCTCTTGCTTGGAGTAGGCTTTACCACCAAATACCAAAAGGAGAATCACCGCCAGACAAACAGCCGTAATGTATTCCGGAGAATTTTGAATCTTAACAAAAACTGAAGAAGTGAACTGGTAACCCAGGTATTTTTTTCTGAAGAAGATTAAATAACCAACCAAAATAGCATTTACAGAAGCGAATAAGACAGCTCCCGCAGCAATATCTTTAATTGTCCTTGCCAAAGGATGAAATTTATCTGTAATTAGATTAACTGCTAGTTCCACTGCAGTATTGAACATTTCAGTGATTAGTACCAGAACAATAGTGAAGGAAAGAATTATCATTTCCTTTTTATCTAAATTTAAGAATAGACTTACGGCCAGGACGACGAACGCTATAATGAAATGAATGCGTATATTCCTCTGTGTCTTAAAAACGTAAAAAATTCCCTTTAGTGCTCTATTGAAGCTTGCAAATAAACTATTGTTTTTTGCCCTTTTCATTTTCTGAAATCCCTAATTTAGTTAATATCTCTTCCTCTTTCTTTCTCATTGCCAGACCATCTTTCCCCCTCTGGTGGTCATAGCTTAGAAGGTGCAATATGCCATGGATAGTCAAAATCGCGATTTCTTTCTTTATACTATGCCTGAAATTTCTTGCCTGAACCTTTGCCCTTTCTGCAGAAATAAAGACATCACCCAGAATGCAAGAAGAGAAAGGTGTAGATGGGGCAAACCCTCTATGTTCCTTCATTGAGAAAGCAATCACATCGCTTGTTCGGTTAACCTTCCTATACCTTCTGTTTAATCTCTTAATATAACTATTATTAGCGAAGATTATTCCCGCCTCCCATTTCCCCTGCCACAATTTCGGTCTATTTCTACTTCCCAACCTGAGTGCTTCTTCTGCTACCCTGTGTACATACTTTTTATCAATCCTGACTTTGTTTTGCAAATTAGCCACACTGACCAAAAGACCTTTCCCTCGTTCCTCTTTTTCTCTCCCTGTTAACTTTATCACTAAACTATCCCACCTTTTAACACTAAGGATGAAGGGATAGTTACAGGAGCTTCAAATCCGCCAGGTTTCGCTCCAGCGCCGGCGGATTTAGAGCGAGGTTCTAACCGAGCGACTCCGAAAACTATCCCACCTCTTAACACTAAGGATGAAGGGATAGTTACAGGAGCTTCAAATCCGCCAGGTTTCGCTCCAGCGCCGGCGGATTTAGAGCGAGGTTCTAACCGAGCGACTCCGAAAACTATCCCTTCATCCTCCTCTCACTCCTTTTTGGGATACTCCACACGGGTATGATAAATCCCGGTCAGAGTGTGAGCGAAACTTTCGGCTATTCGATGCAGGTTTACCAAAGTTATATTACAATCGTTCAATTGCCCGTCAATAAATTTATCATTAATCACTTTATCTACCATATTTTTCAATCGTTCATAAGAAGGCTGTTCCAAAGTCCGAGAAGTTGCTTCTACAGCATCTGCCAACATCACAATGGCTACTTCTTTGGTCCTCGGCTTCGGACCCGGATAACGGTATTTTTCCTCCCCCACTTTAGAGACCTTGTTTTCTTCGAGGGCTCTATGGTAAAAATAGTAGATAAGACTTGTGCCATGGTGTTGTTCAATAATATTAATAATGGGCCTGTGCAATTTGTATTCCCTTGCTATGTCTACCCCCTCTTTTACATGGGAAATCAGAATCAGGCTACTCATGCTGGAAGTCAAATCATCATGTTTGCTCAATAATCCTTCCTGGTTTTCACTAAAATATTCTGCGTTTTTCAGTTTTCCAATATCATGATAATATGCACCCACTCGCGCCAAAAGCGAATTGGCACCAATTAATTCTGAGGCATTTTCCACTAGATTGCCTACAATTATACTATGGTGATAGGTTCCAGGTGCCTCCACCATAAGTCTCTTCAATAGGGGCTGATTGAAATCGGACAATTCTAACAACTTAATATTGGTAGTAATAGAGAAAAGTTCCTCTAAATAGGGCAATATTCCCATAGTCAGGATAACACACAGGAATCCATTGCCAATCCCCCAAAGAAAATTCTCACCCAATTGACTAAATGACTTTTGCTTCATTAAGCCAATCATCAAGATAATCACCATATTGGCGCCACTTATGTACAGACCTGCCCGAACGAGGTCTCTACGGTGCCTCACATCGAGGCTACTGCAGATTCCGGCCACTCCTCCCACCAGGGCGAAAAAGAACAGGTCGAAATTGAATCTATTAATGAGCGCCGTAATAATACTTAACAGTAGCACTACGACCATTGCTAGATGCGAGTTAATCAGAATTGTAATTAACATTCCCGCCGAAGCTACAGGAACTAAATAGCTTGATAATTCGGGCGTCACATGAATTACTTCAATAAGTAAAACCATAATAATTGTTATTAACCCGATAATTGCCAAAGAAGTATGGTCACCTGTATCTGGAATATACCTTTTCATATAGACAGAAAGCAAGACTAGGATAATTCCAATAAATAAGAGGAGTCCCAAGACATTTTCCCAAGAAAACCCAAACTCTCCCAGAAGAATCCAGAAAAGAATCAAAAATATAGCCACTCCTACAAGCCGAGGCGAAACACGGGCTTCGCGAAGAGAGATTCTTTTTCTTTTCTTTCTCTCACGGGCTCTCTGGTCAATTAACTTCAAAAGTCCAATCAAGAATCGCCGTAAAAAGTGTCTCCACCTAACCACAATAAACTACCTACCTTTTATTGCATTTTATGGTTTGTTTTTCCTTTCATACTCCTCATAAGCGGTAATGATTTTCTTAACCAACTGATGCCGAATGACGTCCGCTTCAGAAAAATATATAAATTTTATTCCCTTGATTTTCTTCAAAATTCCCTGCACCTGAATGAGGCCAGATGACCTTTTATCCTCAAGATCCACTTGAGTAATATCGCCTGTAACTACACCCTGTGCATCAAATCCCAGACGAGTTAGAAGCATCTTCATCTGGTCAGGAGTAGTGTTTTGAGCCTCATCTAAGATAATGAAAGCATCATCCAGTGTTCGACCTCTCATATAAGCCAGAGGAATAATTTCAATAATCTCTTCCTTTCTATATCTCTGGAACTTCTCTGGACCAATCATGGAATAGAAAGCATCGTAGAGCGGATGCAAGTAAGGATTTATCTTTTCATATAGATCACCGGGTAAAAAGCCAAGTTTCTCTCCCGCTTCGACAACTGGACGAGTCAACATTATTCGCTCAACTCTCTCCTCTTTTAATGCTTGGAGAGCACAGGCACAAGCTAAATAGGTCTTCCCAGTTCCGGCAGGACCGATACTGAATACTATATCGTAATTCCTGATAGCATCAACATAAACCTTCTGCTGGAGTGTTTTGGGCTTAATCTCCTTACCTTTCTCCGTGAGATAAACCACATCCGAGAAAATCTTTTCCTGCTCTTTTCTCTGGGTTGAACGGATTATATCTATAGCAGATTCAACCTGTTGAGTCCTTAGAATCTCATCCTTGCGGACAATTTTCAATAACTGATTAATTAACTTCTCTACATCTCTAATATTTTTTAAGTTCCCTTTTACTGTCAACGTATTTCCTCGGGCGAAAAGCTCTACTGGAAAAGACGCTTCGATAAGCCGAAGATTGCTGTCATATTGCCCAAAAATAAGAATGGCTTCTCTATTACTTTTCAAAGTAATCTTTTTACTGACCAAATTTAGCTCCTCTTAGAACAATAATATGGCATCGAAAAAACTCGGGTCAAGCACCTCTATCCACGCCGCAGAGGATCGGTACCTTGCCAGACGGCAAGATACCTCGCCTCCGCATTTCCCACCAAAATTTGTTCATACGCTGAATCTCATGGTCTGAATTTCAGTTAAGGAATAGTTAGCCTTTGCCCAGGGTAAATTAGATCAGGATCCACAATTTTGTCCCGGTTTGCTTTGTAAATCCTCTTCCACTTCCAAGGGTCTCCGTAAAACCTCTCCTTCTTAGCGATGTTCCAGAGACAATCTCGGTCCCTCTCCCAGGTTCCCACCACATAGACCTTTGGTACTTCTACTACCTCTTCCACTCCTTCTTCGACTTCCTCTTCCGGTACGATTTCTTCTTCCACAACTTCCCATTCCGCTTCTTCTCTTGCCTTTGCTAAAGCCTCCTCTCTTGCTTGATTTGCAGATAACTGTGCCTCCCGGGCTTTGGAAATAGCAGTTACATAGTCACCATCATCAAAGGCTCTTTCTGCCTCCTCAAGTAAAGCCTCTGCTTCTGTAGTATCAGCGCCGGCCTCCCAGGCAGCATTTATTGCTTCACTGACAGAAGCAATGGCCTGCTGTGCATCCAGCCTGGCCTGATTAACCGGTGGAACCAAAGGCCTTTTTGGGCATCCGGTCACCCCTACCAAGAGAAGGCTCAGCAGAAACAGTCCCAAAAATCTCTTCATTTCCTCACCTCCTTCCTTAATTATGATTCATAAATGATAAATTAAGAATCAAAACTTAGACTTCGCCATGCTCATGGCATGAGGATGCTAACCTCTCCTGCTGGAGTGTCAAGCCAAAGTTTGATATGTCAAAAACAGGACGCCACGGAGTGCCTCCCCTACAAGAACCTCCTATTCATTCTATAATTCATAACTCATAATTCATAATTAGATCTATTCTTCTAATTTTAAGTGCAGTTCCTTTAGCTGCCTCTCTGAGACTGTAGAAGGAGCGTTAGTCAAAGGAGAGAAAACTTTCTGGGTCATGGGAAAAGCAATCACATCCCTGATGGAATCGCTCCCAGTTAAAATCATAACCAATCTATCTAGTCCAAAAGCAAATCCCCCGTGAGGAGGAGCTCCATATCCCAAAGATTCGAGCAAAAATCCAAATTTCTCCTCAAATTCCTGACGGGGAATTTTCAATAATCTGAATATCTTTTCCTGTAAATCTCTCTGATGAATTCTGATCGATCCGCCCCCTATCTCGTGACCGTTCAGGATCAGGTCATATGCCCGGGAAGGAATTTTGTGAATTTCTTCCATGTCCTTCGGTAGCTCTGTTAACTTTTCCAAGAAAGGAAGAGCTCCTTCCCTGGGTGCAGTAAATGGGTGGTGCATAGATTCCCACCTTTTCTCCTCTTCATTATATTCGAAAAGGGGTGGGTTCACAATCCAGACGAAGGAGAAGAAATTCGCTTCCACAGCAATCTTGAACCGGTCAGAAAAGAAATAATCTGAATTAAAGGACATCTGTGGAATTAGATTTAAGCGTTCGCCGAGAAAGTTCCGCAGCTTACTTAGAGCATCATAGACAATTTCTGCTTTATCGGCAACAAACAGCAGCAAATCTCCTTCTTCCGCCTCGGTCCTTTCAGCAATTGCATCTAGTTCTTCTTCTTCAAAGAATTTAGTTATAGGTGACTGGGGAACTTTATCAATTATTTTCATCCAAGCCAAACCTTTTGCTCCATAATCACCAGCCACTTCCTTTAACTCATCGAGTTCCTTTCGGCTAGCTTCAGCATGACCCTTAGCATTCAAAGCACAAACAATACCCTTTCTTTTCAGGGCTTCCTTAAAAATTTTGAATTCACTCTTTTCAGCAATATCTGAAATCTCCTTCAATTCCATAGCAAACCTGACGTCTGGCTTATCCGTCCCATATTTACGGAATGATTCCTCATAAGTGAGTCGTGGAAAGGGAAGGAAAATATTCACCTTCAATATTTCCTTAAACACTCGGGCCATTAGTTCCTCGGTTATGGAAAGAATGTCCTCTTCATCAGCAAAAGACATCTCGTAATCTATCTGTGTGAACTCAGGTTGACGGTCTTTTCGCAAGTCCTCATCACGAAAACATTTTACAATCTGAAAATATTTCTCTATCCCGCTAACCATTAATAATTGCTTAAATAGCTGTGGCGATTGTGGCAGAGCAAAGAAGCTTCCGGGATTAATTCGGCTAGGAACCAGATAATCTCGCGCTCCTTCCGGGGTAGATTTGGTTAAAAATGGCGTCTCCACCTCTATAAAGCCACGCTCATCGAAGAAGTTCCTAGTAGCTTTATAGACTCTATTTCTTAGGAACAGGTTTCTCTGCATTTTCCGCCGTCTCAAATCGATGTACCTATACTTCAATCTCACTTCTTCGGCCACATCGACCTGGTCACTAACTTCAAAGGGAGGCGTTTTCGCCTTATTTAAAACTTCTACTTCTTCTGCTAATACCTCAATTTCTCCTGTGGACAATTGAGGATTGGCTGTCCCTTCCGGCCTGGGAGCAACTTGTCCCCCTACGCTGATCACGTACTCAGCCCTAAGCTTCCGAGCCAGAGCCTCCAATTCTCTAGCCGGGGAACCGGCCCTTTCCTGGCGACCAAAGACAATTTGAGTAATTCCTTCTCTATCTCTTAGGTCAATAAATATAATCCCCCCATGATCTCGCCACCTGTGCACCCATCCTGAGAGGACTATTTTCTGTCCAATATTCTCCTTTCTTAATTCCCCACATGTGTGGGTTCTTTTCAACTTAGGCATGTTCAACCCCAAATTTTGATCTCAAAACTGCCGTTCCGAGGGATTTTCTGTAACGTTAACGCAGAATTTCGCTCTGCCACTACTAACATCAAAAGATAGTCTGTGAAGGGCTTTTGGAATTTTAGCCAAAAAAGGATGCCTTCTCTTCTTACAAGCAAATCACTAGTCGATGAACCCGCGAGAGCGCGAGAAGAACTTTGATTTTCGCCGTCGAGAGTCCAAAGTTTTCTGGGGTCAAGAAATTCGCTGCTGATGAAAAGACTACCTTTTAATTCTTGCGAACGCAGCGGCTAATGAACCCTCAATCCTTTCTAATGGCAGGTCTAACGACCTGAGCTCCAGGAACAGTTTCGCAATAGGTATCCCTTCAACTCAGAAAATGCGACAATTTCCTGTCCACCGGTTTTCATATTTCTCACTATGGCTCTTTTACCAGAAAGTTCTTCTTGACCGATAATCAGTGCAAATCTCACCTTCCATTTATCTGCTTGTCGTAACTGCGCCTTGAGGCTACTCGGATCAAAATCATTCAAGACTTTCAAATTCTCATGGCGCAATTCACGAATTAACTTAATAGATTCTTTTAACGCCTCCTCTCCTAAGGTAGCCACATACACATCTGTTTGGGCACCAGAAGAGAGTGCAATTTTTTCTCTCCCTATAGCCTCCAAGACTCTTTCCACACCCAGAGCGAAACCCAGGGCAGGCAAATCGGGCCCGCCTAAATCACGAACTAATCGGTCGTACCTTCCTCCGGCAGCAAGAGTGTCTTGACCGCCCAGTCCCTCATATTTTATCTCGAACGCAGCCTTTGTGTAATAGTCCAGTCCTCTAACCATATACGGGTCGAGGGAATAGTCTATTTTCACGAAGTTTAAATATTCTTTTACTTTTTCAAATTGTTCCTGACAGTCTTTGCAAAGGTAATCAGAGATTTTGGGAGATTTCTTTATATATATCCGGTCTTCTTCTTCCTTACAATCTAAAATCCTCATAGGATTGAGCGAATACCTGCGTTGACAATCGATGCACATCATTTTAATTTTATCCTTAAAATATTCCTTAAGGCTTTTCCGATACCCAACTCGGCAACGTGGACAGCCAACGCTATTCAGGTAAAGGACCAAATTTTTTAACCCAAGACCGTCGAAAAACTCCAAAACCAGAGCAACAATTTCTATATCGCTGGCGGGGTTATCTGGACCGATAAGTTCAGCTCCAATCTGATAGAATTCACGTTGCCTTCCTTTTTGTGGTCTCTCATAGCGATACATTGGACCAAGGTAGTATAACCTCGTGATCCTTTTTTGTCGGTAGAGATTATTTTCAATAACTGCCCGGATTATTCCGGCAGTCCCTTCTGGCCTTAAGGTGAGGCTGCGTCCCTTCTTATCCAAAAATGTGTACATCTCTTTAGTTACAATATCTGTATCTTCTCCAATACTTCTCTGGAATAGCTCTGTTACTTCAAAAATGGGCGTCCTGACCTCTTCATACCCATACTTTTGAAATATTTCTCGAGCAACTTTTTCCAGATATTGCCACTTCTTGGCTTCTTGCGGTAAGATATCCCGCGTGCCGCGAATAGATTCATACTTCAATTCAGACTCCTAAACTTTAACACCTGGTATTTGCTTAACACTTCCAAGAGCTTCCCTCAGCACTTTCTGAGAATCCCATCCCTTACCCTGTTCCAGAAGCTCAAGCATAAATACTCCTTTATACTCAACCAATTTCAATGTCTGGACAAAGATTTGCCAGTTTATATTTCCTTTACCAGGAATATTGTGATCGTCAGAAGTTCCAAAATTATCAGAAATGTGAAGGCTTATAATCCAATCCTTAAACTTTTTAACTACATCGCTAACGTTTTCGGACAAATTTGCGTGGGATGTGTCAAGACAGATTCCTACTTTTCGAGAATTTATTTCCCAAATTAACCTCAAAAGATCGACCGAATACCCGCATAAAATATCGGGAAGTTGATTCTCTAAGGCCAATTTTATGGGATTATCCTGGCAATATTTCAGAATCTCACTTATGCTTTTTTTCGCCTGAGACAGGCGATACATCTTTTGAATTAAATTCTCAAAATGTGAGGGAGCGGTACTCGGATGGAATACTAATATGTTTCCCCCAAGAAATCCTAGAACATCTATTGCTTTTTCGATTTCAGAAACAGCGAAATCTCTTCTCTCTTCCTCCAGCCGGGAAATATCCAGTTCTTCAGAGAAAGGAGCATGTAAGGAAACCACTCGTAAGGTGAGCTCCTTAAGCTTCTCTTTCAATCTCCTTGTATAATCCCAATCATGGTAGTCGTAGTGAACGCGCTTCCCTTCCCCTCCAATCCCAGCCCAAACTTCGATATTGTCAAACCCTGCTTCTTTTATTAACCGTAAGGACTCTATCAAATCATTCTTATATAGAATTCCAGTCGAAATCCCAATTTCCATCCAATAAATACTCTCCAGAACTCAAATGTTCTTTCTAAACTTAGGTAAAAGTTGCTTTATACTTTTCCAAATTAAAACTACAGTCTGGTCTCTAGGGCATTCCTATGTTGCCTGTGGGAGCACACTCTATAGCCCGGTAAAAAATCTGTCGAATCTTCAGCAACTGGCATAGTGACTCTAAGCCTCGACCGACCAGAGCCACCATCACCATACTCCTCTCGGACACTTCATCTCCTATTTTATACGTTTCAACTTTATGTTTCTGCTAACTGCTAAATGGACAGCGAACATCCCGTCAATATATGGGATCACCATACATCAATAAGTCTAAAGAAACGGCCTGCCTTCCCTTTCTTCCCGGCTCTATAGCCACTTCAGTACACACAACAGGGATACCCGTTTTTTCCCTTTGCCTCCTTCATAACTAAATGGGGTAAGTGTTCCGTTAACCTACCCATCCTTGATAGAAATCTACTTACCCAAACATACATTTATAGATCAGTTACTTCCCTTACTTTTCCACTTTTTAACTCTCGAACTTCTCAAACTCACTTTAAAACTATACACAATTTTCGCCTATAAGTCAAGCAAAAAGCCGAAATTAGAGGTCCCACGAAATGTCATTGATATAATTAAATAGGACCTTCAAAGGCTATCAGTAATCGAATTGGGTTTGACTTTAACGGAGAGTGCTTTTCACGCGGGTACCACCGATGGTGAGCTTCTTTATGCGAATAGTGGGTTGACCATCAGTAACCGGAACCAATTGCCCATCCTTGCCACAAGTGCCAATATTAAAGCCCAAGTCACTGCCGACCATTACAATCGAATTTAAGACCTCAGGACCATTCCCAATTAGAGTTGCCCCTCTTAATACTTCTCCTACCTTACCATTAATTATCTCGTAACCTTCTTCTACTTCAAAGACGAAATCGCCGTTGGCTGTATTCACCTGACCTCCACCCATCTTCTTCACCAGAAGCCCTTTGTTTACGGACCGAATGATTTCCTCTGGCTTGTGGTCGCCCGGTAGAATATAGGTATTACTCATCCTGGGAATAGGCTGGTGATGGTATGATTCTCTTCGTCCGTTTCCAGTAGATTTAGTTCCATCCTTTTGGGCTGTGAACCGATCGTATAGATAGTTTCTTAGAATTCCCCTTTCCACCAACATTGTCTTCTGAGCAGGGGTGCCTTCATCGTCAAAATGGAAAGAACCCCTGTAGTTGAGAATAGTCGGATCGTCGACTACATTGACAAGTTCAGAAGTAACCCTTTTGCCCAGCATCCCCGCATAGGCTGGAGATACTTTCTTCTGTACCGAATCTGCTTCCAGGGAATGCCCGATCGCCTCATGAATCATAGTTCCTCCTGCAGCAGATGTCAAAACGACCGCCATTTCTCCAGTGGGAGCTCTCTTGGCAAACAGCATCTTGACTGCTCTCTCTGCTGCCTCTCTGGCTATTTTCTTAATATCATATCTATCAAATAACTCAAATCCCACCAAACCTCCCAGAGGCTCATAACCTGTCTGGATTATTTCTCCCTCTTGAGCTACAACGCTCACCAGATACGTAGTATAAGTTCTCTTCTCTTCAATGCAGTTCCCATTAACCATACCATATTTCGAGGAAAGAGCCAAATTAGCAATAGTTATATCTATAATATTATCAGAATAGTTTATACTCACCTGCTTTATTCTATCTGTGTCAACTTCTCTGGCAATTCGATTACCCAGCAAAACAAGTCCAATTTTTTCTTCAATGGGCACTTTACCAGGTGGCTTTTCAATTCTGTGGATTATGTTGGCTCGACTTTCACTTGATGACTTAAGGTCGCTATTAGAAGAAAAAGAGAGGCTCCCTTTTCTGGTCTTTTCGGATTCTGGAAGATTGTTTCCTATCTCTTTTGCTAATTCTTTTAGTCCAGCCTCCGTTACCCTATTTGTCGAAGCGTATATACTACTTTCTCCTGAGATTAGCCTTATTCCCGCTCCCATATCCTGTCCTGAGACGATCTTCTCAATTCTATTATCTTCACAGGTGACTTCGTTAGTAAACCTATTCTCTATATATATGTCGGCAAAATCTCCACCTCCACTTAAAGCAATCCTTAGAATTTCCGTTAACTTTTCTTTATCCATCTTTCAACTTTTATCGAATACCTTCAGCAGAGTAAAGAAGAACTTACTTCCCTCCCCAGTCTGCTCTCCACTCCCACCTTGACTCCACGGCTTCCACAACCCGCTTCACTACTGCCAGGCCCA
>JBHIBS010000008.1:0-54103 GCA_046759165.1 bacterium | reverse complement strand
TATTTCCAATTGAGCTGGCAAGATATAAAAAACCGTTTCTCGTTTCCTCAACTGACGGGGTGGGAACAAAGCTAAAAATCGCACAGTAAATATACTTATTAGCAGGAGAAACTAAAGGAATCAAGGTTTTCCGCAATGCCCGATTTTGTTAGTGCCGAAGGAACGGATTGCACCTTTGCGGAAATTTTTCGCGGAGCAAAGATACTGAAAAGATTCAGCTGCCAAACCGGCATAACATTGGAAACGATTAGGGTGAACCAAGTAGGATGACCGGGCATTAAGTTAAGGGCAATAATAAGGCTTTTAAGACTGCCTTACCAAGCGAGGCAGTTTTTTTATTGACTTTTCTGCTATTTAAGTCAGACAAAAGGATAAAATCTCGGTCCCTAAATCTCTGGACTATTTACGTTGATGAGAATAGTTGATTGGAACTGGAAAATTTGATACAATTCAAGAAAATAGTGGAATATTTTGATACAATTATCTGTATATTAAATAGAGAGCAATCCTGGCAAAAAACCAAGCCCTGGATTACATTAAAGGTGTGATCTATGGTAAAGGCATATTATTTTTGTATTAATCGTGTAGAAAGATAGAAAATATGAACAACCAAAATATTACTGAAGATATAGTGTTAATTAAAGAGACCCTTGCGGGGAAAAAAGAAGCATTTGGTCATCTTGTGAATAAATATAAAAATTCTATCTTTAATCTTGCCTATCGCCTGAGTGGGAGTTATCATGACGCTGAAGATGTATCCCAGGAGACGTTTTTACAGGCGTATAAGAAATTGAAGGAGTTTAAAGTAGGATTAAAATTCCATACCTGGCTATATACGATTGCGTTGAATATCTGTAGGAACAAATTAAAAAGAAAAAGTATTATCAAGGTCGTTTCTCTTGATAAACCGATTGCAACAGAGGATGGTGAAGTTATCTGGGAGATTCCCGATAAAAGTGCTTCTCCGGAAGAAATATTAGTTCAGAAAGAAGAAAGGAAAAGAATGGGTGAGATGGTTCATGCCCTACCGTTAAAATATCGCAGTGTGTTCCTTTTAAGATATACGGAGAATCTGTCTTATGAAGAAATTTCTCAGGTAACAGGTTTACCTTTGGGAACCGTAGAAGTGAGACTCTTTCGTGCGCGCAAGATATTAATAAAAAGTTTGAGCCTTTGGAAAAAGTTAGGGAAAAAATGAAATATTTTGCACTGCTCGATTGTATATTAAGTGAAGGGAGAAAGTAGATGAACAAAATGGAATGTGAAACAATGATTGAATTGATTCATAAACAACTTGATGGCAAACTCACGATAGATGAAGAGAAAATATTAAAAGACCATCTAAGTGAATGCTCTCTTTGTCAACAAAGATTGAATTCTTTAGAAAAGATAGGAATTCTTTTGAAAAGAGAAAGAGTAAAACCCCCATCTGATTTTACTGAAAAAGTATTGAATAGATTACCCGGTGAGGAACCTGTTTTCAAACCAATTAGAAAACCTTTTATCTTCCCCCCCCAATGGAAATGGGTTCCGGCATTGGCAATACTTACTATTTTCCTGATTATTTCTTTAATCCTGATAACAAAAAAGCCATCGCCATCAATAATTATGGTTACTTTTACAATTGAAATGCCTGAAGCTCAAGCAGTCTCTTTGGTGGGCGACTTTAATGGTTGGGATGTTAATGCCTGTAGACTCATCCGTCAAGATGGTATCTGGGCGGTTAAATTACCTTTACCACCGGGGCGGTATCAATATGTGTTTGTTGCTGATGGAGAACAGTGGCTACCCGACCCTGAAGCAAAAGACTATGTTGATAATGGCTATGGCAGCAAAAATTCTGTATTAGATACAACAAGGTTGTAAAGAGAAGGGGGTGAGAAGAGATGAAGACAAGATTGATGATTCTTCTGATGGGCGGGCTTTTGGTCTTTGCCATGGGGAATCTTCTGGCTGAGGAAGGAGTGGCTACCAAAGAAGGAGAAAAAAGGTTGGAAAAGTTAGAAGTTGACCTTCCTTCACCAACTGGCCCAGAGCTTGATGTTGTGACAGGCGAAAGTATTGATCTAACTACACCATCGGGTAAAAAATTGCAGAAGGCTATTGAGAAGCTGGAAGCAGCTGCCGATGGGAAAGGCATGTCTGAGGATGACACCAAAGATGCTGTAACAGCATTAAGGGATTTGGTAGATAAAGGAGTCCCGGTAAAACATGCCCTCAAAGTGGTAGAAATCGCTATCACTCTCCAGGATTATGATGGAGAAGAGGTGGCTGAAATAGCCAGGTCTCTTGGCGCCTGCGTTGAGGAGAGTGGTGTAGGTAAAGAATGTGCCAGGATAGCCCAAGCCTGTATTGAAAAAGGTCTTGGGGCCAGAGAGATTGCCAGGGTGATGTCAGCAGCAGAAGATGCTCTTGGTAAGGATGCTTCGGCAAGACAACTGCGGATTATGACCGAGGACCTTTTAGATGAAGGCTCTGGTGTGGAAGGACTGGAGGTGGCAATCGAGGCAGTTGGCAAATCAGTTGAGGAAGGGTATTCTCCTGAGGAGTCAAGAAAATCAGTTGCCTTAATCGCACTGGAGGGTCTACGCGATGGTTTAAGAGGTAAAGAATTGGCCAATGAGATCAGAAATGAAGCCCAGAGAGATTTAGTGGAAAGAGGTAGAGTAGAAAGAGAGATTGCCAGAGAGCGTGCGCAGGAGCGGATTCCTGAGGATGTGAAAGACCGCTTAAAAGACCTGGAGGAATGGGAGAAGGAGCATCCGGGTGAACCCTGGTAAATTTCTCAGTTTAATTTGGCTGGTCAGACCTTACCTTCCTAGGAGGTAAGGTTCTGGCTTGAGAAGGTGACTTGGGAATGAATAGGATTAAAAAGATACATCTAACAGGTCTATTTTTGTTTCTATTTTTGGGTGGAATTTCTTTTGCTCAAGAAGAAGGAATGGTTGAGATAAAAAAATTGCTTGAGCAAAATTCAAACTTTTCCTTAGAACAAATTCAAACAGTGTTTTCTCTTCTGGATAATGCTAATAAAAAAGATTTACCCGTAGAGTTTTTAGTTAACCGCGTAAAAGAAGGAATTGCACGAAAAGCGAACTTCCAGGCAATCATTAAAGTAATTAACCAAAAGATAGAAAAACTGAAATTAGCTGATGGATTGATTAAAGACTGTTTAGATAAAGGGATAAAGGTAAGAAATTTAGATTATTCCCGGCAAGTTCTTGGAGAATTATTAGAAAGAGGCCTGTCTGCAGATGATTTTAAGGATTTGTCCAATTTAGCAATCTTGCGTAAAATGGATTTAGATGAATTGACAAAAGTTTTCCAGGTTTTAGTTGAACTAATAGAAAGAGGAATACCTGTTGAATATGCTAAAGAGGTGGTCACTTTAGCCTTGATTAAGAAAATGGATATAAAGAGAATGGAGAAAACCGCAAATTTATTTTTAGAAGCAAAGATAATGCATGTTTCTCCAGAAGAAGTTAAAGAGATAATTGTTGAAGGGATTAACCAGGGATTAACTACACGAAGGATAAGAGAAAATATAGAAGAGGTTTCTCTTACCGAAGAACTACGGGAGAGAATAAAAAGGGAAGAAAAAAGAGAAATTAGTGAAGAATTAAGAGAGAGAGGTTGGGAAGAGAGAGAAGAGAAGGGAAGAAGATGAGAATGGTCAAAATTTCAACGATTGTAATTGTCTGGCTGTTTGTAACTTTATCAGCTTTCGCCGAGTTGTATGAACTGCCAGAGCCGGCTGTTACACCGGGTAGTCGTGGTTACAGACGAGCGAGAAAGATGGAAGTTAGGAAAGTGGATGCTATTAGTGATGCCATGGAGAAGGCGATACTGCTTACAGAAATGGCTGATAAGCGGTTGGCTGAAGCCGGGGTTATTGTTGCCACTAAAGGGAAAAGTAAATATATTAAAAAATTGATGAAAGACATAGAAAAGCACCGAACAGAAGCCGAGCTTTACATCAAACAGGGATTGGATGGAGGTAGAGATGTAACCAGAGCCATAGAAGTAGTAGAATCCTCTACACAGAAACATACAGAGGTTTTGACTGATTTGTTAAATAAAGTCCCCGCAAAAGCCCAGGCAGCCATTCAACGTGCCATTGAGGTTTCCAAGACAGGAAGAAATGTTTCTTTAGATAGGTTAGAAAAGATTCAACGTGGCGAGGTTCCAGCAGGTAAACCCAGCATAATTCCTGGAAAACCAGCAGTCATAAAGACACCCAAGGAAATAGAGAAACCTTCACCATCTAAGAAGATAGAAATACCTGGTAAAATCAGGCCTCCCGAGAAAAAGCAGAAACCAGAGATAGAGATTGGGCCAGGGGGACGGGGAAGAACTGGTGGTGGATCCACTGGAAGGCCTGGTGGGAAAGGCAGATAAAGGATAAATTTTGAAATTAATTCTCTTTTATTTTAATGAAAGAGGAAAATTTATTTAATGAATGCTCTGATGGATAGAGCATTTTTTTTACAATCATTGAATGAGTCAAGGAGGGAAAGGTGCCCATTTTATCCAAGAATTTGAATCGAATTAAGATGTACGGAGTAGTGCTGTTACTTTTAATTTTTGGTCTGCCATCATTATCTCTGGCTAAAATGACTCATAAATTTTGGGCTGATCTCAGCGGAGGAGCAGTCTATGATGATAATGTTTATAAAGATAGCACTGGCTATATGGATATAGGTTATGGTCTAAACTTAGCCTTAGGTCTAAGGTCAAAATTTTCCCGTTATACTTTTTCCCGACTCCGATACAGATTTAGATTAAAAAACTTCAGCGAATATGATTTAGAGAATCAAAATTCTCACCAGTTCGATGGACTCTTAAAACAGAGACTGGGTGAATTTTTTACCTTAGATTTAAATGGTAGAATGAAATTTTCTCAATTAGTTAATGCCAGCACCTATAATTCTCAGATGTTTCTTGGACGGCCAAACCTTAAATGGTATGTCTTTGATCACACCACTCTTACAACGGGTTACATCTACGAAAAGAATGCTTATCCCGATTATGATTTAGATTATGAAGAGAGCGGCTTTTTAGTAAAGTTAGGCCAGGAACTTTCTCTATATACATATTTAGAATTCAGCGGTTCATCACAAATAAAAGATTATTCGGAAAGAAGTCTTTATGGGATTGATGGTAAAGTTGACTACACCATTACCGGAGGCTCACGGACACTAACTGATGAGATGAGAAAAGATGAAATTGTATTTTTTGAGACAAGATTATCTCAAGATATTACTGATAGGGTTAAAATGGAACTGGGATATCAATATAGAGAGTTGGATTCTAATGGCAATTATTTTGACTGGGGACCTAAACAATGGGAAGAAGAAAATACAACTCCTAATGATGAGCGTTTAGTAAGGAATTACTATAGTTACCGGAATAACAGGTTTGGTTTGAAAATAAGAATAATTTTAGATGGAGATTCTTATTTAGGGATTAGCGGACATTATCAAAATAAAGATTACAGAGGAAGATTAGCAAAAGATAAGAATGATGAGTTTCTTTCACCTGAGGAGAAGCGTAAAGACAAACAGATTTTTATCTCGGCAAGCTGGGTGAAGGAGATCTCCAAAGAAATTCTAAGAGATTTTCCTATTGAAAATTTGGAAATAAAAATAGGATATTCTTATGAAAATAACCAATCGAATGATGCCCTTTATGATTATTCTAACAGTATTATTTTAATTTCTCTTAGCAGTTGGTTTTAAGGCAATCAAAGATTCTCACCGCCAGGATATTGAAGTCATCTGGACTGAGGAAGGCGAAAGCAGGAGCGTAGAGATTGGTTCATTAATCGGGGAAAGATAGTAGGAGGTGGGAGAAATGTTAGCAATAAGAGATGAAAAAGGGGTAGCGCTCATTCTGGTAGTTGCCCTATTGGGTGTTCTGTCTGTTCTGGCGGTAGCGATGGTGTCTTTGGGTAGATATGAGACGAAGTTTTTAGTCAAGGAGAGGCTATCAGATGCAGCACTGTACATTGCTGATGGTGGGGTAGAGTATGCGATTAGCGAATTGCAGAAAGACTCAAGCTATCGGGGACCAACAGCCGATTTCATCGGCACCCGCGGTGAATTTCATGTTAGCGTTTCCACTCAGGGGCAACCTGCCAACCATTATGAAATAACTTCTATAGGCTATGTGCCCGATGCTGCCAGTTTCCGGGCAAAGCGGGTGGTACGGTCAGTGGTAAGCCTCAGTCGACAGATAGCATCGGTATTCGGTTATGCCATTGCCTCACAGGGAGATATAACGCTACAGGACAATGCCATTGTAAATTCGGACAACCCTGAAGGCGAGGGGAATGTGTATAGTGGAGGCAATATTCTGTTAGAAGACAACGCTACTATCGATGGCGATGCATCGGCAACAGGGACAATTACAACCCAAGAGAATTCAACTATTACTGGAGAACAGAACGAGGGAGTTGACCCAATAGATTTTCCTGAAATTGACACGGCTAGTTATATAAGTGAAGCGCAAGCGGGAGGGACATATAGCGGTGATTATGTAGTTACCAGTGATGAAGATTTAGGTCCTTTATATATTGATGGGAATCTGGTTATCCGAGGCAATCGTCAAGTTACATTGACTGGCACGGTTTTTGTGACGGGCTCGGTGACTCTTGAGGAAACTCCCGAGACCCATTCAATTACTGGTTCAGAAACTCTTGTTGCCCAGGGTGATATCACAATGCAGGGGGATGCCGGCGATGCCGGCAGCGAAATACCATTGGTTATATCTGTTCATGGCAATGTCACCCTTCAGGGCAAGATCTTAACTCAGGGAACAGTAATATATGCTCCTGAGGGCACGGCCACTATCGAGGGCAATCCCGATGTAAACGGGGTTGTGGTTGGTCAGACGGTTGTTGTCCTGGGCAGCGCAACCGTTACTCGCCGGGTTGACTTAACCGGGTATGTCCTGCCTGGTAGCGGAAGTAGTACAGTAAGTATTATCTCCTGGGAGGAATTATAATAGAACAAAGAATGGAAAGAGTGCCGCTGAAATTATTGGAATATATACTTCTTTCTTTTATCCTGATAAAGATTGTCTCCGCCACTTTAGTAGAAGATTTTTCGGTAATGGCTTATGCTGGGGATTTTGGAGTATCTGAGGAATGCCGATGAAGTGTTAGCGAAAGGCGCTCTACAGGAGAAGAAAGTTTACGTGAGGCAGTTCATAACGGGTATAACGATTCTGCCTGGCAAAGAGGAAGGAATAGTGGGCTTTTATGCTTTTGGGCAAGTCGACGACAGCCTGTTATTGCCGAAAGTTGGTTTGGCCAAAACTAGTGGATTACAAGAAAAGATAAGAAAATCAAGGGCTTCCTTAAATTTACTTGCCGAAGGGGGGATTTGAACCCCCAAGGGCTCTCGCCCACACGGCCCTGGACCGTGCGTGTTTGCCAATTTCACCACTTCGGCATAACTTTGTAATAATTTTAGTCTAGCCTGGAGAAAAAGTCAAGCCCAAATTGGTTCGTAGTTATTAGTTCCTGGTTCATAGGCTTTTTGTAAAAATTTCTTTTTCCACAAATTATGAACTATCGACTATGAACTAAATTCGGGCTTTTTATTTGCAAAAGGGAATTTATTTTGCTATAATTTCAAAATGAAAAAAATCATAAGTAAAAACAGAAGGGCTTTACATGATTATGAAATTTTAGAGACCTATGAGTCGGGAATTGTTTTGGTCGGTTCGGAAGTGAAGTCTTTACGAGAGGGAAGAGTGGCTTTGAAGGATGGGTTTGGTTGCATAGAAGGAGAAGAGGCATTCCTTTATAATGTACATATAAGCCCATATGAAAAGTCCTCGACAAAGGATTACGACCCGGAGCGAAAAAGGAAGTTACTTTTACATAGGCATGAGATAAAAAGATTGATAGGCAAAGTTCAACAGAGGGGCTTAACTTTGGTCCCTTTAGAGATGTATTTTAAAGATGGAAATGCAAAGGTTTCTCTTGGCCTTGCCAGGGGGAAAAAGACATACGACAAGAGAGAAGTGTTAAAGAGGCGCGAAGCCGAGAGAGAAATAAGGAGGTTGATGAAAGACAGATACAAATAAAGGGGGCGATCAGGTTTCGACAGGGATAGAAGAGGCAGAGACTGCAGGTCGAGGTTTGTCGAAGGCTCGTTAATCAATCGACAACAGAAAATAAGTGCTGACGCTGAGTTAGCATTAGCCGCGTAAGCGGACACGCTCACCCCATTTTGCCCATTGGATGGGGATGAGTGTCAGAGAGATGGGATAGTCTTGACTTTTGCCTTGGGAGTCAGGATGATATTTAAAGGCTGCTCCGCCTCGAATCCTGTCTATGGGTAATAAGGCGGAGGAGATTCCAAACAGAGACTAAACCTGTAGATGTCTTGCTGAAATATTCCTGGACGCGGGTTCGATCAAAAGGTCGACTCCCGAAGCAATTCGGGATGCAAAACCTGGCTTACATCAGGGAAGCCCTAATCCTGATAATATAGGAAAGGGTAACCCTGAGGGGCGAAAGCCCTGCAGAGACTGCAATGATAGGAGGTGATATCGTTGGGCGAAATTGAGAAAGCATACATAGCCGGGCTGGTTGATGGAGAAGGTAGCGTAACTCTTAGTCGGAAACATAGGAATGAAACTCCATCCCCAGAGGTATCCATTGCCAACAATAATTTACAGCTTTTAGATTGGGTCAAAAACGTTGTTGGTGCAGGGAAGATTACCACGAAAAGTAAGAATAAAGCCCATCATGCTCAGTCTTATACGTGGTCAATTAGGGATAATAAAGCAATTTGCTTTCTCAATGAAATTAAAGATTACCTTATTGTCAAGAAGCAACAATCTTGGTTAATCACAAGGAAATATAAGGTGTATACTCCGAGAAATGGAAAGTATACTCCTGAGATGCTAAGAAGAAAATTGGAACTTGTTGCTCAAATAAGGAAATTGAACCAGCGATAAATTTGTGCCTCTTATAACACGTCAGGCTCCCTGTTGGGGATGAAGAGATAGTCCATACCACTTAGAAATAAGTGGGGTATATGTCCCGCCGCCTCCACCAAACCATAGGAAGAGATACAAGCAGGAAATCTAAAATACTTATAATCGACGATGACCCTGATGCTCTGGATACAACGGCAGCAATAGTGCAAGCTCGCAATCACAAGGTATTGACGGTCGTTTCGGGATTGGAAGGCATTAGCAAGGCAGGCAAAGAGAAGCCCAAGCACATTATTATGGAGGTAATGATAGCCAAACTTGATGGGTTTACTCCCTGGAAGATGATTAAAGAGAATGAGGAAATTAAAGATATTCCCGTAATTCTCCTCGCGGGTAAAGGATTGGTTGGCGATGTGGCGTGTGATTATAGGGAAAAGTAGTGGTGCGTAGTTGAAAAAATTATTTCTATCAGGGCTAATATTGGTTTTCTGTTTCTCTCTTGCCTCAGCCCAAATTCGGCTGGTCAAGATTAAGGTGCTTATTGCCGAGAGGACTTATAGCGATATCGATTTACTTTTGATTGCGGGAATGGGGTATCTGAGAATCAATGATGTGGCTGAGATATTTGATGGAAAAGTTGATTTTGACCCGGTTAAGAATAAAGCAAGTCTGGAATTGAATAGGGGGAAGGTGGAATTTTTTATTGATAGCCGTGAGGTAATTATCGACAATATTAGACGCAAGATGAAAAAGGAAACCAAAATTATTGAAGGAAGAGTATGGATTCCCCTGGAAGTTGTGATTACTAAGGCATTTGGTCAGGTGCTTGGTGGACAGGTGTTTTGGGACTATCCGAGCAAAACTTTGTCGACTGTCGAGAAGCTAACTGCCGCTCCTATAAAAAAAGAAGAGGGAAAGGTCTCTCCTCCAGAACCTGAAATAACTGTTCCTGTCCCTCCTCTGGCAGAAGCGAAAAGGCCAAGAATAAAGACTATTGTGATTGACCCTGGACATGGTGGCAAAGACCCCGGGGCAATCGGTCCTTGGGGCACCAAGGAGAAGGACGTGGTGTTGAAGATCGCCCGTAAGCTGGCTAAGGAGTTGCATAGGAATCTAAAGACGAGAGTTGTCTTAACCAGGTATCACGATATCTTTCTGCCCCTTGCCGAGAGAACCGCCATAGCTAACCGCGAGAAGGCAGACCTGTTTATTAGCGTTCACTGCAATGCTTCCCTGAAGTCACGTACTCAAGGTTTTGAAGTCTATTTTCTGTCTGAGGAGGCATCTGATGAGGAGGCACAAGCAGTAGCCAATATGGAGAACGCAGTAATGGCTCTGGAGGAGAAAAAAGAAAAGGGGAATGAATTATCTTCAATTCTGTGGTCATTGGCCATGAATGAATTTATGAATGAGTCATGTGAACTCTCTGGGCTTGTCTCTTCTGAAGTCGACAGTCACTTAAGAATTGTGGATAACAGAGGAGTTAAACAGGCCGGTTTCAGAGTTTTGAGAGGAGCTAAGATGCCGGCTATTCTTGTGGAAGTAGGATTTATTTCAAATCGATCAGAGGCACGAAAATTGAGGAGTAGCAAATTTCAGAAGAAATTGGTGGAATCCATTTGTGCAGGGGTAAGGAATTATAAGGAATGGGTCGAGAAGTGGTGAACATAGGAGCTGAAATGATGGAAAGGCCCATAGGGGTATTCGACTCGGGGGTTGGCGGATTGACTGTTGTTAGCGAGTTATTTAGGATTCTTCCCCAAGAAGATATTATCTACTTTGGAGATACAGCACATCTTCCCTATGGCTCCAAGTCTAAACAGGCAGTCACACGCTTCTCTTTAGATATTGCAAATTTTCTGAAAGCACAGAAAGTAAAGATTATTGTAGTGGCCTGTAATACGGCTTCATCTTTTGCCCTTTCTTCATTGAGAGAAAAAATAGATCTTCCAGTCATTGGTGTAATTGAACCTGGTGCTCAAGCTGCAATAAGTACTACCAGAAATCTTAAGATAGGCATTATCGGGACAGAGGGAACAATAAAGAGTAGAGCGTTTGAGGAGGCCGTAAAAAGGATGGATAGAAATGTAAAAGTATTTTCTCAAGCTTGCCCACTATTTGTTCCTCTTGTTGAGGAAGGTTGGCTTGATGAACCTGAGACTTCGCAAATTGCCAAAAAATATCTATCTTCTCTAAAGAACAAAGGTATAGATACTCTCATTTTGGGATGCACTCATTATCCGCTTTTGAAGGTACTCCTCTCGAGAATAATGGGGCAAGAAGTTTCTCTAATAGATACTGCTGAAGCTATGGCTAAGGCTGTAGAGAGTAGACTTGGGGAGAAAAATTTACTGAGGAAGGGAAATCGTAAGGCAATATATAAATTTTTTGTGAGCGACGACCCAGAGAAGTTTCTTCAGCTTGGCAGGAAGTTTTTGGGGAAGAGTATGGATAAGGCAGAGAGAGTTGATCTGGAAGTGATGGAGTAAGGAATGTACGAAGTTATTGTGGAGGGAAGTTTTTCGGCAGCCCATAATTTACGTGGCTACAAGAAGAAATGCGAGAAATTGCACGGTCACAATTGGAAAGTAAGGGTTGGAATTAGGGGTGGAGAGTTGGATAGAGCCGGGATGCTGATAGATTTCAGAGAGGTGAAAGATTACTTGGAAAGAATTCTGGAAAAACTGGACCACAAATATCTAAATAAAATTTTGCATTTTAAAGTGACTAATCCGACTTCTGAAAACATCGCCAGATTTATTTACACAGAGTTAAAAGCCCGGTTGAAAAGTTCTCACTACGAGGTGAACAAGGTGACTGTGTGGGAGAGCGACACCACTTCTGCAACCTATTTTCAGGAGAAACAGGATGTTGAATAGATTGAGCATCAAAACTCGCTCACAATCGGAGTTAATGGATATAACGCCTCTGGTAAGGGATATAGTGGATAAGAGCAAGATTGAGCATGGGGTCTGCTATATTTTCGTTCCCCACACTACTGCAGGGATTACCATTAATGAGAATGCAGATCCCAGTGTCAGGCAGGATATTCTGATGGAGCTGGATAAGCTGGTTCCCTGGCAGGGTGATTATACTCACCTGGAAGGGAACGCTGCTGCCCACATCAAGGCCAGTTTGGTAGGCTCTTCTGAGACAATTCCTATAGAGAATGGAGGGCTCGCCTTGGGCACATGGCAGGGAGTCTTCTTTGCCGAATTTGATGGTCCTAGACGAAGGGAAGTTTGGGTAAGAATTACAAAAACAGGCTAGAATTTAAAGATACTTTGTTCATTGCTGAGGAAGACATGCCTGGGGTTTGGTTCGCTCGGTGGGAATTTTTTGCTCTTCGGTTTTTTTTCCTTTTTTATATTTGGCCTTTCTAAATAATTTGTAGTTTATATTTACCAAGTCCAGAATTATTTGGCAAGAAGATTATTGAAGATGATTTGGAAGGGTTAAGGGGAGAGGCTAATTATTTCTATATTACCTGATTCAGCATCTATACTTAATAATCTATTACGCAATAGTCTATTACTCCCCAGCAGGACCTTTATGACTTCTTGAGCCTGAAATGAAGCAACAATACTGGCAGTAGTAGGAGGGGTTCCCAGTTGGCTCTCACTTCCAACCTCTGGACCCTTGTCCCGTGAACCATAGATCCTTCTCAATCCTTCGTCTTCTGGCAATATGGTGGTGACCTGCCCGTAGAATCCGGCTATAGCCCCGTGAACTAAAGGAATACCTTCCTTTTTAGTTGCTGCTTCTAAGATAAAACGGGCACCTATTTCACCCAAAGCGTCCACAATGACATTTGCCCCTTTTATCAATTGGGTGGCGTTTTCTTCGGTAACATGATGAGAAAAAGAAGTCACTTCAACTCCAGAGTTAATCTGCCCTGCTCTTTCCACTGCTGCCTTAGACTTGCTCCCTCCAAGGTTCTTTTCGTGACAGAGTAGATGTCGATTGATATTACTATCTTCAAAGGAGTCTCCATCTACTACTATGAGATGTCCAATACCCATTCTGGCCAATAGCTCTGTAACCGTTCCTCCCAGACCTCCGGCGCCAGCTATAACCACTTTCGACCGTAGTAGTTTAATTTGTCCCTTCATTCCGACTGTTCCGATATTTCTCTGGTAGCGTTCGGGAACTACTCCTCTCTCTAAGGCAACGATCTCTACTTCTTTTCCAGGAACTTTTCTCTTCTCAGAAATCTTTTTTACAGCCTCGATAGAGAGGCTCTCATACTCCTTTCCATCCGGCGCAATTGCCTTTTGGACCAAACTTCTTGTTTCCTCAAAAAGACCATTCGCCATAGTTTCAACCACTCGCAATCCTGTGTAGATTTTTCCCAGATTAACAAAAAATATCATAAATTAGCTGTTGCTGTCAACTTAAATTTATGTTGATTTTATTCAAAAGTTTTGTTAATATAAATTCGTAAATTAACCAGGTCAGTCTTCCTTTCCCCAGCCCATTTCGGTTTTGGGGCGGGGTAGGGACGAAAGACGGCACTGTGAACAGTGCTCGACTACACAGGCAGGTAGTATAAATGCGCATTCTGGTGACTAACGATGATGGAATACATGGTAAGGGCTTTGAGTACCTGGTTCGAGCATTATCAGGACTTGGTGAAGTTTACGTTGTCTTGCCCAACCAGCAGAGGAGCGCTACCAGCCACTCTTTGACCCTGGATAAACCTCTACGGATTCAAAAACTGGAAGAGAAGAAATTCTTGGTCAACGGGACTCCCTCGGACTGTGTGAGACTGGGCATACTGGGCTTGATGAAGGAGGATGTGGAGTTAGTAGTTGCCGGAATAAACAATGGTCCCAACCTAGGTGATGATATAAGTTATTCTGGAACAGTGGGAGCGGCGTTGGAGGGAACTCTGTTAGAGGTCCCCTCACTGGCCGTATCTTTAGTTGTTAGGGGCAGATATCACTTTGAAGTGGCAGCAAATTTTGGACGTTTCCTGGCTGAGAGGATTATCCAGGAGGGGTTGCCTAAGAATGCCTATCTTAACGTGAATATTCCCGATTTACCTCTGAATGAAATCAGGGGAGTGGAAATAACAAGACAGGGGAAGAGAATCTATGGTAAGGAGATTAAGGAGCGTATGGATCCTCGTGGGGAAAAATACTACTGGATTGCTGGTGAGGATCTCTCTGGAATCTCTGAAGAGGGCACGGACATTTCTGCCATTGAGCATAATAAGATATCAATTACACCCCTGTCTCTCGACCGTACCGATTATGGGATGATAGAAGCTTTGAAGAGATGGAATTTTAATTGGAAAAATGGTTTTAGTGGAGAAGTGACTTGAAATTCAGGTTGGTTTCAGATTTTGTGCCTCGTGGTGAACAGCCCCAGGCGATCCAAAAACTTACCGAGGGTATTCTAGAGGGAAGGAAGGATCAGGTGCTTTTGGGAGTTACTGGAAGTGGAAAAAGCCTGGATGCAGATGAACCGCTTTTAATTTTTACAAAAGAGGCAGACGGAGATTTTATACCAAAGTTGGTCAGAATCGGTGACTTTATCGATAAAATTCTTAAACAGGATGCTACTGCTCAACGAATTTCAGATGGTACGCTCATCTCCTTCGCTAAAGCAAATCCCCTTCCAACCTACTATACTCTGAGCTTCAATCCTACTACTTGTCAGCCAGAAATTAAACCTATAACTACCTTCATTCGACATAGTGCCCCTAAGACAATGTACATGGTAAGGACTAGTTGTGGGAGGGAAGTGCTGATTACTGGCAATCACAATCTCTGGGTGCTGAGAAACGGAAGGCTATGTTTGGTCTCGACCAAAGAAGTGCTCAAAACGGATTATCTTCCTTTGCCTCCTTCCTTGCCAGCGATGGAGGAAGATCTGCGTTATTTTAACCTACTTGATTTCTTAGCCGATGAAAACTTATTCGTCGAGGCGAATGAATTGATCGTGAAATTAGCCTTATCACACGGAAAGAAAGTCATTTCAAACATTTTGGCCAAGCATCTCAAGGCTGCCAATTCTAAACTATGGTACATTTTGCAAGGGCGGTCTGGTTGTCGATTGCGGATGAAGATTTTTCACAGTTTACTTAGAGACCTTTCATATCGTCCCACTCAAGCGGAGTTGGCAGCTATTAAGATCGTCTCTAGAAGCCCCAAACACTCACTGCCCGCTCTTTTACCCGTTTCTTGCGACCTGCTGAAATTATTGGGATATTATATCGCTGAAGGGTGCAGTCAAGATCGCTATGGGTACTTCACTATCACAGCTTTTGCTAGAAGATCGCGAATCGATTTGGAAGATATCTTGGAAAAATTAGGTGTAACCTATTCTGTCCGAGCTAACAGCGATTTTCAGATATCTTCAACCCCTCTTGCTATTTTTTTACGCAAACTTGTGGGGCACAGCGCCCGAGGAAAGCGGCTACCTGAGTTTTGGACGAGGCTCTCGCAAGGACAGTTAGGTTTGCTACTTAGGGCATATTTTGAAGGCGATGGTTGGGTAGAGAGAGGGCAGGTGTTAACAGCGACAGGCAGTCGGAGGTTGGCGTCCAATCTTAGCTATGCCCTTCTTCGCTTCGGCATCTGGGCAAGGATCCGGAAGGTCTGGAAGAAAGCAACCAACACACAACATCAAGGTGATTGGTATTGGATGGTTTCTATATCTAGTCAACAGAACCTCAGATCATTTGCTGAGAATGTAGGTTTTCTATTCTCAAGAAAAAGATCGGCCTTGGAGCGAGAACTCTCTCATATTCCAGATTCAAATGTGGATCTCATATTCGGAAGCAGGGTTGGGGTTAACAAAATTCGCCAAAGTATGGGTATGACGCAGCGTCAATTAGCTACACCGTGTGGCATCAATCGTTCTCCCGTGTCTCTGATCGAAAGCGGCAGGCGATGCCCTAAGAGATCCACGATGGAGAAGATGGTGGAGACCTTCGAAGATTGGGTGGTAAGAAATGGTAACGCTGACCAAGAAATCGTTTTCGATATTGAGGAGTTAAGGAACCTTCTCAAGGTTAAGTGGACCAAAGTCGACTCAGCGGTTTCTTTACCTTATGAAAGGCCATATGTATATGATATAGGTGTAGCAGACAATGAAACCTTCGTGGCGGGTTATGGGGGTCTATTTCTTCACAATACTTTTGTAATGGCTAATGTCATTAAAAACGTCGGCAAGCCTACTCTAGTAATCTCCCACAATAAGACCCTGGCTGCGCAGCTCTATTCCGAATTTAAGCAATTCTTTCCGGAAAATGGTGTGGAGTACTTTGTGAGCTATTATGACTACTACCAACCTGAGGCCTATGTTCCCCAGACCGATACCTATATAGAGAAGGACGCTTCCATCAATGACCAGATTGACCGGTTAAGGTTAAAGGCCACCAGTTCTCTTTTAGAAAGGAGAGATGTTATCATTGTGGCCTCTGTATCCTGTATCTATGGCATTGGTTCCCCCCAGGAATGGAAGGAGTCTCTGGTCATTCTGCTCAAGGGTAACCCTTATCCCCGTCAGGATTTACTGAGGGATTTGGTTCAGATCCAGTATCAGAGAAATGACATCAATTTCACTCGAGGAAATTTCAGGGTCAGGGGAGATGTTGTGGAAATATATCCTGCCTATCTGGAAACCGCTCTTAGGGTAGAATTTTTTGGTGACGAAATTGAGAGGATAGCTGAAATCAACCCTTTGACTGGTAAAGTTCTAACAGATAAAGAGAAGGTATATATATATCCTGCAAAACATTTCGTCACCACTAGACCCAGGCTGGAGGAAGCTGTAGAATTGATAAAGAAAGAACTGGAAGAGAGATTAAAGGAGTTGAAAGCTCAAAATAAGTTACTGGAAGCCCAGAGGTTAGAGACCAGGACAAATTATGATATTGAGATGATGCGTGAAGTGGGCTATTGTACAGGAATTGAGAACTATTCCAGACATCTCTCCGGAAGAAAGCCCGGAGAGCCCTCAGCGTGTCTGATTAACTATTTTCCCCAGGACTTCTTGGTGATTATCGATGAGTCTCACGTTACTATTCCTCAACTGAATGGTATGTACAACGGAGATCGTTCAAGAAAAGAGACCCTTGTTGAATATGGCTTTCGCTTGCCCAGTGCACTCGATAACCGACCTTTAAAATTTAATGAATTTGAAAGGTTGGTCAATCAAGTCATCTATGTCTCAGCTACACCTGGTCCTTATGAACTGAACAGGGCGGAAGGTGTTGTGGTAGAACAGGTTATAAGACCCACAGGATTGGTCGACCCGGGAGTTGAGATAAGGCCCACCGAAGGTCAGATTGATAACTTAATTAAAGAGATTGAGAAGCGATTGGAAAGAAGGGAAAGAGTTCTGGTGACTACGCTAACTAAGCGAATGGCAGAAGATTTATGTTCTTTCCTTGTAGAGAAGGGCCTGCGCGTCCGCTATCTCCATTCAGAGATTGAGACTCTAAACAGGGTAGAGATTTTGAAAAATCTCCGGAAAGGCGAATTCGACTGTCTGGTGGGGATAAACCTTTTAAGGGAAGGGCTCGATTTGCCAGAGGTTTCCTTAGTGGCTGTACTGGATGCAGACAAAGAGGGATTTCTGAGGTCTGAAACCTCTTTGATTCAGGTTTGTGGGAGGGCAGCTCGCAACGTAAATGGCAAAGTTATTATGTATGCAGATAGGGTGACTCAATCGATGCGCCGTGCCATCAAGGAGATGGGCCGAAGGCGTGAGAAACAGTTAGGTTATAACAGGAAATTCCGCATTACTCCTCAGACAATCCAGAAAGCAATCAGAGAAGAGGAAGAATTTATCGATGAGACGAAACAGAGGGCTTACGAGATTTTACGTGAGAGGGGTTATGATTATTTAACGCAAGCGCAAGCGCCCCTGGTATTAAAGCAGCTTGAACGCCAGATGCTCGAGGCTGCAGACAATCTCGATTTCGAGCTGGCAGCAATATTAAGGGACAAAATTTTTGAACTGAAAGGAGTTGCCCATAGGAAAAGAGTGAAATCAGGGGCTATAAGATAGTTTGTTCATCTCTGAGGAATTTCTTGACGCCGAAAAATTCGGACTCTTTTTAGGTAGTCGCTGCGATTGATGGAAGCGTGGAGGAAGATGTGAACCTTGATCTAAAGAAGATAAGACCAATTGTTAAGATTGCGCTCAGGGAGGATATGGGAAGGGGAGATATTACCACCAATTTACTTGTCCCGGAAAATATGAGGGTGAAAGCAAAGATAATGGCCAAGGACCTGGGCGTGGTTGCAGGGATAGGAGTGGCAGAAGAGGTGTTCAAAACTGTGGAAAGCTCAATTATTCGAAAACAGGGGAGACAGGAGGGGAAAGGAAGGGGAATCGAGTTCAAAAAGATGGTGGAAGACGGAGACGAAGTAGACAGAGGAGAGACCATTGCAGAAGTTCGGGGAAGGGCTCAGGTAGTCCTGACAGGAGAAAGGACAGCGCTAAACTTTTTGCAGCACCTTTCAGGGATTGCCACACTAACTCGAAAATATGTGCAGGCTATGAAATCGGCCAGGCCTCGGGGAGAGATAAAAATCTATGATACGAGGAAAACACTCCCGGGCCTAAGGTATCTTGAGAAGTATGCAGTGAGTTGCGGCGGTGGATATAATCATCGGATGGGCTTATATGATATGGTATTGGTTAAAGACAACCATTGGCGGATAGCATACGGGCGAAGGAGAGAGAGAGTGCCGAGTGGCTTAAGTTTGGAAGAAATAAGAGGAAAAATTCCCAAGGGGATGAAACTAGAAGTAGAGGTGAATAGCCTCAGGCAATTGAAGAGAGTATTAGCTATGGATGCGAATATTGTTATGCTCGATAATATCAGACTTCCTATTTTGAAGAAGGCCATAAGAATGGTCCAGCAGGCTTGGGACAGAAAGGGAGCGAGAAGTCCGGCTATTGAGGTCTCGGGGAAAATAAACTTGAAGAGTATTAAACAGATTGCTCACCTGGGAGTGGATAGGATATCAGTTGGGGAGATTACCCACTCAGTGAGGGCACTTGATATAAGTTTGGAGGTAATGGGCGTAACGACATAGTGAAAGTGGAATGGGTAGACCGGTGGTTTTAGCGTGGGGAAAGGCGTGAAGGTGTCAAGGTGGAAAAGTGAAGAAAGTAGGAGCGTGCGTATCTGCTCGACTGTCAAGGATTATAGGGAGAAAAATATTTCGTTATGTGAGGGTTACTTCCACTCAGGAAAAGGCGAAGGAGTTTGCAGAGAAGGGCCTTGCTGAGGGAACGGTTATTGTTGCAGAAACCCAGACTCGTGGAAAGGGTCGCCTGGGGAGAAGATGGGTTTCGCCAAGGGGGGGCATCTGGCTTTCTGTTATACTTCGTCCTGAAATAACGCGGATGGAAGTGCCAAAAATAACCATGATTGGTAGTCTCGCTGCAGCAGAAGCTATCGCTGAACTCACCAGACTGGAAGTGAAACTTAAATGGCCAAATGATGTTCTCATTCGTCTCATCCCTGGTATTGAATCTAAGAAAGTATGCGGGGTGCTGACTGAAATGGTCTCAGAGGCTAGCCAGGTTAATTATGTTATCACAGGTCTTGGAATTAATGTGAATAATCAAATTCCTGCTACTCTCCGGGCTAAAGCAATTTCTCTTAAGGATGCAATGGGTCGCAACCTGCCCAAGCAGAAACTTTTAAGAAAGGTGCTGGAAAAGTATGATAAATATTATTTAGATTTTAGAAAGCAAGGGATCGGTCCGATTCTAAAAGAGTATAAGGGTATGTCGGCTGTGCTAACGAGGGGAGTTAAGATTGAATGTCCGGATAGGATTATTGAAGGTACAGCCTTAGATATAGATGAATATGGAGCTTTGATTGTAGGGACAGAGGAGGGCAAGAAAAGAATTGTTGCTGGGGACGTGACAATATTATCGAAAGTTTAAGGTCGGTTTAAAAAGATAGTTTATCCATCGCTGAGGAATTTCTTAATGTCAAAAAAACCTCAGACTCTACAGGGCGAAGCTCTGCATTATGAAAAGGAAAATATTATGCTTCTTGTCATTGATATCGGGAATACCAGTATTTCCTTTGGTGTCTATACTGGGGAAAAACTGATAGAGAGCTGGAGAATTTCAACAAGCGCAGGAAAGACTCCAGATGAGTACGGAACAGAAATCTTAAATTTCTTCGATTTTGGAAAAATTGATAGAAAAAAAATTTCAGGGAGTGTTATGTCCTGTGTGGTTCCTCCACTGTTACCTGTTTTTGAAGAAGTTTCCGAGAGATATTTCCAAATCAAGCCACTCGTAGTTGGTCGGGAAGGCGAGCTGGGAATGCCCATTTTGTATGATAATCCTAAAGAAGTGGGAGCTGACAGACTTTCAGTCAGTATAGCTGCTTTTGAACTGTATAAAGGCCCGGTTATAGTAGTTGATTTCGGGACTGCTACAACCTTTGATATAGTTAGTGAGAAGGGAGAATATGTTGGAGGGGTGATTGCGCCTGGAATTGGTATTTCTTCCCAGGCACTTTTTGAAAAAGGAGCTCAGCTACCCCATGTCGAGCTGGCTAAACCAGAAAGTGTTATTGGTAGGAACACCAGAAAGAGTATGCAGGCAGGAATAGTTTATGGTTCGATCGGACAGGTGAGAGAGATACTTTCCAGGATAAAGAGAGAAATTGGAGGGAATCCCAAAATTGTGGCCACCGGCGGATATGCCAGCCTCATCGCACCAGGACTAGATATGATAGATACGGTAAATCAAGATCTAGTGCTGGAAGGGCTCAGAATAATCTGGGAGCGAAGCCTTCGAGCGCGGAAATAGGCATGTGGATTTTGTGGAAAAGTCTGTGGATAACTTAAAAATTGTTAGGGGGAAAATTTTGGAACATACAGTTGGTGCATGCTCATTATTAGTGCGATTTTGGATACATTTGATGGTTAGGAACACAGGAACGAAGCTTTTCCATTCTTACGAAAAATCGATAATATAGAATTTTGCTCTACTGCTGCCAATGAAGATAATTGGCGTAAGACAGAGAGAATTGAAGAAAATAGAAGCATTTGGGAGAAAATGGGCCTTTTTTTGAAATAGGTGAGGATTTCGCCAGTTTTTGTCTCTTGACTTATTCGGTACAAAAATATATATTTTAGCACTCTCACCGTTTGAGTGCTAATCACCTTAATGGTGGGAATATCTTAGAAAGGAGGAAGAGGTCAATGAAGGTTAGACCACTGGGTGATCGGGTTCTAGTGAAACCTTTGGAAGTAGAGGAAAGGAAAAAGGGCGGAATTATTATTCCTGACACTGCTAAAGAGAAACCTCAGGAAGGTAAAGTTATTGCCGTGGGAAAGGGTAAGATTACTGAGGAGGGGAAAACGCTTCCCCTGGATGTTAAAGTGGGTGATAGAATACTTTTTGGGAAATATTCTGGTAATGAAATAAAGATAGACGATGAAGACTACCTGATTGTAAGGGAAGAAGATATCCTTGGAATTATTGAATAAGAAACCAACAAGGAGAGATGATAAGTTCGTAAGTTGATATGTTGATAGGTTACTCGTTCATTCTTATCAACTGAATTTGAAAGGGGGGTTAAAATGGCAAAGCAAATGAAGTTTAATGAGGAGGCAATGCGGGCAGTAATGAGTGGTGTAGACCAGCTGGCGAATGTGGTCAGAATCACACTTGGGCCAAAGGGTAGGTATGTAGTTCTGGATAAGAAATGGGGCTCGCCGACCATTACCAATGATGGAGTGACCATAGCCAAAGAGATCGAACTCAAGGATCCCTTTGAGAATATGGGGGCTCAACTGGTAAAAGAGGTTGCATCCAAAACAAACGAAGATACTGGCGATGGTACTACTACAGCAGCTCTCCTTACCCAGGCAATTGTTCGTGAAGGGTTAAAGAATATCACTGCTGGAGCTAATCCTATTCATATTAAGAGGGGAATCGATAAAGCAGTCGAGGCGGTAGTAAAGGAGCTAAAGCAGAAGAAAGAAGATGTGAAGACTAGAGACGACATTGCACAGGTAGCTTCCATAGCTGCCAACAGCCAGGAGATTGGGAACTTAATTGCTGATGCCATGGAGAAGGTTGGCAAAGATGGAGTGATTACAGTGGAGGAGGGAAAGAGTGCTGCCACCACTGTGGAGATTGTAGAGGGGATGCAGTTTGACAGGGGCTACGTCTCCCCATATTTCATTACCGATGCTGAGAGGATGGAAACGGTCTTGGAGGATGCCTATATTCTGCTTACTGATAAGAAAATCAGTGCTATGCAAGACCTCTTGCCGATATTGGAAAAGATTATTCAGACAGGCAAGCCGTTCCTCATTGTAGCTGAGGATATAGAAGGGGAAGCTCTGGCCACACTGGTGGTCAATAAGTTGAGGGGAACGCTAAAATGTGCAGCCGTCAAGGCTCCGGGCTTTGGAGACCGTCGAAAAGAGATGTTACAAGATATTGCAGTTCTCACGAAGGGAACGGTAATTTCGGAAGAGATGGGAATGAAACTTGATAAAGCAACCCTGGATATGCTTGGGCAGACAAAGAGGGTGACCATCGATAAGGAGAATACCACACTTGTGGGAGGTACTGCAGATAAGAAAGATATCGATGGGAGAATTGCTCAAATTAAAAAACAGATAGAGCAGACCGACTCGGATTACGATAGAGAGAAGCTGCAGGAGCGACTGGCGAAGATAGTGGGAGGAGTGGCTGTAATTAATGTGGGTGCAGCCACAGAGACTGAGATGAAGTCAAAGAAGTTCAAGATTGAAGATGCCATGCACGCTACCCGGGCTGGTGTAGAAGAGGGCATTATACCTGGTGGTGGAGTAATGCTTTTGGGGGCAATTGAGGCTATTTCAAAATTGAAGCCGGAAGACGAAGATGAAAAGACGGGGATGAATATTATTAAGAAGGCTTTAGAAGAGCCTTTAAGGCAGATTGCGGAAAATGCTGGTTTTGAGGCCTCTGTGGTAGTGGAAAGAGTAAAGAAGGGCCCACCAGGCATTGGATTGAATGCTGAGATTGGAGAATATGTAGACCTCATGAAAGCAGGGATTGTTGACCCGGTTAAAGTAGCCCGCTTGGCTCTCGAGAATGCAGCCAGTATCTCTTCAGTGTTATTGACCACAGAGTGTCTGGTAACCGACATACCTGAAGAGAAACCTGCCCAACCTCCCGTCCCTGGCGGCCCTGGTGGTGGTATGTATTGAGGTGTATAGCAAGGAGGGAGGCGATCACCCTTTCCCGACTCCTTTCCGGTTTCAGGACAGGGCAAGGTGACGAAGATGGCACTGTCAAACAGGGAACATGGGAAAAGGTAGTGTAACTATGCAGTTTTATCTTCTCACCTTATCTCTGATTCTACTGGTTTCGTTTCCCAAAGATGGTAATGCAGGAGGAATATCTACCACCTTCACTGAGGTAGTCGTTCGGAATTTAAGTATCGGGAAGAACTATGTGATTGGGCAAAAAATTGGTCGTCAGCTGCGGGTCAGAAATAAAGGCGAAGATCCGATTGAGTTGAAAATGGAAGTATTGGTGCCATCTAAAAGTGAATTGAAGGAGGGGTATGAGCCAATTCCCGACGCTTCTTGGATAGAGCTGGAAAAGGATTACTTTTCTGTTGAGCCATCAAAATTTGCACTGACTGATGTAATTATCACTGTTCCCAGCGATAAGAAATATCTAACCAAGAAGTATCAAGCCTACATCTGGTCACATACTGTTGGCAAGGGGAAGCTACCCATTGCTTTGGGTTTGAAGAGTAGACTTCTCCTTGAAATTTCTGAAAAGGAAAGGGATTTATCTCGAGAGTTTGGAGGGAGATTCGACTTCGCTGTTTTTCCATATGAGATGGTAGTGGAGAATGTAAAGTTAGGGCAAGTTTGCGATATTAAGAAAGTGTTTGGAAAGGTATTGGAACTGAAAAATCGTAGTCGTTATCCTCACATTTACGAAATAAGAAGTATCTCTGCAAAAAGAGCAGGAATAGAAGTTGAAAATGGATATGAGGATTGTGCGGACCCAGATTTTTTGACTTTTGATAAGTCGAAATTTGGTCTGAAAGGAAAGAAAAAAGCCAGAATAAAGATGTATCTTAACTTTCCAAGAAGAGAAGAATATGCTGGCAGAAAATACATATTCGTTACTAGGATAAGACTTCTGGAGGAAGAGTTTCTTTTGAATCGTTATTTGAAACTTTATGTGAGTACCCTGGAGTAACGTCGGGCTAACCCTTCAACATTTTCCTTGACTTTGTCCTCCTGATTTGATAGGCTTTTTTAGCCTTCCTTTGGGATTTTCCCGCAATATAAACTACCAATTCCAGTTTTGATGAATTTTATGGAACATTCAGATTTTGTCCATCTACATCTCCATACTGAGTACAGCCTTCTTGATGGTGCCTGTCGTATTCTGGATAACCACAGGGCTCCCGGGAACCTTATTCAGCGAGCATCCCAGTACAAGCTCGCGGCTCTGGGGATTACTGACCATGGGAATATGTTTGGCACAATTGACTTTTACCAGGCATGCGTGAATAGTGGGATAAAGCCAATTATAGGTTGCGAAGTCTATGTTGCTCCTCAAAGCCGGTATGTTAAGGAGGGAAGCAGTATATCGGAGGCGGCAAATCACCTAATCCTTTTGGCAAGGGACAGAACTGGCTACAAGAATTTGATGAGGCTAGTAAGTATCGGTTATCTTGAAGGCTTCTACTACAGACCCCGGATAGATAAGGAAGTACTTAAAGATTACTCTGAAGGATTGGTATGTTTGACTGGTTGTCTTAAGAGCGAGTTTTCCAGGGCTATATTAAATGACGACCAAGATAAGGCTAAAAAGGCCATTTCATTCTATGGCGAGATTTTCGGTAAAGAGAACTTCTACCTTGAACTGATAGATAATGGAATTAGTGAACAGAGGAAGGTCTGTCGGGAATTAATTAGATTAGGGAAACAGATGGAAATTCCATTGGTAGCTACCAACGATTGCCATTACGTGGATAAAGCTGATGCATATGCGCAGGAGATACTTCTCTGTATTGGCACTGGCAGAACGCTCGATGATCCCTCCCATCTGAAGTTTTCTACAGAAGAATTCTATTTCAAATCCCCTCAGGAAATGAAGCAAATTTTTGCTGAAGTCCCAGAGGCAATAAGCAATACAATGGAGATTACTGAAAAATGTAATCTCCAGCTCGATTTTGAAACAATTCATTTGCCAGACTACAAAGTTCCGGAAAATTATAACCTAGATGAGTATTTGAGAAACCTCTGTGAGCAGGGCTTAAAGAAGAGGTATGCGGAAGTTACGCCCGATATACGTAGACGATTGGACTATGAGCTCTCGGTCATAAGCCGGATGGGGTTTGCCAGTTATTTTCTGATTGTGTGGGATTTCATAGAATATGCTAAACGTCAAAAGATAATGGTGGGCCCTGGTAGAGGATCTGGTGCTGGAAGTTTCGTTGCTTATCTTCTGGGAATTACTGAACTCGATCCGTTGAAGTATGGTCTTCTATTTGAAAGATTTCTCAATCCTGGAAGGAAGAGTATGCCGGATCTCGATATCGATTTTGCCGATAATGGACGGGATAGGGCTATTGATTATGTGAAGGCGAAATACGGACAAAAAAATGTTGCTCAGATTATAACTTTTGGGACTATGTTAGCGAGGGCTGTGGTCAGAGACACTGGCAGAGTATTGAATGTCCCTCTAACTGAGGTGGATGGAATTGCCAAATTGATTCCCTTTGGTGAGACAATACAAGAAGCTTTGCAGCTCGTTCCCGAACTGAACAGGAGATATGAAACCGATGGCGTGGTGAGGAATCTATTGGATACAGCTCAGAGAATTGAAGGGCTGAAACGCCATACGGGTGTTCATGCCGCAGGAATTGTAATTACCCCTGGGGAGATGGTTAACTATGTGCCTTTAGCAAAGAGTGGTAAAAATGTGGTAACTACTCAGTACGAAGATACCGCCTTGATTAGATTGGGTCTTTTGAAAATAGATTTTCTGGGATTGAGAACGCTGACTGTGATTGATGAAGCCTTGAAGCTTATAAGTAAGAGAGCAAAAGAGGCTCCGAAAGAACCCTCCGATATTCCGCTTGATGACGGGAAAACATATAAACTTTTAGCGGAAGCAAAGTCTGCCGGAGTCTTTCAACTGGAGAGCGCAGGCATGAGGGACCTTTTGAGAAAGTTAGAGCCGACAGAATTTTCCGACCTGATCGCCCTTGTGGCGCTCTATCGTCCGGGCCCTATTGGGAGTGGAATGGTGGATGAGTTTGTGGCCAGAAAACATAAGCGCGCGAAAATAGACTACGAGCATCCCTTGCTTGAACCAATTCTAAAGGATACATATGGTATAATCCTCTACCAGGAAGATGTTATGCGGATCGCTACCGAATTAGCAGGCTTTACCCCGGAACAGGCTGATGTGTTGCGTCAGGCGATGGGAAAGAAAATCCCTATAGAAATTGAGAGACAGAGAGAGAATTTTGTAAAGGGAGCAGGAAAGGAAGGAATTTCTGTAGGAAAAGCAAATAGAATATTCGATGCCATGGTGAAATTTGGTGGATATGGTTTCAATAAGTCCCACGCAAGTGCCTATGCGCTTCTGGCTTACCAGACCGCTTGGCTTAAAGCAAACTATCCACTCGAATATATGACAGTGCTCTTAAGTAGCGAAATGGAGAATACCGATAAAATCGTAGAATATATGGCTAAGTGTCAACAAATGGGCACCGCGGTGCTGCCACCCAGTGTAGAGAAGAGTTTTTCAGAATTCAGGATAGAAAATGGGAGTATTCGCTTTGGTCTTTTAGCTATTAAGAATGTGGGGCAGGGGGCGATAGATTCTATTGTAGGTGCCCGGGAAAGCGAAGGAGTATTTAAATCATTATATGATTTTTGTGTTCAGGTTGACTTGAGGCTGGTCAATAGAAGAACAATTGAGAGCTTGATTAAGGCGGGGTGTTTCGATTCGCTTGGTCAGCCAAGGGCTCAGTTATTCAAAGGATTGGATCTCGTTTTGGAGAAAGCATCGCGGGCCCAGAAGGAGCGGCTTAGCGGTCAGACCTCTTTCTTGGATCTCGTCGACTCTACTTTCCGAGAAGTTGAGGAATTGCCTCCCTCAAAGGAATGGCAAGAGAATAAGTTACTGGCTTATGAGAAGGAAGTACTAGGTTTCTATGTTACAGGTCATCCCTTGGCCAGGTTTTCCGAAGAGATGAAGAATTATGTCAGTCATTCAATAGATAAACTGCGCGAGTTAGGGACTAAAAGTCAAGTGACCATAGGGGGAATAATAAGTTCTCTCAACAAGAGGAAAACAAAGAAGGGTCAATTGATGGCTATCTTTAAGTTAGAGGACTTGACTGGGATGGTCGAAGTCGTTGTTTTCCCTGAGGCCTATGACAATGGCATAGGAAAATATTTGCGTAGGGATGAGATGGTTATAGTCAAAGGGAGGGTTAATTGGTGGGAAGAGAAACCGAGAATTGTGGCTTCAGAAGTAATTCCATTTAGTCGTGCCAAGGAGCTTCTCATCCACCAGATGACTTTGAAGCTATCCACAGCTGGATTGGAAGAGGCTACTTTAAAGAAATTGAAGGAACTATTTATGAAAAACCGGGGTAGTTGCCAGGTCAATTTTAGCCTCTCTGCTCCTCGTAATATAATTGTAAACATAAGTTCAAAAATACAAGTTAAGCTTAGTGACGAATTCCTGGAGGAAGTGAAAAAGCTTGTTGGGAGAGACTCCATCCAACTTTCGGGTTAAGAATAATTAGGAATGGCGAAGCGAAGGTTTGCCATGTAGCTACAAAAGGAGATATATATGCCTGAGTTGAGAAAAGATCCCATACTCGGTCGCTGGATTATCATTGCCACTGAACGAGCAAAGAGACCTTCCGATTTTGGGGCTGAACCGCAGGAGAAGTCGAATGAGAGACTCTGTCCATTCTGTGTTGGAAATGAAGACAAGACTCCTCGGGAGGTTCTGGCTTATCGCGAGCCAGGAACTAAACCTAACAACAAAGGTTGGTGGTTAAGGGTAGTTCCGAACAAATTTCCGGCATTGCGAGTGGAAGGAGATTTGAATCGGACAGGTGAAGGAATGTACGACAGAATGAATGGGATTGGGGCTCATGAGATAATTATTGAAAGTCGCGACCATTATAAGACCCTCCCCGAATTGGAAATAAAGAATGTGGAGGACATAATTTGGGCTTATAGAGATAGAACTGTAGACCTGAAGAAAGATTCCAGGTTCGAATATATTCTAATCTTTAAGAACCAAGGGAAGGCTGCTGGAGCTTCCCTGACTCATTCCCACTCCCAGCTGATCGCCCTGCCAATAGTCCCCAAAAGGGTGAAAGAGGAGATGGCAGGGGCTCAACATTATTATGAAAATAAGGAAAGGTGTGTCTTTTGCGATATTATCAGACAGGAGACAAGGTCGGTAACGAGAATAGTTGCTGAAAATGAAGACTTCATAATTTTTGCTCCTTTTGCTTCCAGATTTCCGTTTGAGACCTGGATTATTCCCAAGAAACACGACTCGGCTTTTGAAGACATCCAGAAACATGAAGTAATCCACCTGGCACGCTGCCTTAAGGGGATCTTAACTCGGATGAACAAAGTGCTCAATTATGCTCCATATAATTATATTCTCCATAACTCTCCGCTGACAATGTCCCACCTTCCCTACTACCACTGGCACATTGAGGTTATGCCCATATTGACAAGAGTGGCGGGATTTGAATGGGGCACGGGATTCCACATTAATCCCACTCGGCCCGAAGAAGCAGCTAAATTTTTGAGGGAAGCCGAAGTTTAAGAAAATATGAATATTGCTGGCATTTGGAGGTGTTGAACTGAAGATTCTATTAGCTTCTTCAGAAGTGGTTCCCTTCGCAAAGACAGGAGGCCTTGCTGATGTGAGCGGGGCCTTGCCCAGAGCCATAAAGGCTCAGGACCACGAGGTGCGAGTTGTAATGCCAAGATACAGGGTTGTCAACAATCAAAAATTTGGATTAAAGAACCTTACTAAAAGGCTGGCTATTCCTGTAGGAGGGAAGGTCGCCATAGTTTCAATTTTGGAAGGCGAACTCGAAAGGGGAATACCTGTTTATTTTATAGATTATAAACCTTACTTTGAGCGGGAGGAACTTTACGGTACTCCAGAAGGGGCCTATGAGGATAACGCAGAGAGGTTCATTCTTTTTTCAAGAGCGGTCCTGGAAGCGATTAAGGCGACAGGGTTTCAACCGAATGTGATTCACTGTAACGATTGGCAGACAGGTTTAATTCCTGTCTATTTGAAGACATTGTATAAGAACGATCCTTTCTTTCAGAGAACCGCAACAGTCTTGACTATTCATAACATTGCGTATCAAGGGATATTTCCCAAAGAGATTCTAAATTTGTCTGGCTTGGGCCAGGAAGAATTTGCTCCTGAAAAGTTGGAACTCTATGGACAGGTTAGCTTTCTCAAGGGAGGACTGGTCTACGCAGATGTGTTGAACACCGTAAGCGTAACCTATAGTGAAGACATTCAGTCTTCACCTGAATTTGGATACGGTTTGGAAGGAGTCCTTGCCCATCGCAGCCAGGACCTCTACGGGATACTCAATGGAATTGACTACGATGAATGGAATCCAGCGAAGGACGAGCTCATTGCCGTCAACTATACCATAGAAGAGATAGATAATAAAATGGAATGTAAGAAGGGCCTCTTAGAGGAGAATAATCTGCCGGTTAACTTAAACCGGCCTTTGGTGGGAATGATCTCCCGGCTTGCTCAGCAGAAGGGACTCGATATTATTGGAGAAGCAATTGATGAAATAATGTATTTGGATTTATACTTCATTCTTTTAGGAATGGGTGAGGAAGAGTACCATAGGCTTTTTTCCCGGATTGGCAGGAAGTATCCCAGAAAGGCAGCAATTCATATTACCTTTGATAATCGGCTTGCTCATAGAATCTATGCAGGTTGTGACCTGTTCTTGATGCCTTCCCGCTATGAGCCATGCGGCTTGGGGCAGTTGATCAGCTTAGCATATGGGACTGCTCCTGTGGTTAATCCAACAGGCGGCCTGGCAGACACAATTCAAGAGTTTGAGCCAGAGACAGGTAAAGGAAATGGCTTTCTACTAAGCGAATATTCATCTTCTGCCCTTGTGAATGCGCTCAAAAGAGCGATAAGCGTTTATAGACGGAATGAAGCCTGGCAAAGACTGGTGAAGAATATGATGGAGGCTAATTTTTCTTGGGCCGCCTCCACCAAGGAATATTTGAAATTATATCAAAGAGCGATGGATAAGAGGGTGGGAAATTAGCAAAATCCCAAAGTTCTTGATGTTAATGGTTTAAAAACTAGGTTGTCAAATTAAGAGAGTTGTGGTAATATTTTAGTGAGTAGAATAGCTGTCGTTCGATAAAAGCAACTCCCTAAAATATAGGGGGACGCAAAGCCTTAGAGTCCCGAGTTATCGGGGTAGTCAGGTTGCCGAAGACGATGGTTTTCTTTTTGAAAGCCGAGTTGCTGAAGAAAAAACAACTTTAGAATGTTTGAAGCTTCTGGCAACTCGGCTTTTTTCTTATATGGTCTTGGTGAATAAGGAGGTGTAAGATGGAAAAGAGATGGAAATTGCTTTTAACTTTTGTCCTTGGGTTGGTTGCAATTATGAGTAGTTCTCTATTGGCGGTAGACGTTCACTACGGTAAGCATATAGGTGAGCTTAAGAATCTTAGTATAAAGGTGGTTTATACCAGTCCCTATTTTTACACACCAGAAGGTTTGGCTGGCTATTATATTGGAATGCCGATGACCTATGAAATTCATATTGCAAATAATAGTCCTCGCACTTACAAACATCTGGACGTAATAGGAATGCAGGAGTATTATGAATCCGGCACATGTAACCGCGCCTGGTATCCACATCCCCAGTATGTTACCTATAGTAAAGGTGAGCCGTTGCCCGGCGACAGCAAGCAAGTCTGGCGGGATGTCTCACTGGGACCAAATCAGAAAATTGCCCTGTTAGGCAGATATGATGTTCCACTGGCCACCTGTGATGGACTTGACCAGACACATGTGATTATTCAGCACACTAACAAAGGAAAGGTGGAAGCTGCAATAATCTATTATGAGCCGAAGCTTGGCGTATTCTGTCCACCACCGAAATGAAGCTCAACCCGGGATTTTGATTTTGCAGGATTAACTTAAAAATAATATTTTATCGATACAGAATAGACCTCTGAGCAAAAAGTCCAGGTCTATTTTTTATTGTGGTTTTGAGTGAAATGGTGTAAAATTGAAAAAGGATAAAGATACCTTCGATTTGTTTGCTTAAGATAATAGAGAAGAAAGTTCTAATTGTTGTTCTGTCTTTATCGATAGTTTCGTCTATTTTGGTATCTATAATTCGCTGGCGGGTTGAAGCTGATAACCATTGGGTGGAAATGGGTTGGGGCTTTTGCAGGAGCTTACCAGTAGCCGGAGTATCCATTATTATCTTGGATTGATTCTATTAGCCAAGCTATTTTTCAAGAAGGTTTTTCTCATTTCTAATGCCCCTGACCCGATGTTCAATTTGGAAAGATTTTGCATTCAAAGGTTGGGCAGCTACACATTCACCTTCTAATGAGCAACCTGCTATTGGACCCTGTCTCCAGGAATTTGGAAAGGATGAGAGAAGGCTTTTTGGAGCTATTGGGTTATAAGCAATGGTATGAAGTTTCAGCTGCTGAAATAGCTGAGAAAGTGCACGAGATTTGCGCAAACAGGCAGAAATTCTTTGAACAGCTCCCTAGGAAAAAGTAGCGAAACTGAGGGAAGGCTCCAGGAAAAAATATAGAAATGGTGCAAAGCTTATTGGAAAACGTTGCATGGTTTTATATCTTTCTTAAGGGATAGCAGATCATTCCTGCTGATGTTGATAATCCTTTACAATTAGTGCGGTTTTTGGTATACTATAAAAAAATTAATAGAGCTGGCATACTTTCCTTGACTGCTCACTAATTTTGAGCATCCCGATTAGAAATTGGGATACGGATTGGGGGAATATTTTAAGATAACAGGAGGAAAAGAAATGTATAAGAAAAGGAAAATCTTGTGGAGTTTAGGGTTAGGGTTATTTTTACTGTTTTCTTTAGTAATAGTCAACAATAGAACTATTCAAAGCGTAGTAGATAAAGGAGACGAGATCTATGAGCAGGTAAAATTGTTGAGCGAAGTCTTCACATTGATCAGGGATAACTATGTGGAGCGTGTAGATGCTGAGAAATTGATTTACGGCGCTTGCGAAGGGATGGTCAGCAAATTAGACCCTTTCTCTCAATTTATGGATCCTACGACTCATGAAATGATGAAATCTGAGACCGAAGGAAAGTTCGGAGGATTGGGCATAAGGATTGCTATTCGTGAAGGAAGGTTGACTGTGGTTACTCCACTCCCTAGTTCACCGGCCTATGAATTAGGAATTTTGCCTGGAGATAAAATAATGAAAATTGATGGTGAAGACACCCAAGATATTACACTTACCCAGGCGGTTAAACTTTTGCGGGGAAACCCGGGGACAAAAGTTACTATCTCCATTCTTCGAGAGGGAGAGAAAGACTTAATCGACTTTACTGTAACCAGAGCGGTAATAAAGATAGAAAGTGTTCCCGACGCTAAGATGCTTACTGATAAAATAGGCTATATCCAATTGAGTGAATTTTCCAAAGATACACCCCATGAGTTTAATAAGGTCTGGAAAAAATTGGAGAGGCAAGGAATGGAGAGTTTAATTCTCGATCTGAGGTATAATCCTGGGGGGTTATTAACTGCTGCTGTGGAAATTTGTAGAAATTTCATCGGGGATAGAAAATTGATTGTTTATACTCAGGGCCGCAGAGAGGAGCAGGTAATTAAATTTTTTGCTGAAAAGAAGGCTAAACATGAGAAGACACCGTTGGTAATTTTAGTGAATAAGGGTTCGGCTTCGGGTTCAGAGATTGTGGCAGGATGTATTCAGGATTGGAAGAGGGGCGTTGTCCTGGGAGAGAAGACGTTCGGTAAGGCTTCTGTGCAAAGTTTGATGCCTCTATCCGATGGTTCCGGTTTGAGATTGACCACTGCTAAGTATTATACCCCCAGTGGACGTTCAATTCATGAGGTAGGAATCACTCCAGATATCGTTGTAGAAGTCCCTGGGGAGACTGTGGCAAAGCTCATGAAGCAGAGGGAGAAAATATACGGTTTGCCCAAGGAAGTCGAAAAAGAGAGAGAAGAACAAAAAATAAAAGATCCACAAATCGAACGAGCAAAGGAAATCTTATTGGCCCGAGAGAGGTTCTCTGAGACGGAGAAAGGAGTCGAAGAAATATCGGAAGGAGTAGAAGAAGGTGCCCAGAAAGAAGAAGAAAAGTAAAAAGACAGCCGTATTTATAATTATAACTCTCGCTCTGGCTGGCGTAATCTACTACTATTTTAAAATTAGACCTGTTGACTATACAAATGTCTCTCAACAGATTGACGGAATAATTAATGAAGAACTGGTAAAATTAGGAGTTGCTGCTAAAGATTTAATAAAAATTTATAGAGAAGAAAAAAAGAAAAACAATGTTTCTTGGGTCTTGGTGACTAAGGAGGTTCGAGTTCCCCGTGAAATCAATATGGAAAGCTACAAAAAATCGCTTGTAGATTCCTTGAGACGGATAGGAGCTCAGCTTTATGAGGCGGAATTAAGTGATAAAGGAGATTGGCTGAGTATGAAAATTGGAAAGCATTCATTAGTGATGCAAAATCTCCTTCTCCGTTACCCTTTGGCTAGATATAGAGTCAGCATTGTTATTGATGACCTCGGTCAACGAAAAGACCTGGTAAAGAATTTCCTGCGCCTAGATATACCATTGACCTTCGCCATTCTCCCTCAACTTCCTTATTCTAATCTCCTTGCCAGGGAGCTTAAGAATTCAGGGTATGAGACAATTCTTCACCTACCTATGGAGTCTGAGGGCTATCCCGAGACTGATCCCGGACCGGGAGCTTTATTGGTCTCAATGGACTCTTCTCAGATAGAAAGTACTATCCTGATGGACCTTAAAACTGTTCCTGGAGTTTCTGGCGTCAGTAACCATGAGGGTTCTCGCTTCACAGTTAATCGTGAAAAGATGGTAGAAGCTTTGAGTGTTCTGAAAAGAGAAGGGATCTTCTTCTTCGATTCTAAGACTTCTCCACGATCAGTTGGAGAAGAGGTCGCCCGGGAATTGAGAATGCCTGCGCTTTCTAACCAGATTTTTTTGGATACAAAGAACGAATACAAGTCTATCTGCCGGCAATTGGAGAGATTACGCCGCAGAGTTCTCAAGTTTGGAACAGGGATTGGTATTGGTCATGTGCATAAGAAATTTACTGCCGATGCCTTAGCAGAGTATATTCCTAGATTTAAAGAAGATGGTATTGAATTTGTGAGTCTGTCGGAATTATTGAAGTAGCCGCTACATTTCCGTAGTAGCAAAGCGCTGTCATTGCGAGGGAGCGAAGCGACCGAAGCAATCTCCAAATTGCCACGCTCCTTTCAGTCGCTCCGAGTGACATGATTATAACGCAGAGTTTCGCTCTATAGCTACATTAATTGAGGAAGAACTTATGTTAGTTTTGGGTATTGAGACTTCCTGTGATGAGACAGCTGCCAGTGTTGTGGAGGACGGTCGAAGGATGTTGTCCAATATTGTCTCTTCGCAGATTGATATTCACAGAAAGTATGGTGGGGTTGTTCCTGAACTTGCTTCTCGTAAACATCTGGAAACAATCAATTTCGTAGTAGAACAAGCACTTTCCAAGGCAGGATGCTCTTTTAAGGAATTAGATAGCATTGCGGTCACCAATGGACCTGGCCTGGTGACGGCACTATTGATTGGTTTGGCTACTGCTAAGGCTATAGCCTACGCTTTTGACTTACCTCTAATTGCGGTCAATCATATAGAAGGACATATTTTTTCCAATTTTTTAGAGCGTCTCGAGAATAGGTTTTCGACTGGGAAGCTTGTACCTCCTTTTATTGCCTTGGTGGTCTCTGGGGGCCATTCCGATTTGCTGTTTGTGGAGGATTACGGAAAATATGAACTGTTGGGACGCACCCGGGACGACGCTGTGGGAGAATCTTTTGACAAGGTTGCAAAGCTTCTCCATCTGGGTTACCCCGGCGGGCCAATAATTGATGAAATTGCCCGAAAGGGGGACGCTGAAGCAATTAAATTTCCTCTAGCTCACATGAAGGACGACTCTTTAGATTTCAGTTTTAGTGGACTTAAGACTGCTGTGGTAAATTTTGTCAAAAATCATAAGTTGCCAACAGAATCCCAGTCAATTGCCGATATTGCGGCTTGCTTCCAGCGAGCTGCCATTGAGGCGCTGGCGGAAAAGACTTTTTGTGTGATAGAAGAGAAAGGCATCGAGAAAGTCGTTTTGGGAGGAGGAGTAGCTTCAAATTCTCACTTACGTAATGTTTTTAAAACTCGGGCGGGAGAAAACGGAATAGAACTTTACTATCCCCCACCAGCATTATGTACGGATAATGCAGCAATGATTGGCTGTGTGGGATATTATAAGATGGAGTATAGTGTGCCCAGGCCATTCGAGTCTCTAAAGGCTGAGGCAAATTTGGAACTCGAGTCATGGATTTGAGATGGGAAAAAAGGAAATTTTCGGCGTTCCATTACTATTACTTGGAATAGTAGTATTTGCTTCAGTTAACCTGGCCTATATATATGGACAAGAAGTTGAGGCATCTTATACGGAGAAAGAAAGGCGGGAGGAGGCCTCCCCGCACCAGGAAGAACCAAAGAAAAGAGAATCTACGAAGGCTTCTTTCGATATGTATGGGAGCTTCGGAACCGCAATATTGACTGACCTTAAGACAGGAGACCAGAAGATCTATTATAAGTTAGCTTTACAGCCCGAACTTACTATTGGGAAGTTTGGCTTTGGTTTAAACTTGGAGTTCTATTTTGACGAAAACAGTAACGTCAGGAAAGAAGATTGGACCTGGAGTAAAACTATAGAGAAAATCTGGTATGCTCGTTACAGTCATAAATATGAGCCAGTATACGTTTATCTGGGTGGATTTAAGGATGTGACTCTGGGCCATGGACTGATTATAGCCCACTATACCAATATGCTTCGCTATCCAGATATAAAAAAGGTCGGGTTCGAGTTGGACCTCGATTTCGGGACGCACGGCTTTGAGTCTTTCTTCAACAATCTTGTCAGGGCAGAGATTTACGGAGGTCGGGCATATTATAGACCATTTTATAGTTCCTATCTTCCCCTTCTGCCCAGGCTTGGTCTGGGCTTCACCTGTGTTAGTGACCAGGACCCGGATGCCAAGAGATCTACCAAGGACGACCAAATTACAGTCTTTGGAGGAGATTTGGACCTTCCCCTTTTGGAGCACCCCGTTATCTCTATATTATCATATATAGATTTTGCTCAGATGAGCCTGGGGAAGAAGTATACGAAGTATACGCCTCCTTTCTCTCTTGATGGGGGAAAAGGTTGGGCTCTGGGTCTTATGGGAGGCATATTAGTTGGGATAAGTTATCGTTTAGAGTTCAGGAGACTTGAATACAACTTCATCCCTTCGTATTTCGATTCATATTATGAGGTTGATAGGAAAGAGGGTAAAGCATCGAGAATTCCCGGGAGGAGAAGGCCGATAAAGACAGGACCTTATGTTGAGTTTGCTTATAATCTTCTAAATAGGATTGCCCTCTCAGCCTCATTCGAAAATTACAATCACGACCCAACCGGTATCTATCCCCATTTCAGGGCTAGTGTGAGGGTTCATCCTTCGCTGTTGATGGATAAGTTCAGCGTTCTATTCTCCTATGATAAAAGGAATGCCGACACGTGGGAAGATTTAATTAAAGTTAATGGACCCAATACTATTCTTACCACGGAAGTCGGATACCACGTTGATCCTCATGTAGCTTTGGTCATTATCCATAGGCAGACCTTCGACGCTTTTGGTAGGCCAGCAAAAACAACAAGCATGGAGGGTAGGATCCACTTATAAAGTGGGTTATAGATTCCACGACTTAAAGGAGAGGAATCATGACTGAAAAAGATGTATTGAAGGTCGTAAGAGAAAAGGGAATCAAATTTATTCGTCTCTGGTTTACAGACATTCTTGGGCAGTTGAAAAGTGTAGCAATTACAGAGAGGGAATTGCCAAGGGCCTTAGATGACGGGATGGGTTTCGATGGGTCTTCAGTTGAAGGGTTTGCCAGAATTTTTGAGAGCGATCTTGTAGCTCTACCCGATCCCTCAACATTCCAGATTTTCCCTTTGGAGCTTTCCTGGGAGCACTCAGAAACTCAAGGAGAAAAGACGAGAGGAGCTGTGGAAGAGGGCGCTGTGGGTAGAATGTTCTGTGATATACTGCATCCCGATGGTTCTCCATATGAGGGAGATCCCCGTTATATTCTGAAGAAGAACCTGCAGAAGGCAAAGAAGATGGGCTATACTTATTATGTGGGCCCGGAAATTGAGTATTTCTATTTCAAGAGTGAGAAAGGTACAGATGTCCTTGATGCAGGCGGTTATTTCGACCTATTGCCTCTGGATATGGCTCACGATTTACGGAAGGAGACCGTCCTTTATCTGGAGAGGATGGGAATTCCTGTAGAATATAGTCATCATGAAGTGGCACACTCCCAGCATGAGATAGACTTACGCTTCGCCGATGCCCTGACTATGGGAGACAACGTCCAGACATATAAGGTTATTGTTAAGGAGGTGGCCTGGAGAAGGGGTGTCTATGCCACTTTTATGCCAAAGCCTCTCTTTGGCCAGAATGGTTCTGGGATGCATACGCATCAATCGTTATTCAAAGGAAATAAGAATGCCTTGTTTGATGGCCGGGATAAGTATCACCTTTCCCAAGAGGGTAAAGCGTTTATTGCTGGTCTCCTTTTTCACGCTCAGGAGATTACTTCAATTTGCAACCAGTGGGTCAACTCCTACAAGAGGTTGGTTCCAGGATATGAAGCGCCCGTTTATATCTGTTGGGGACAGAGGAACCGTTCGGCACTGGTACGCGTTCCAATGTATAAGCCAGGGGAGGAGATGTCCACTCGTGCAGAGCTGAGAAGTCCCGACCCTGCCTGTAATCCCTATTTAAGTTTTGCAGTGATGTTGGCGGCTGGTCTGGAAGGGATAGAAAAAGGATATGAGCTACCAGCTCCAATAGAAAAGGATATCTTTCTCCTGAGTGACCAGGAAAAGGAAACCCAAGGGATAAAATTGCTTCCGGGGAGTCTAATCGAGGCGATACAGATTACTGAGAAGAGCCACCTTGTTAAGGAAACTCTGGGTGAACATATCTTCAACAAATTCATCGATAATAAGAAGATTGAGTGGGACCGCTATCGCATTCAGGTTACAGACTATGAATTGCAGAAGTATCTACCCATATTGTAATGAGAATAAGGAGATAAAATGAGAGAAGAAGTGGAAAAGGCATTATCCAGGATTCGGCCAGCCCTTCAAGCCGATGGCGGAGATGTGGAGTTGCTGGAAGTTACAGATGAAGGCGTGGTTAAGGTAAGATTGACCGGAGCCTGTCGTGGCTGTCCAGTGTCCAGGGTGACAGTGGAAATGGGTATCGCTCAAGAATTGAAGAAGCAAGTTCCTGGAGTTAAGGAGGTAAAGGCAATTTAAGAAATCTACGCCAGTAATGAATAACATGTAAGATTTAATATTGAATATTCACATGCGAGTTTGAGAAAGCCAGTCCCTCTAAATGGAAAGCTTGCCCCGTAGACGCGGGGCGATTTTTTGTATTAGGTGACTTAGGATTTGGTTCCTGTGGTTAATAATTTTTCCTGTTCGAGCACGGCCAATAATCTCAGGAGTTAGAATCATGCAATGATTTGCTTCCAAGAAAATGCGTCGTCTTCTTTTTTTGGCTGAAACTCCTGAAGCCCTTCACAAACTGTGTTTTAAATGTTGGTAATGTGAGAGTGGAGTTCTGCTTCAATGCAGGAGGCACTTCTGTGAGGAGTGAGATTGATTTTTGCAATGAGGACGTTAATTCTAATCTTACTACTTCTCATTCTCAATTTTCGGGCGTGGTCTTTTGAAATTGGTCTTTCTACCACTGTCCCAATCCAAGGTGATACTCTGACAGTAGAGGTTAAAGGGGTAAACAGTGGAAGCAAATATTCCTGCTGGTTTAATGCAAGGGAGTATCCTATCTATCCCACAGAAAAAGGCTCTCTTAGGACATTGATTGGACTGCCATACAATTTCGTTCCTGGCAGGTATGCTGTTCTAATTGTGGAAAAGGGAAGGGGAAAAAAGGCGAGAAGAAAGTATGAGCTCCTGACTGTTAATAGAAAGGTTTTTCCTGTATCATATGTTATCTTCAGTCCAGAAAAGAGGAAATTGATTGGTTCGCCTCTGAATAAACGAGAGAGAGATTTGATTTTTAGTGCCTTAAAAATTGAGAAGAAAAAGCAGAATTGGGGAGGGAAATTCGTTCTGCCAGTCAAGGGGAAGATTGTTGGAGAATACGGCGTTAAGAGAATGGCTGGCGGAGCATTTCTTTGGAACCACAAAGGGGTCGATTTAAATGTTCCGGAGGGCACCCTGGTTCGAGCGGGAAATAGCGGTGAGGTTATTCTGGCGGAGGAGGGTTTTTATGTTCACGGGAAAACCGTAATGATTGATCACGGCCAAGGCGTAACCACAATCTATCTCCACTTAAAGTCCATTAATGTTAGAAAAGGAGATAAGATTACTAAAGGACAGATAATTGGCAAGGTGGGGGAGACGGGTCTTGCTACAGGTCCCCATCTCCATTGGGGATTATATGTCCACGGTGTCCCGGTCGACCCTCTTCGCTGGGTAGAGAGAGAATATTGAGTGGCATAGTGACTCAGAATGATTAGAACTGTAAATCTTACCAAAAGATTTGGTCATTTGATTGCAGTGGATAACCTGAATTTGGATATCCCTGCGGGAGAAATTTTCGGTTTCTTGGGACCCAATGGAGCAGGGAAGACTACCACAATAAGAATATTGACAGGACTCCTCAAACCGACCAGTGGTCAGGCGCTGGTCGGAGGATACGATATTCAGAAGGAGCCGGAAAGAGCTAAGAAGATTATTGGTCTAGTCCCTGACCGGCCCTTCCTTTATCAGAAATTAACGGGTGGTGAGTTTCTAAATTTTGTCGCAGATTTATATGAAGTCCCACTTGAAGTGAAGAGGAGAAGAATACCAGAGTTTCTCTCTTTATTTGAGATAAATGAATGGAAAGGCGTCTTGATCGAAGATTATTCTCATGGGATGCAGCGAAGGTTGATAATGGCCTCTGTCCTTCTGCACAACCCAAAAGTAATGTTCTTAGATGAGCCCCTGGTGGGTTTAGACCCCAAGGCGGGGAGATTGGTAAAGAGTATTTTCCAGGAGCTTTCTCAAAGGAAGGTGACAATTTTTATGTCCACTCATACGCTGGAGATCGCTGAGAAATTGTGCCACCGCATTGGGATTATCCACGAGGGGAGATTAGTTGCCTTGGGCACAAATGAGGATTTGAGAAGAGAGGCAGAAAGAGAAGGGGGAATGGCCGAGCGAGCAGGTCTGGAGGATATATTTCTAAAGTTGACTGGTGGGCGTGAATACAAGGAATTATTGAAATATTTAGAGTGATATTGACTGGGATGCGGAGTTCTTTATAAAAAGGAAAGGTACTTGCACTACAAATGGAGATTGCTCTCTTATGTCAAATGAAGCTTCGGGAAGTGAGAAATCGGTTCCGGTTTATGGGCGCGGGGGCAAAAATAAAAGACGGTTTCCTGTTGGGAATTGGCCTTCTCTTTCTCTGGGCGTTATATAGCGGATTTTACCGTGTCTTAACCTATGTTCGGGAAATTCCCCTTCTTGGCCCGATATTGGTGGTTAAGCTTCTTTCTATGGTCTTTCTTACCTTTTTAGCGATGCTTGTTTTCAGTAATGTCATCACTTCCTTTTCCACTGTCTATTTCTCTTCCGACTTACCCTTCCTACTGTCCACTCCCTTCGCATTCCGTTCAATTTTTGGAATTAAGTTTCTGGAGACCCTAATCTATTCTTCGTGGATGGTGGTTCTTGCTTTCTCCCCATTTCTTTTGGCGTACGGAAAAACCTATTCGTTAAAAGTTCCATTCTATCTCCAGGTCGTCTTCGTGTTGATACCATTTTTAGTAATTGCCGCAAGTGTGGGAGTTATTTTCTCTCTAATTCTTATGCACTTTTTCCCTACAAGAAAGACAAGGGATATCCTTTTAGTTCTGGCTGTATTCTTAGGAGGTGGGTTATACCTACTCTTTCGGTTCCTCCAGCCAGAGAAGCTGGTTAAACCTGAATCCATCGGTAGTGTGCTGAACTATCTCGCTATGATAAGAGCGCCCACTTCGAAGTTCTTACCGAGCTTCTGGATTACTCAGGCAGTTGCCTTTGCGACCCACAGGGACTTTCTTGGGTATATTCAATTTTTTTCAATTCTCCTTTCAGTAGGGATAGGTGTGTTTTTAATTAGTCTCCTTTTAGCAACTGGAACATACTATTCCAACTGGGCGAGTGCCCAAGAGGGTGCCAGCCAGAGTCTGAGAAAAGATAGAATAGGAAAAGTGATTGGATTTCTCTTTAAAGGTTTCTCTCGACAGATAAGAGCACTTTTACAGAAAGATATTAAACTCTTCTTTCGAGATACTGGTCAGTGGTCTCAACTCTTTCTTTTGGGAGCGCTGGTAATTGTTTATCTCTTTAATATTTATAAATTGCCACTGGATACCGTCTATTTGAAGAGCCTCCTCTCTTTTCTAAATATAGGTTTAGCTGGATTCGTTTTGGCAGCTTTGGCTCTTCGCTTTGTTTATCCAGCAGTAAGTCTTGAAGGGTCCTCCTTCTGGATTATTCAGAGTTCGCCCGTTTCTCTAAAGAGATTTTTGAAAGAAAAGTTCTGGATTAGCCTTTTTCCCTTACTGATTCTGGGAGGGTTTTTGGTTTTGGTTTCAAATCTGTTTTTAAAAGCTGATATTTTCATGGCCCTTCTCTCTTTGGGAAGTGTGGAAGTGATGGTAGTGGCATTGACTAGTCTGGCATTGGGAATGGGAGCGATCTATCCTAAGTTTCATGTGGAGAACATCTCTCAGGTTGAATCATCGCTTGGCGGAATTTTATTCATGATTTATGCACTCTTTTATGTAGGTGTAATTATTGCACTGGAGGCTTTGCCAGTCAGAAGCTATTTCCAGTATTCCCTTAGTGTTAAGGATAGCTTTTATTGGCCTGCAATTGCCATTATAATTGCTGTTTTCGTTATCGTCAATCTGACTGTGATTTGGTTGCCTCTTCACTTGGGTAAGAAGGCTTTACTAAATTATGAAGAATAATCCTTAACTTCCTCTTTCAATTTCCCAAGAGAAAGATTCTCTTTCCACAAGAAGAAGAGGCCCAGGCCTACCAGTAAACTAAATTGAAGGAAATGTAGAAGTACAGCATAGCTTAAGGCAAGACTCTTATCAATTGCAAAAAGGGCAAGAGCAGTGACGCAGAAATATTCATAGACTCCAACAAAAGCCGGAGAGGATGGAATGACTAAGCCCAGTGCTATTACTACCATTGTAAGGTAGGCTTGAGGGTAAGATATGAATAAATTGAGCGCTTTTGCTCCCAGATAGAACGTTGTCCCTTCAAAAGTCCATACCAGGATAGAGAGAGAGGAAACGATCAGTATCTCCCTCCGTTGACGTAAGACATTTAGTCCCTCAATAAAGGAGCTTGTTAAGTTAAGTATTTTTTTCAAAACAGGTTCTTTAAGGAAGCTAAACAGGTATTTGATGACTTTGCGAGTTAGCTCTTTGGAACGCATCATTATGTAGAGAAGAATTAGTATACCTAAAAATAGGAACCAGGCAACGTAAATCATCTTTTTGAGCCATTGAGGAAAAGAGTGTCGTGGATAGGAACCACTTCCCAGAAAAAGGAATGCTACCAATAGAAGAATGACCAGGGCAAGTCCATCAAAGACTCTTTCTACAACAATTGTGGCCAGCGAGGAGCTCTTGCTGATATTCTCCTTTTTTCCATTCATATAGGCACGGATCAGTTCTCCAACCCGCAGGGGCAAAAGATTATTTGCCATAAATCCAATAAAGATTGTTGAAATTAAGTTTAATATCTTACATTTTTTTATGGGCAAGAGAAGGTATCGCCATCTTATTCCCCGCATCAAAAATGCAAACATATAGGAAATTACTGCGGGGAGTAGCCAGTAGTAATTAGCCATTTTCAATGCCCTTTTACCTTCTTCTACATTAAATCTGCGAAAGGCAAGGTAGAGAAATAAAATGCTGACTAATATTCCAATAACAATTAGCCACTTCGGCCTTTTCAATAACCTCTCCTTAGACTGTTTCGCAAAGGGCCTCTCCTGGAAAGTAAAACTTATTATGCCACATAATTCCACACTCTGTCAAGGAACAGACCTGAGAAGTAGATAGATTATGTTGGACACAGGGGTTATAGTGCGGGTAGATAGAATGGAGAAGGAATCGGCTTGAGCGCTTCTGTCTTCCACACTTTCCCTCATAGAAGGTCGGCGCTCAGGGGCTTCAAGTCCTGCGGATGGAGATTATGCTTAGCAGGGGACGGCATGCTTTGTCTATTGTAATCAAGAAGGTATGCCAGAGGTGGGACTTGAACCCACACATCCCGAAGGACAACGGTTTTTGAGACCGTCGCGTATGCCAATTCCGCCACTCTGGCACTCCACATTAATTTTACACTTAAAGACATTTTACTGTCAAGAGAAATGTGGAAAAAGAGTTTGACTTTACTCATTCTGTTAAGTATAATTAAAATAAAATAAGAACTAGGAGGAGAAAATTTTATGGGAAAGAAAGATGCTCAGAGATTGTGGGAAAAAGCGGAAAAACAACTCAAAGAACTGAGTGCCAAGGCCGTAAAAATTGCTAAAGGCTTGCAACAGGATGCCGTCTATGGCGTAAAGATCAGTAAGCTAAAGGTTGAGGAGATGGGACTGGGGAGTAAAAGGGCAAAACTTTTCCAGCAAATAGGGGCTGAGACTTTTAAGTTGGTTAAGGAGAAGAGGCTCAAAAACAGTAAAATTTCTAAGTTGTGCGCTCAGGTAGATAGAATAAATAAAGAGATTAGAAAGAAAAAGGCTGACTCCTCCTCGTTGAAAAAGAAGATATCCGAAGGCATTAGAAAACTGAAATGAAAAGCTTAGCAAAGTGAGCGTGAGGCGGGGGGCGTAGTTCAGTTGGGAGAACGCATCCTTGGCAGGGATGAGGTCGCCGGTTCGACTCCGGTCGCCTCCACCATTTTGAAAGTGCAAAGAGTAAGAGGAATGCGGATTATTGCGGGTAGCCTTAGAGGCAAGAAAATAAAGAGTTTGCCTGGGTTGGCTACCCGCCCACTTTTGGGAAGAATAAAGAAGTCACTTTTTGATATTCTGGGAGATAGAGTAGTTGATGCGAGTTTCCTGGACTTATATGCTGGCAGTGGAAGTGTCGGAATAGAAGCACTCTCCCGGGGAGCGCGGTATGTTCTTTTTGTAGAAAAAGAAATTCCCTTGACAAGATTGATTAGGGAGAATTTAAGAAGATGTAAGCTGGAAAAGAGAGGAAAGGTCATTGAAATGGATGTGTTGAATTACAATAGAGAAAGGGGGAAATTTTTTCTGAATGAACAATTCGATTTAATTTTCGCTGGACCTCCTTATAAATTAAATCTGATTAAGGATACATTAAGTATAATACTTAAGTTGAGCCTATTAAAGAAAGACGGTTGGGTTATCTACCAGCACCATTTTAAAGAGAAAATGCCAGAGAAAGAGGCATTCTTATCTGTTTTTAGGGAAGAGCGCTACGGGAAGACGGTAATGAGCTTTTATAAAATGTGCGCCAAAACTGGGAAGTAGCTCCCCGTCCGCGGTGAAGAGAAACGGCATTCTGAAGAGCATGCGACCAGCAACAATCTTTTAGGGGGCAAATGCAATGAAGACTATTACAATACTTGCAGATCTGAAAAGCAAGAAACCCAAATCTGCTGTCGAGAAGTTGAGTTCTCATTTAGGGAGGAAGAAGACAAAGGTCTTAGTGAACGAGATTTCTAAGCAAGCCGATTTGGTTATCGCATTGGGTGGCGATGGAACTATACTAAAAGCAGCCCGTCAGGTAAGCAGATTTGATCTGCCTGTTTTAGGGGTTAACCTCGGTGGACTTGGGTTTCTGGCAGGAGTGAGCCTCTCGAACTTATACCCAGCATTGGGCCTAATTTTACAAAAGAGATTTAGAACTGTGGAGAGAATGCTACTACGTTCCGAAGTGGTACGTAAAGGTAAGACCATGGGAGAATTCTTAGCCTTAAATGATGTGGTAGTAAAAAACGGAGTTACAGCGAGGGTAATAAGATTGAGACTGGAAGTAAATAACCAGTATGTTGCCACATATGTTGGAGACGGGTTAATTGTCTCCACTCCTACAGGTTCCACAGCCTATTCATTAGCTGCCAGTGGGCCCATAGTTCACCCGGATTTATCTCTTATCATCTTGTCCCCTATTTGTCCCCATACTTTGGCCTTACGCCCATTGATTATCTCCTCTAAGGATACGATTAAGATTTGGGTTGAGGCTGACCATCATGAGGTTATTCTTAGTATGGATGGACAGGAAAACATCCGTTTGAAGTTGGGAGATTTGGTTCAAGTAAGGAAAGCAAAGGAAAAATTAAGACTCATTGTCCCGGAAAAGAAAAGTTATTACCAGGTATTGAGGACGAAGTTGAAGTGGGGAGGAAGGTAGAAAAGAGCTTAATTTGTTCGGCGCTGGGAAATTTCTATACGCTCGAAAACTTCGACCTCTGGAGGGCGCAGAATCAAACTCCCCTTCGGGTCGGACATGATTCTGCTTGGAAGCTAATTTAGTCAGCCTTGTTTTCTCGCTAAAATTTCCAATGCTTTTCACAAATCAAGCCCTTTTCTTGTTTCGAAGCGAATTTTTTGCTAAAATTCCTAATGTGATCACAAAGCGAAGTTTTCTTCTGAGGAAATGTGGTTCGCCTCGTTTTCTCGATGAAATTCGTGAAGCTTTTCACTAAATATGTTTCAAAAGTCAGCAGTAGCAAACTAGCATTGTGGCACAGATTCAATTTGTGCAAATTATTTTGGCGTTGGGGTGCGAAAGACATAATGACGACGGGGAGTTTACTCTATCCAACCGGGGTGGTCCTTAAATTGATGGTGTTGAACGTCCTGAAGGCAACATCTTGAGGATACGATGTTACAAGAGTTATATATAAAGAATTTTGCTTTGATTGAAGAATTGCATATATCTTTTGATAAGGGTTTGAATATTTTGACCGGCGAGACTGGAGCTGGTAAATCGATTATTATTGGAGCAATCGGGCTAATCCTGGGCGGGCGAGCCTCTTCTGAAGTTATCAGGAAAGGGAGTGACCTGTGTGAGGTTGTGGGACTGTTTGGGATTAAGGAGAATATCAGGTTGAAGGAGATGCTCTCTGAGAAGGGTCTCTTGAGCCAAGAAGAAGAGTTTATCCTAAAAAGGGAATTGAGTCGACAAGGAAGGAGTCGCTGTTTCCTGAACGGTCAGATTATTACTTTGGGAATGCTGGAAGAAATCGGTAACTATTTAGTTGATGTGCACGGACAACATGAACATCAGGCCTTGCTCAAGCCCAGTGTTGCCAGGGACCTCTTGGATGAATTCGGAGTGTTGATGAAGCTCAGGAAGAGAACTGAAGAGACCTACCTTAAGTTTCGAGAGAAATCACGTGAACTGGAAGAATTGCGTGCCTCAGAGAAAGAACGGGAACAGCAGATCGACCTTTATCGATTTCAAATAGAAGAGATTGACCATGCTAATCTCTCTGTCGAGGAAGAAGAGGTTCTGGAAAAAGAATATAAGGTTTTGAGTAATGCGGAAAAGTTGGACCAGTTGAGCCAGGAACTTTATCACCATCTTTATGAAGGAGCGGGTTCCATTACGGAGAAGATGGCCTTGGTGGAGAAAGGTCTGGAAAGGATTGTTGCTATCGACCAGACGCTAAAGGATAAGTTGAAGGAACTAAGTGAGGTAAAGTATCAAATAGATGAGATGGCTGTAACGATAAGGGATTATAGAAGAAAAATAGAGTTCAACCCTCAAAGGCTGGAAGAGATACTGGAAAGGAAAGAGTTAATTAGTAAACTTAAGAGAAAATATGGAAATACAATAAAAGAAATTCTGAATTATAGAAAAGAAACACAGGTTAAGTTGGACAAGCTGCTTCATAGTGCGAGCAGTATGGAAGAGATTACAAGTGAGGTAGAAAGACTGGAAGAAGAACTTGCACGGGAGGCTGGCAGGCTTTCTCGTGAGAGAAAAATAGCAGGAGCCAAGTTAAAGAAGAAAACGGAACAGGAACTGAGGGGGTTGGGGATGGGAAGGGCGAGATTCCATATCGAGATTAAACAAGGCGAAATAAAATCTAGCGGAATGGACGAAATCAAGTTTCTGGTGGCTCCCAATGTGGGAGAGGATTTAAAGCCTATAAATCAGATTGCTTCTGGAGGAGAGATATCGCGTATAATGTTAGCGCTGAAGACTGTTCTGGCGCGTGCAGATCGGATACCGACTTTGATCTTTGATGAGATCGACGTAGCCATTGGCGGAAGAATTGCCCAGGTTGTGGGTAGAAAAATGAGAACCCTCTATCCCAATCATCAGGTTATCTGCATTACTCACCTTCCACAAATTGCTGTTTTCGCATCGAATCACTATTTTGTGGGCAAAAAGATTAGTGGTGGACGCACAAAGACATTAGTTGATGTTTTGGATAGAAAGGGAAGGGAGAGCGAGATTGCGCGCATGTTGGGCGGGGAACGGCTGACAGAGATAACTTTAAAACACGCCAGAGAAATGATAAGAGAATGCCAGTCTTGAAATTTTGGTAAACATATGGGAAAAATTATAATAGATATCAAGCAGTGTAAAGGTTGCAAGTTATGCGTCGTATCGTGTCCAAAACATCTCATAAAGTTATCAGAAAAGCTAAACCCGGACGGCTACCATCCTGCTGAGTTTATTGATAATGGGGAGTGTAACAGTTGTGGCTTGTGTTATCAGATGTGTCCTGATGTGGCAATTGAAGTGTGGAAGGAGTAAAAAGATAGTTTGTTCATCGCTAAGGAATATATGCTCGGGATTTGGTTCGCTCGCTGACAATTTTTTGCTCTTCGAGCACCGCCAAAAATCTCAGGAGTTTCCCCAAATTCCTTACGGTCAGTTTCAGCTAAACTCTGATCTTCGATTTTTGGCTAAGAATTCTAATGCTCACTACACCAAATCCCCTTGCATTAGAGGATATGTCGTTCTCGTTTTTTGGCTAAAATTCCAAGAACTCTTCACAAACTATCTTTTAAATGTATGAGTTATAACAATGCGTTGCTTGGAAGAGATATTGGGCGCTTGATTTCTTCCCTGAAAATTTCAAATGCTCTTCATGAATTAACTTTTTCATTAAGTGTTTTTGGCCAGATGTGTCCGACATAAGAAATGATGGATGGGTTCGGGGTTACGAATGTTAGAATAATTTGTTTTGTAGGGTTAAATAAGGATGGAACATAGAATTTTGATGAAAGGGAATCATGCTGTCGGTGAGGGAGCAATACAGGCAGGCTGCCAAGCCTATTTTGGCTATCCTATCACTCCCCAGAACGAGCTAACTGCATATATGGCTAGGAGGATGGTAGAAGAAGGAAGAGTGTTTATCCAGGCGGAAAGCGAGATAGCTGCAATTAATATGGTCTTTGGCGCTTCTCTGGCAGGTACACGGGCAATGACTTCTTCTTCCTCTCCTGGAATAAGCTTGAAACAGGAAGGCATCTCCTATATGGTAGGTTGTGAACTCCCGGGTGTGATTGTAAATATTCAGAGGGGAGGACCTGGATTGGGGAATATTTCAGGCGCCCAGGGGGATTACTTTCAGGCAACAAGAGGAGGTGGACACGGAGATTACTACTTGATTGTGCTGGCTCCCGCCTCAGTTCAGGAGATGTATAATCTAACTCAGGAAGCTTTCGATTTAGCTGATAAGTACAGAAATCCTGTAATTGTCCTTGCTGATGGGATTTTGGGCCAGATGCTTGAACCGGTAAGGACTGGGAAGAAAAATCCTATGTCAAATTTCAGTGCCAAAAAGGATTGGATTCTGGATGGTTGTAAAGGGAGAGAACCTCGAATGGTTCGTTCACTACTGATGGACGAAGGAGCCCTGGAAGAGCACAACTGGGAACTGAATAAGAAGTATGAAAAGATGAGGAGGTCGGAGGTAAAAGTGGAGATAGATAATCTCGAAGATGCTGAGGTGGCACTGGTTGGCTATGGCACCTCTGCTCGGATATGTACTGAGGCAATGAACATTGCCAGGCAAAGGGGGACGAGGGTGGGATTGGTTAGGCCAATTACACTCTGGCCTTTTCCAGAGAAAGTTATAGCTGAAAATGTGGACAGATTAAAGGCTTTTTTGGTTATAGAAATGAGTTTTGGACAGATGGTTGAGGATGTGCGGCTGGCAAGTAATGGGAAATGCCCGGTATATTTTTATGGAAGGCCTGGGGGTGGTATTCCAGAAGTGGATGTAATTGTGGACAGGATTCGGAAAATATCGAGATGAAAAAACTATTTTCACGACCAGAAAGTTTGAGAGCAAGAAGAAATCTTTATTGCCCGGGTTGCGGGCATGGGATTGTCCACCGGCTAATTGCTGAAGTTATCGATGAACTGGAAATAAGAGAGAAGACAATTGGCGTTGCGCCAGTGGGATGTGCTGTTTTCGCTTACGATTATTGGAATTTGGACGTTACAGAGGCAGCGCATGGAAGGCCTCCTGCTGTGGGTACTGGAATCAAGAGAGTCCTTCCGGATAGAATTGTTTTTACCTATCAGGGTGATGGTGATCTGGCTGCAATCGGCACAGCGGAAACGGTCCATGCTGCCAATCGGGGAGAAAATATTACCATCATATTCATCAACAATGGTGTCTATGGTATGACCGGTGGTCAGATGGCTCCCACAACACTTATCGCTCAGAAGACTACTACCACTCCTCTGGGGAGAGACCCTAAAATTGCTGGCTATCCCATAAAGATTTCGGAAGCACTGGGACAGCTGGAAGGCTCTGTTTATATTGAGAGGGTAGCAGTGAATAGTCCAAAAAATACCATTAAGGCAAAGAGAGCAATCAAGAAAGCATTTCAGACTCAGCTACAGAATAAAGGGTTCTCATTGGTGGAAGTACTATCCATGTGTCCCACGGGATGGGGGGTTAGCCCCTTGGAAGCACTGAGGTGGATTGAAGAGAAAATAGTAGCTACTTTTCCGTTGGGAGTGATAAAAGATAAAACTTGACACAGAGAGGAAATTTGTGAGGGAAGAGGTAATTATCGCTGGCTCCGGTGGACAGGGAATAATGTTTGCCGGGACTTTGCTCGCCCACGCCGCAATGGAGGAAGGACTCAATGTAACTTACTTTCCTTCCTATGGAGCGGAAATGCGTGGTGGGACCGCTAACTGCACAGTGATCATTTCTGTTGAGAACATAGGTTCCCCTGTGGTGACTAACCCTTCTGCTCTTCTGGCAATGGATGGGGGCTCTTTAGAAAGGTTTGCCTCAAAAGTCAAGAAAGGCGGATTGATAATAGTAAATTCATCTTTGTCGAAGAAAGAAATAAGAATTGATGGCGTTGAAGTCTCAAAGATTCCAGCCACACAGCTGGCAGAGAAGTTAGGAGACAGTAGAGTGACGAACATGGTGATTTTGGGAGCATACATAAACAGAAGAAAGGTAGTCTCCCTGGAGCGAACCATGGAATCTTTAAAAAAAGTGCTGGGCGAGGGAAGGGAGGACCTACTTAAGCTGAATAAAGAAGCGCTCAGGAAAGGGGAAGAATGTAGATGATTCGAAAAGCTAGAATTTCTGACATCAAAGATATACATAAGATGATAAATTTTTATGCTGAGCGAGGAGAGATGTTGCCGAGGTCGTTAAATGAACTTTATGAAAATATAAGGGATTTCCTAGTTTTTGAGGAAAAAGGAGAACTCTTGGGTTGTTGTGCTTTGCATGTCTCCTGGGAAGACCTTGCTGAAATGAAATCTCTGGCGGTTAAGCCCGGATACACTGGAAAGGGAATTGGCAGAAAGCTCATTGAGGTATGTCTTAAGGAGACAGAGCCACTGGGAATAAAGAAAGTTTTTGCTCTTACCTTTACCCCAGAATATTTTGAGAAAAGGGGGTTTAGGAAGATAGAAAAGGACGAGCTACCTCACAAGATATGGAGCGAGTGTATTAATTGTCCAAAATTCCCCAATTGTGAAGAGATAGCTATGTTAAAAGAGATAGAATAGGACCAAATTGGTTCTTAACGCTATATTTAGAGGAGAAGATTTTGAGAAGGAAGACTTTGTCTGTTTTTCTGTTTTTTTTATTTATTTGCTCTGCAGCTTCGCCAGTTCTTGGCAGGAGCCATCTGGAGTTAGCAAACGAGTACGCCGAGAAAAGTGAGCGTTTTTTCCATGAAGCTGTGAATGAGTACAATTTGGCATTACAGGACCCTAAGGCCAATGTTAGCGAGGTACGTTTTCTACTGGGCAGGTTTTATTACCAACACGGTAAATATCCAGAAGCGATTAAGGAGTTATCCCAGGTTTACCAAAAGGAGAAAGATAATTTTGCTATCGGGAAACTCCTTGCCCTCTCACATTTTATGCAGGCACACTATACTGAAGCTCTGGCTATTTTCGACAAATATGAAGAATCTAAGGACGACGAGTTTCTATATTTTTACGGACGGACTTGCGAAAAGCAGAATCTCTTTGATCAGGCAATTAAGGCTTATAGAAAGATTACTGGAGGAGACTACAAACTTCTTGCTTCTGAGCGTATTACAGCAATTAATGCTCAGATTGGGGTGTTTAGGGTAGATGAAATAGAAAACAAATTCATACGAGACTTGATTGAGAATGCTCCCGGGCAGGAAGAGTATCCAAATGCAGGAGCAATAATCCTTTTAAACGATAAAAAATTTGAGATTTTGCCTGACTATACTGCTACGGATGAGGCCCACTTCATAGTGAAGATATTGAATGACCGCGGAAAGCGCTACGGAGAAGTGGAGTTGAATTACGATTCGACATATGAGAAAGTTGAGCTCGAATATGCCCGGACGATAAGGCCCGATGGCACAATTGTCCCAGTTGGTGATAAACATATTCGGGATGTTTCCAGATATCTGAATTATCCTCTCTACAGTAATGCTCGAGTGAAAATTATCTCAATGCCAGAAGTTGCTGAAGGCTCGATTATTGAATACAAAGCAAAATGGTACATCAATAGATTAATTAATAAAAGAGATTTCTCCCACCACTATGGCATTCAGGGTTACGAACCTTACCTTGATCAGAAACTCACTGTAGTAGTTCCAGCAGATTACGAATTTAATTTTAAATCTTATAATCCAGAATATACAAATTACAAGGTGGATTTCTCTCCAGAAATTAATGAAGCGGGCGATAAGAGAATTTACATTTGGGAATTTAAGAATGCGCCGGAAATAATTGCGGAACCCTCGATGCCTCCCTGGCAAGAAATTGTGCCCAGGCTTTCTCTCTCTTCATTTAAGAGGTGGGAGGATATCTATGACTGGTGGTGGAATTTGACAAAGGACAAGGTGAATGTTGATAAGGAAACAAAAAGAAAAGTGAGAGAACTGACTAAGGCCAAGAAAACACAGGAAGAGAAAGCCAGGGCAATCTATCACTGGGTGGCCTCCAAGGTTAGATATGTGGCTGTAGAGTATGGTCAGGCAGGATTTGAGCCCCACTCTGCCATTGAAATTTTCAAAAACAAGTATGGTGATTGCAAAGATCAGGCTATGCTTCTAATTGCAATGTTAAAATATTGCGGAATTTCAGCCCATCCTGTGCTAATTGGTACCAGAGGCTGCTGGGTTTTAGATGAAGAATTTCCGATATTGACTTTTAATCATGCTATAGTGGTGGCAGAAGTTGATAGAAAGATGGTCTTTCTGGATCCCACAGCGGAAACAGCGTCTTTTGGAGATCTTCCTACTTCCGACCAGGATAGAAAGGTTTTGGTGTTTTATGAAAGGGGTGGAAGAATTGAGAAGATCCCCCTTTTCCCTTCACAGCATAATAAAGTTTCTAAGACAATGGAAATTAGAATTTATGACGACGAAACTATCTCTGGGACTCGAGAAATTAATACTTTCGGGACGTACGACCAGGGTCAGAGAGTCTGGCTTAAGTATACTAAGCCTGTGCTTGTTCAGGAAGAACTTAAGGAGAAAATAAATACAATTACGCCAGGAGGAGAACTTGTCAATTATAGAATAAGCAACGTGGATGACTTAAACCAGCCAGTCGAGATCAGAATGGAGTTTAAAGGGCCCAAATTTGTAACCAGAGCCGGAAGGAATAGACTCCTTCCAAAATTTGGAAGCCTGTCAGCATCTTTAGTATCCAGAAAGAAGCGGAACTTTCCATTAGATTTTCGAGCACTTTATGAAAACGAGACAAAAATTAGAGTGGAACTTCCAGGCCACCTAACTGTGAAGTTTCTGCCTGCACGTATTGTTAAGGATACTCCATGGTTTAGCTATAGCTATAAGTATACCTTTACTAAGGGATTAATCAGTTTCGAAGAAAGATTGATAGATAAGAAGACTTCAGTTTCCGTAGAAGAGTATCCAGAATTCAAGGAAGTTTGCGAAGAACTCGCCAGGGAAACTGATACACAGGTCATCTTGGAAGAGCTTTCCGACTAGCCCCGGCAAATCGTCCAGATTCTCCCAAACTTGTCCAAGATCGTCTAAATGTACTTGACAATAGACGGACAATTTTGTATACTTTTCCCGAAAAAGCCGAATATCCCAAATGGGCAATCTATTCCGAGAGGGTGGAGCGCAAAGCTCGGGGACCAATGATTTAGTGGTGGTTCTCGTTCAGTCTGCGCAGTTGCCGATAACGAAAAAAGCTAGCCCGAGTTTTTTTAGAAGTTTTAA
>JBHIBS010000007.1:0-54200 GCA_046759165.1 bacterium | reverse complement strand
AATCCTGAGTTAAACACCCTCATTTGGAAACCACCCATAGCTATTATCAATGCAGTTGATATCTGAGCAAACAGCCGAATATATGGATTTACATCTCTTATGTCATCCCATAATGAAACTACAAAGATAATGCTTCCACCAATGACTGCGCTATTCACTGATAAAAACTTGAAATCTGAAATTAAACTTGCAGTTATGATTCCCAAGATGAACGATATAAAGATTGCTACCCCTCCTAAGAGTGGAATAGGCTTCTTATGGATCTGTAGCTTATCCCCGGGCATATCCAGAAAGCCGTTCGCTGAAGCAAAACGCGCCACCAAAGGCGTCAAAATTAAGGCGCTTAAATAACATATACTAAATAAGAGTAAATACCCCATTAGCATTCCCCAGAAGTCAGTGAATTCTTTTTTCTGCTTCTCTTTTCTCTCTCCTCAATCATACGTCTCAATCAAAAAATTTGATTTTTGGGGATAATTATGTTAATATAAAATAGGGGTTGGGGCTTGAGAACCAGACAAAAGGACCTTCTTGCCGCCAAGCAATCAGAAGGTTCCTTCTCCTCCAACCCCTATTTTCTTTCCCGGACCAAACCTTTCTTTAGTGGTCCTTTATCTGTTCATGGCTACGATAAATCTCTAATTCATAATACTGAAAATCTTCAGTACCTATTTAGCCCATTTGCTTATGAAATAGGTTTTTATCAAAAACTTTTTTCTCAATCTCATCTATTCTTTCAAGGACACTTTCCCATCTGTATTTATTTTTAACAAATTCACGTCCTGCCCTTCCTATCTTTTTTCTCAACTTTTTATCATTTAATAAATCAATCGCTCTCTGTGAAAATTCCTCAGGTGTATCAGCAACAAAAATTTCTTTTCCATTCACAGCGTCTATCCCTTCATTTCCATAACTAGTTGTAACTACAGGTAGTTCCATTGCCATCGCCTCTAAAATTTTATTCTGCATCCCTGCAACAAATCTCATCGGCGCAACCAGTATAGACGCCTTATGATACCATTCCCTTAAGTCTTCTACATAACCGGCTACAACCACATTGCTATTTTTAGCTAATGCTCTTATTTTATTGGGAGGATTAGCGCCTACGATATAAAATTCAACATCAGGAATTATTTTTCTAATTAGAGGGTATATTTTCTTGTAGAAATATAAAACAGAATCAATACTTTCTCTGCCCATATAACCAACGAATAGCATAATTCTTTCGTCTTTTTTCTCTTTGATTTTTTCAAAATCGTTCTTAAAGTAATCAGTATCAACCCCATTAGGGACAACGTATAAATTACTATAATTATTATGCCTATCCCCATTCCCTAAAGCTTTCTTATCAATATCAGATACTACCCAGTGTTCATCAAAGTATCTCATTAACCTTTTTTCATATTTAAGTAATCTTGATCTCTCATATAAAAAGATAGGTTTCATATACCACTCAGAATAGCTTACTAATCTTTTCATGAACAACGATACCGCGTCAGTAAAATCTAACACCTTATATACCTCATCTTTACCAACAAGATACTGTGCCATTCTTAAATGAAAGATATAAGCCAAATCTACTTTCTGTTTCTCCAAAGCTTCTTTGACCTTTTTTTTAAACGCTATGCTTTTAAAATAATAAACTTGTAATGGAAGAGGTCTAAAGAAAAAAATATTTAACCCCATATTCAAAAATGACTTCCATCTTGAGAAGTAAACGGTATCTATTGAAACAAAATATTCTTTTAAATTATCAATATATTTAGTTTCTTTCCTAGACTGTATGAATGAAACAAGATGTAAATTATATTTTTTAGACAGAATTCTGGCAAAATTAAAAGGCCTGATTTTATCTCCTCGATCTGTGGGATATAAGAGCCTGGGAGTAATAAATAAAATTTTCAATTTAAATTACCCTTAGAGGAATATTTTCGATACGCAGAAGAAAGCTCTTTATATACATTTTTCTCAGAGAAAATATGAGTTTTTTTTCTGGCATTTTCTCTTAAGGAATAAGCTAAATAGTCATTTTTTAAAACGCTTATTATTTTCTCTGCATAATCCTTGGGATTATCATATTCTACTAGTAATCCATTTATATTATCCTTAATGATGTCACAATTACCTCCTATACGACTGGCAATAACTACTTTCCCATATACCATACCTTCTGTTAATGCATTAGGCGCAATTGTTTCCCACTGTTCAGGAATAACCAATACATATGCCTTTTTTAAATACCGCTCAACAAAATCATACGGTCTTTTCCCCAGAAAGAATATGTTATTTTCCATATGGTACTGACTCACATTTGCCATAATGTTTTCTTTATAGGCACCATCATAATCTCCGCCTATAGCATATAATTTAGCTTCAGGGACTTCTTTTAACACATATTTCATTGCCTCTATTAAAACATGCAGACCTTTCCTGGGATGAAGCCAGCCTAGGAATAAGATGCTATTTTTTTCTATTGGAAATTCGTGATGATTTCTTTTCCTTCCCAGGGGAATATGCACTACATGAATTCTATCTTTTTTTATCTGGTAAGACTCGAATGCTTTCGCATTAGCTTGTGAGAGAATGATAAAACCACTAATTCTTTTCAAAAAGAAATCAAAAATCATTCTTCTAAAAGGAAGAAGATATTTGACAATCTTCATCTGCAATCTGGATATCCTAGAATCTTGAATTAGACAATCATAACAATAACTACCGTGATATTCAGAACAATTTTCTCCTTGAAAAGTAAAGTAATTATTTAATTTCCATAAGAACCCAACAGGACAGAAAAACCAATAATCATATGCAGTTAGTAAAACTGGGGTTCGTTGTTTATTAGCAGCCAGAATAAGCGAAAAGGAAAGAGAAGCCATATTATGTAAATGAATAATATCTGGTTTGATCTCTTTTAAGTAACGTTTAAAAGAGAAATAAGAAAATAAGTCAAATGGAAAAACTAATGTCTTTATGCCTCGTACGATCTTCTTAAATCTAAATGGGAAAAAATCTTCCAGCACAGGTAAAGTAATATGATTAAAAGCAAAATCCTGCAAGCTAACTCCAGAGGCACTCTCTGCTTCAGAATTCCGTGGTGCGTGGGTAAAGCTTGCTTTTTTGGGTCTTGTGGTTATAACATAAATTTTATCCCCATTCTTGGTTAATAGATTAGCTAACCTTAAACAAGCTTGCTCGGCACCTCCCCATGTGGAGTGCAATTCCGGCAAATAATCACTTACCATAACTATTTTCATTAAGCTTTTGCCTCAAATATAAATTACTAGCATATAGAGATTGTTCCTTTTCTGCTAATTCAGAAATTAAAGACTCCGCCTCTCTTAAGTCACCATAAGAATTGATGTTATAGTAATAATTGGCTATCTCGAAATATTCTATAATCTCCCCGTCATCAATAGCACATTGAATTAAGTCGGGCAATTCTTTCTCGCCCCGCTCATGGCTAATAGGTGTAATCTCTATATAATTGACTATCTCCTTAGAAAATATACAGTTCCCTGTTCCCATTAAATTATTCAATGGTTTTTTGGGTTTTTCTACTAAGCGTAAGATTCTATTTTTCTCATTAAAAAATATAGAGTAAGTTTTACAAATTCTCATTTTATTCTCCACGGGAACAACGCCACAAATAGCAAATATCTTATTGTTATGAAATTTACCCACCATCTCCACATGCCGAGTCTCAACTAAAATTTCATCCCCAAGCATTAAAATAAAATCATCATCCAAATATGTTTTTGCAGTTTCAATTGCATGTACCAATCCTTTCTGTTCCCGTTGAATTACATACTTTATTCTCATACCTGAATAATTTGTTCCAAACGTATTGATAATATCTTCTGCCTTATAAGCGACTACGATAATAACTTCCTGAATATCTAATTTTGCAAGTATGTCTAAATTGTATTCAAGCAGAGGTTTACCCATCATTTTAATCATGCATTTATTGACGCTTTCTGAAAGTTCATTTACTCGTGACCCTCTGCCACCTGCTAAAATTAAGGCTTCCATTTTCTGGCCTCCATTTTGATTTGTTGTTTTGAAAAACAAAAATATTTTCATTATCCTTAATCCATTCAATCAAATGCTTGATTCCTTGTCTTGGTTTTACTTGTGGTTCCCATTTGAGAAATTTTTTTGCTTTATTAATATCACAAATAAAATATTTAAGGTCTCCCTTCCTTGCAGGTGCAAAGTTAACTTTTAACTTTTTCTCTAATATGTTCTCGATTAATCTAACGCACTCAATTAAAGATATAGCAGTCCCTTCTCCTCCACCAATATTATATATTCCAGGTTTCCTCGTTCTATAGAAGGTATCAAATGCTTCACAAACATCAGTGGCATATAAAATATCTCTTACTTGTTTACCTGTCCCATAAATGTTTATGGGTAATCCCGCAACTGCTCTTATAGCAAAGTTTGCTACCCAGCCATGGTCTTCTCCTCCAAATTGCCTTGGTCCATATAATCCCGTTAAACGAAAACTTGCAGCTTCAACTCCATATGAGTCTATGTATGTTTGTACATAAAGCTCTGCAGACCTCTTTGATGCATGGAGGGGAGTTAATAATCCTTCAACCACAGGATGAGATTCATCTATTCCTATAGGCCTTCTTACATAGCGAGTATCTTTTCCCCTTAAAGTTTCATTAATTTTATTTCCATAAATATGAATCGTTCCACAATAAACAACTGGGATTTTAAACTTCCTGGCGAGTTCCAGAACATTAAATGTTCCTATAACATTAGTAGATATATCCAACTCAGGGTCTTCTAAAGAAATGGTCATCGCTGGCTGAGCTGCAGTATGGATTATAAAATCACAGTGTTGAGTTATTTCCATCAATTTATTCAGATTTCGAATATCCTCTTTATACAGATTGACTCCTAATCTCTTTAAAAAATTCCAATTATGATTTCTTGCTTCCTCTGCTATATATCCTGTTCTGGAAAGTTCATATTTTGTCATATTATCTACGGAAACAACCTCTATTCCTTTATTCCTATAATATTCACAGACATGCGAACCAATAAAACCACAACCACCTGTAACCAGTACCTTCATGTTGGTTCCTCCCATTTACTTTTGGTATCAAAAATAGTGCAATTGGCACATTGAACAGGTATTTCACCATTATGAATTTTTTCTGTAAGCTCTTTATATTCATGACTATTCCATATTTCCAGAAAATCCTTCTCAAATGCATTGCCTAAGCTAGTTCTTTTCTGGAATTCTCTTCTGTTTGCTTCATTTCCAGCACAACATGGAACAACATGCCCTGTAGCAAAAATAAAGGGCTCAAGCCAAGCAGTACATTCTTTTATCGGTGGCTTTTTTAACTGCGCACAATTATTATAAATCACGCTAATTCCAAGTTCTTTAGCCTTTTGGGCAACTTCTGCCCTTCTCTCTTTTGGTATATCCACTGCTAAATGCTTTATTTCTTTAAAGGGATGAAGAAGAGGAGTAAATAAAACCTGGAACTCATCTACATCTAATGAATGTACTAATTCCAGAAAAGGTAGCATCTCATGGTAATTTGTTTGGGAGACAATAAAATGGAAGTTGACGATGGGTAATAGGGTCTTCTTTTTTTGTTTTAATTTAACTAAATATTTTATATTATTCATTATCTTATCAAAGTTCGAACCTAAGCAAACACTTTCATAGGTCTGCTTTGTCGCGCCATACATCGAAATATAATAAAAATCTACCTCCATATCCACAATCTTCTCTACTATCTTTTCATCAATATGATTAAAAGTATCGATTAATTCTACTATTATTGACCTTTTCTTCAGATATTCTACCATCCTTAAAAAATCTTTATTTAAGAAACTGGAACCAATGCCCGTAAGACCTGTCCATCTTAGTTTGGGAAATTGGTCTACAATATTCTTAAATTCCACAAAGGACATATTTCTTCCCTTTTCATTCCAATAAGTATGTTCACAGATAGTACATTTTAAATTACATCTTGTTGTTGGCTCAATCTCAATAGAAGGAGGATAAGGCACACCCCAAGGGAATAATTTAATAAGAAATAACCTAGAGAAAAAACTAGACCATTCCCAAAAATACATCCAAAAATAATTGTATACTAACTTAAATTTTCGCTTGCCAATCAACCATAGTATAAATTTAACTTTGTATAACCAGTCTTTCATCAAAATGAACCTGGATAAAAATTAAAAAGAATTATTTAGTACTTGACAATAAACTTCTTCCATCTCCCGCATTAGCCTTTCTTGAGTAAAATACTCCTTGATTAGTTGCCTTCCCGCTTGACCTATTCTTTCAGATGTTTCTTTGTTTTGCAATAGATATACAATTGCCTCGGCTAATTTTTTTGAATCTTTCGAAGGTACTAAGATTCCTGTAACATCGTTTTTAACCAATTCCGGCACTCCTCCAGAACTACAGGCAATAACAGACCTGCCGTATGCCATTGCCTCTGCATTGGCATTACCAGTTCCTGTTTCCAGTGCACGGGGATTAACAAATATATCCAAAATCGGATAAATTCTTCCAACATCACGACGCGCTCCTAAAAAAAAGACATCTTCTTTTATTCCCAAATCAAGAGCTTGTTTTAGAAAGATATTTGCGTATGGACCCCCACCCACAATGAAAAATTTTACATTATTTAAATTTTTCTTAACCATTGCTGCTGCTTGCAAAAAATATTCAATGCCTCTATCTGAATCTAACCGCGCCACAGTTCCTATAACGGGTATGCCTTCCCTGATTCCAATTTCTTTAATTAGTTTCCCATCCTTATCTATCCTGTCCGGAAAAGGAATATTCAAACAGTTATAAATCGTCTTAATTTTCCATGGTGAAAGTCCACCTTTTATTAATCTATTCCTTTCAAAATTACAATTAGCAATTACAAAATCAACTAAATAATTGAAAAGTCGTCCTATTACAAGATAATTATGATCTTTTATCCCACGGCAGTGCCAGATGATTTTGAAGTTTGCTTTTTTTGTAATAAGCTTTGCTAAATAAGCCATGAGTGTCGGAATAACCGTCTGGGAATGAATTATCTCGATTTTATTTTCGATTATAATTTTTTTAATATGATACGCTCCAACCAATATGCCCCAGGGAGTTCTTTTATCAACGGGTGCTAAAATATAAGATATTTTCCGATTAGTAAATTCCTCAGGTAAGCCGCTGTCTGCAAACATCACATAAACATTATGCCCCCTTACTTTGAATCCCTCAGCTAATGACAAAGTAGACAAATCAGTTCCCCCGAACGAAATGGGCTCATAACCGCTAGGGGTTGGAGAACTTTTCCCTTTTCCTCCGGCACAAAAATAAGGAGTCAATAAAAGAATGTTTAATTTTTTCATTACTTACAGATCTGAACGAATCCCAAGAATTTTTCCCACTTATCTTTTCCCTTTAAATATTTATCAAACGGCTCAAATATTTTACTGTTAGCTGAAAAACGTTTCACAAAAGAACTAATAAGTGGATGAATAATTCCTCTTTGTTTAATATACTCTTTAACAAAACCCATAGATTCTTTAAAATGTCTTAAGGACTCCATATCTCTTTTAAGAGATTCTGCTCCAAAAAATACCATGGATACCTCAGGCCTGGAAAGCATCATTTTTATTACACTGTATAACAGAGAATTATTCGGATAATACTTTAGATAATCACGCAAGGACCTAAGCATGAGTATATTACAACAATCATCCATTTGAAATGTAATAGTATAAGCCACTAATTTTTTATTAACCAAAGCACCAAAAGCTTCAAATCCAGGAAAACGAGAGGCAATTTTGTGATGGTGTTTCCAATATTCTGTATTGATTTTTCTCCCTTGTCTTTTTAATGTGTCAGCGTCAATTTCTCCAGAGTACCTATGTAAGCGTTCAAGAGTTATCTTTTCAACTTCACAGTTCTCCAAACCTCTCCTGGTTTGATTACGGGCTTTAGATTTAAGATTTTTTAATCCATAAGACTTATCCCTACATACCCACATAAAGCTTTCTTTTCCATTTAGATTACCAGTAGTCGAAAATCTCACTCCCCAGCACGTAGGATTTAAAAAAAGCTTTTTAATTTCCATTTTTGAAGGGTTAACCGGTTTGAAAAAAGGGAGATTAAAGTAGATGAATTTCCCATGGTTATACCAATAACCACTTTCCGTCTGGACAATCTTATATCCCAACTGCTCAAGAAAGTCTCTATAGATTTTTATATTCATCTTATATTAAATCTCGATTTCCTTCATCATATTTAAACCGATTTTATTCCAAGTTAGTTCTTTTACTATTCTTTTATAGCCATTGTCTCCCAATTTTTTAGCCAGGTTATGGTCAGAAAGCAAAGAAATCAAAGCCTTTACTATTTCACCTGAGTTATTTGAATTCACCAATATCCCTGTTTTACCATTAATAACTGCGTCGGGAATACCTCCAGAATTCTCTCCAATAACAGGTTTTTTGCAAGCTCCTGCTTCAAGGAATACTATGCCAAATCCTTCCACACATCTACCCAAAGGTCTACTAGTTAAAATAAAAACATTGCAGGTATTATATAGCATTGGTAATTCATTCTCAGGAACATAGCCTAGAAAAATCACATTTTGTTGAATACCCATTTCTTTTACTAACGATTCTAAAAAGGTCCTTCGCGGACCTATGCCTGCAATAAGATATGTAACTTTGGGTACACGTTTAAGCACTTCTGGCAATGATTTTATTACCATGTCATGTCCTTTATCTTCAGTTAATCTTGCAACTGTAAGGATAATTTTATTCCCATTTAGGTTATATCGCTTGATATATCCCAGATGTTTTTTTCTTGTATTAAATTTATCTAAATCTACACCATTATTAACTACCCTGATTTTTTGAGAAGACACACCAAATTCTTCGAGTTTACTCTTTGTGAAATTACTAACAGCAAATATTCTATATGCTTTATTATATACATGTAGCTGGAGGGGTTTTAATAAAATTCTAATCTTAGCTCGGAATGTATCTTTTGCACACATCACTTCATAACCATGAATAGCTACTATGTATTTTAATTTTGAAATGTATGATAAAATATAAGCAATTTCACCACAAAGAAATGTTATGCTAACATATATATAATCAATTTGGAATCTACAGCAAAGAAATAGTGCACTTAGGAAAAATAACACCCCTCTTAAAATAGGGATATTTGGGACTCTATAAGTTTTAAATCCTTGCTTATTATCGAAACTACTACATCCTTTTATAAAAGGAGCTAATACAATTACATTTGTACCACTTTTATAAAGACTCCTGGCAACTTGATAAGTGTGCTCTGCTATACCTCCAAAATGTGGCTTATAATCAGTAGAGAGTATTAATATATTCATCTATGAACCAAAGGTTTAGAATTGCAAACTCTTAATTGATAATTCTTAACTCTTGATTTTATCAGTAATTAATGATATTTTTTTCCTACATCCTGTAACTATATCCTCAATGTTTTTTCCTAAATAATATATCTTCATTTACGCAGTGCTTGTCTATATCTACATATTCCCCATAATAAACCTAACGAAGTCAAAATAAATAAGGGCTTTGCTACAATCAATGATTCATGTAAAGTAATATTGGCTGCTATTAGCAGGTTAAATAAGAGTAAATAAGGTATATAGAACGGCTTAATTTTATTAAAATTAACTACACCTACTGCTCCAAACATAAGTACAAATGGCATTAAACTCAACGCCCAGCGTTCAGCATTACCAGTAAGCATCATAACAACTGTCCAAATTACAACGAAACTATAAAATAAAAATGACTCACTTTTTTTCTTCCTCAAACAATAAAAAAATCCAAATATTACCATGGGCATTAAAAAGATCCGCATTAAACCCCCTAAGTTTTCCCAGAAGACAAACCTACCATATGCATAAAATAGATTTGCTCCAGAACGCTGATAAAAGTAAGTTGGTCCCCAATAGATTAAAATTACACTTCTTATAAGGTCTTTGAATGCATTTAAAGGACTGGATCCAATACTCGATATTATTTCTTTCGTTCCTCTTGTTCCTCTTAAATAAGCAGGAGTTGATTCTTCTCCTCTATATTCCTCTGTGCTGAAATATTCGATCTTCTCAAAAGTAGTTCTACCACGAGGTGACAATCTCCCAAGTCCAATTATGGCAGTTAAACAAATCAACAAAACGAGTATAGATTTAAGAACTTTTCTCTCTTTAAGACCTAACCCTAATATCAAATGTAATCCACCCAGCCCTATTAATATTAAAACTGTAAGTGAACGTATAAAATAAATCCCTATTGTAACTACAAACAACCCAAAATAATTAAGTAAATTAATTCTATTTTTTCCAATCTTCATAAATAGCCAGCAGAAAATAACTATTAAAAAGACCAAAAACATATCCTTTAATAAATAATAAGATTGAGATACATAATGAGAGTAAAATAGATTGAAAATCAATGTCCAGAAAGCAATCTTTCGATTATTAAAAAGAGTCAAAGCAATATGAAACATTAAAAGAGCCAATACTACTGACGCTAAAGTATTAAATATTGAAACCATTATCTGATGATGGCCGAAAAAAGCATAAATTAACCCTACATAATAGGGAAATCCTAAACTGTCCCCATAAAGATTGAGAAATTCTTGTCTAAACAATATACCTTGTCTAAAGTAATTTGCCAAATATTGGCCTGACCAATCGTAAAAGCCGGAATCTCTCGTAGACAAATCACTATACATATAAAAAGAATGTCCTACATTTAAATACCATACTCCTACAATCACAAGCTTCAGAACAATGGCTAAGATTACAATAAAAATTAGTCTATTCTTCATAGTTACATCGAGATTTAGGGGTAATGACTTTGAAAATAATTTGATAATTAAAACTGAAATAATAAACACTACAAAAAATCCAAACGCCTCAATCATTTTTTTCTTCCTTTACCCATAATTCCGAGAGAATTTCGTAATATTCTTTACCCACGACTTCCCAGGTTCTATTACGATATTTAAAAGACTTTTCAAAAGAGCCATCGCTTAATTTTTTCCTTAAATTGTAATTATCAATTAATAAAGAAACTGCTTTGGCCAATGCTTGAGAATCCTTAGGAGGCACCAATATTCCATTTACTCCATTTTCTACATATTCTGGTATACCTCCTACTTTAGTAGCCACAATAGGTAATCCAAAACACATTGCTTCTACTAATGTGATTGGTGAAGTATCCCACACTGATGGGAGAACAAGGATATTGGAAGATTTATAAAACTCAACTAATTGTGAATCATCTTTAATTTTACCAACAAATACTATCTTATTCTCAATACCAAATTCTTTTACTTTATCAAATATCTTCCTGCTATATTCTGTATTTTGCTTAAAATCCCCGACTATAGTTAGTTTTAAGTCTTTCTTTTTCAAAATATTGATCGCTTCAATTAAATATTCTATTCCTTTCACTGGATCCACACGGCCAACAAATAATATTCTCTTACTTGTACTACAATCTAATGTTCCATCTACATTTTTTGCAAATCTCTCTCTGGTTGCTAAATATACATTATTAATCTTATGCAGAGGAATTCTCAATTTGACAAGTTCGTCTTGGGCTGCTTTTCCGCTGGTAATAATTACATCTAAACCTTTCAGAAAAAGGTAACTAAGTAACTTATCCATAAAATTTTTTAGCCCTGAAGTTCTATAATTAAAATAAAAGGCTTGTACTATGCCAACCAAATGAAATTTCTTACTATAGAATAAGGAAATAAAGCTATTAAACAGAAAAAAAGAGTAGCGTTTAGAATAATCCTCTACTATTATATTTTTCCCTTTTATCTTATGGAATTTTGAAATATACCAGAAATTCTTCCAGATATCATTAATAACACTTTTAAACAATGGTCTCTTATCTATAAATCCAATAGAAATATCTAACTTATTAAAATATCTTATCACATCAGCTATTTGTCTCACGCCACCGGTTGACAAATCATCAGGTTTTTTAAAGCAAAAAATTATCTTCAATTTACTTAAGCAAATCCTCTTAAGCACCGCCTATAATTACTTCTCTCATTCCCTTTTGCAATTGGTTAAAATACCGTTCCCAGGTATATCCTCTCAAAATATCTTCCCCTCTTTTCTCATTCACTGTAATTTCTAAGGCTCGTTCTATTGCTTTAGCAAACTCATCTGGAGTGGGGTCAACCTGAAAAATCAGCCTGCTCTTTTTAAGATTATCATCTATTTCCATCTCACTAGCCCATATCGATTTTTTCCCAAACGCCAATGCCTCATAAGGACAAAGTGAAAAGTCAATCCACTCCGGATAAGCAAAAATATCACAGGAGGCATAGTAATCCCATAACTCTTGCTCTGGAATATATCCCAGAAAAATAATTCTATCTGTTATATTTAAGTCTCTAACTAAATTTTTAAGCCGAGTTTCATCACTTCCTTTTCCTCCGATAACTAACCAGACATCATCTCTCAAAAGAGAAATCTTTTTAAAAGCCCTTAAAAGTAAATCGATCCGTTTTCTGGGATCTAATCTACTCATATGGAAAATCATTTTTTTCCCATTTAATCCTAGGTGTGCGTGTACATTTTTCTTAACTTTATAATTAAAAATGTCAGTATGGAAAGCCCCCTTCAATGAAACAGCTTTTTTTCTATACAACTTTTCTGTTTCCCACTGCATTTGCTTTGAATGAACAAATATCTTTCTAGCTCCTTTAATGCCTAAATAAAGAAGAATTGCTATGATTTCATTTTTAATCCAGAAGAAAATAGTCCGCTCAGGAGGCTCCAGAGGAGTAAAATCTCTGTGTCCGGGAACTGAATTTATTATTTCTCTAAAGGCTTTTCTATGAACTAAGGCGTATTTCAACAAACTTCTTTCATTTTCATACCAAAAAATAGTAACGTGCATATGAGTTGTGTAAGGAATGCCAGTAAATAATGTTGACCAAAAAAGATAAATAGTATCAAAAAAGTAGTGAGCATTGATCAAGTCCGGACCTAATTCTTTAATTTTTTTTCTAAGAGAAAAAATTTTACTTATCAGCCTAAATGGAAGAAAACAGTAATGTTTATATTTAACTTCTTCTATATTAATATCAAAAGAATTATCAAATAAGACTTCTCTGTCAAATTTAAAAGTCAATATCTTTACATCTATATTTTGATTTTTAAAAAATTGGGCTTCCTCAAACATCAAACGCTCGCCTCCACCAACACCCGTAAGTTCTTTACAGAATAAAATGATTCTCTTTAATTTTTTCTCTTTCATCAATTAGAAGCAGCAGCCTATCTTGGTTGGACATATTCTTCAGAGTGCTGTCTTTCGTCACCCTAAAGTGTGACCGACCAGCTCATGCGTCACTCTGCCCTGTCCCGATACCGGAATGGGGTCGGGAAAGGGTGACCTACCTATCCCTTTTTTGGGAGATTTCTCTTATGGTATTAATTACATAGTCAATCTCTTCCTCTTTCAAGCCGACCCCTGATGGTAGATATAAACCCTTTTGTGATAATTCTTCAGCAACAGGACATCTTTCATCTTTAAATAAACCCATTTTTTGAAATACAGGCTGCTTATTCATAGGAATAAAAAATGTCCTAGTCTCCACACCTTTTTCTCTTAATTTCTCAATAAGTTCATCCCGGCTAAGAGCAAACTCTCTCTCTACTAATATGGAATACATCCAGTAAACATTTTTAGCCCATTCCATTTCCACAGGTAAAGTGATGCCTTCAACACTGGCTAAACCTTCGCTATAGCACTTTGCTATATATCTCTTCTTATCAATAATCTCATCAATTCTATCTACCTGAGCTCCACCGATGGCTGCCTGTAAATTTGTCATACGATAATTAAATCCTAAATAATCATGCTTGAATCTCACATTCTTAGAAAAAGCCAAATTTCTAAGTAATTTTGCCTTTTCACAAATCTCCTTATTATTCGTAACAATCATACCTCCTTCACCAGTAGTAATTATTTTATTAGAGTAAAAACTAAAACAACCAATATCGCCAATAGCTCCCACTTTTTGCCATTTTCTATTCTCTTTAGAAAAATATTCTGCTCCATGTGCTTCAGCCGCATCTTCAACTACATAAAGATTATATTTCCTGGCAATCTTTACTATTAGCTCCATATTGCAAGGATGACCGTATATATGTACTGGTAGTATAACTTTTGTATTTTCAGTAATTTTCTGTTCAATCTTTCTAGGGTCTATATTCCAGGTTACTGGCTCAGAATCAACTGTAACTGGCGTAGCATTACAATATACCACTGCATATGCCGTAGCTATATTTGTTAATGTTGACAATATTACCTCATCACCCCTCTTTATATCAAGAGAGGCAAGAGCCAAATGTAAGGCAGTAGTTCCACTAGTAGTTGCCACACCATATTTACATCCACAATATTCGCTAAATTTCTTCTCGAATTCATCTATATATTCCCCAAATGTTCCAGAAATTTGATTATTCTTTAAGGCCTTCATAACATTCTGAATTTCTTCTTCACCTAATAATGGTGCACAAACAGGAATCATATTTTACCTTCCTGAATTAAATCTATTTTATCTCCCTCAATACCTACATAAGGTCCTTGTTTAACTGTCAGACATTCCAAATTTTCTAATACTCTAATAGCATGACCGCCGGACATAATAAGAACTGTATCTCCTCTCTTCAAAGTAGTCTTTCCCAGCTTTTTACCTCCTTTATCAAAAAAATCTATCGCTACCACACCCTTGTTTATATATAAAACTTGTTGAATATTAGGAAGAATTTTAACCTTTCTATGAATATGGGGATTTTCAATATAACCTGCTTTATGTCTTATGATTCCTAATTGCAAGGAATTATCAGGCTTAGTGAAAAAAATTGATTTTTCCACACTGAGACCTTTTCTTAAGATAAGAGCATAGTCTATTCCATTAAAACTTATGGTTTCAGTTTTCAACGGTTTCCTCAGATTCTTTTAGCATGCTTTCTATTAGTGCGGCAATTCTTCTTGAGGATTTTCCATCTAATTTGTAAGCAAAATCTCTTATAAAACGCATTCTTCCTTCTTTCAATCTCTCGTTAACTTGTTTATCTTGGAAAATAGACTCAACTGCCAGCCAAATATTCTCTTTTCTATAGACACCTAAAGCTGACCCATAATCTACATAGGGAAAACTATCAGGAATGGACAATAGATTTACTATGATTAGTGGCTTATCTAAGACAATAGCTTCTGCTCCGGTAGTAGAATGTCTAGTTATGAGAAGGTCAGCAATACTAATTAATTCAGATGTATTAGCTCTTTTAGAAATAACTTTTATGTTCCCTGCTCCTATTTCCTTTACAATCTGATAATGTAAATCATCATTTTCATTGGGATGTGGTTTGAGAAGTAAAATGATGCCTTTTTTATTGCATAATGAGTGGCATATTTCTCGCACTTCTTCTCTATGACTAATAATTGTCTCCTTAGGCATAATATTATTTCTGTTAGACAACCCTTCTACAAGGGGTTGTGAAGTGTATAAAATAATTTTAGCCTTCATATCTATTTTATACTTAGAGTAAATAGCGCTACGATCAATTTTGCCATATTTTTCCTTTAATAAATCATAAGCAGGTTGACCTGTGATTTCAAATTTAGAAGCACTATGTCCCATATTTATAAGCAACTTTTTTACCCACTCACCTTCTAAAGCCACCTTATCCACTAAAAAAGGAAACTTGTAGAGGGGATGATTGCCATAAACACCACGCTGAATTAAAAGTGTAGGAATATTTCTAGTAGAAGCTAAAGCACAAATCGCTCTATTAGGAAGAGTCCTATCCTCAGGAGTCACAACAAATTTTACATTTTCCTTCCCAAACATTAAATCAGCCATTTCTATAAATTTCACTGCTGATAAGAGTCGGGTAGTTGCAAAGTAGAAAAATATTTTTCGAATTAGTTTACCTATTTCAATTCTTCCATATTTTATCTTGCTCCACAAATCAGATTGCCGTAACCTCTTTAATTTACCCTTAAGAGAAAACCATGCCCTACACATTTCTATAAACACACTAATGCGAAAAAAATAATGCCATGGTCTATAAAATTTTAGATATTCACTTCTCACCAGATGTGGAAACCCGGATATTTGAATTAAAAGAGTAACCAAATACTGCCTTTTTCCAATTTCCGCCATCACTGGCAAAATTGTATTGGAGCTAAAAGAGTGATTTAAAAAGATAACTTTTCCTTTCCTCCTATCATTTATTCTCTCCCTTTTTAAAAAATATTTCGCTGACAAATTAATACTTGAAATCAGCTCTCTGGCAAGTTTTAAATATGGTCGAACAATACAAAGCAAATCAAATTTTATCTCCCCTATTGTTGAGGATATATCTATTACTGGTATACTTTTCCAATTAGAAACAAGTTTAATCGACTCAGCTAATACCGCATCAAAATTAAGATTAAATAGAGAAGCCCAGTTGCCTGAGTTTGTTGCAATAATAACTTTCCTTGGCCTAAAATCACTAATTAATTTTATTGAGACATCGAGTTGCCTGATAAACTTCTCTAAGAAGAAGATTAAAAATTCTGTATCTATTAGGTCAATTAAATTGATACCTTTATAGCATAAAGAGTTTAAAAGACTACTATCTTTTATATCCTTGGACTTTATTCTATTTATAAATTCTACCGCATAAGGATTATTAAAACTGTTCTTGCTAAATTTTTTCAAATTAATCGTTTTAAAACCTTTTTTTTCCAAGTAATCTTTTGTGAAATTATCTAAAGGCAGAAAGGTCAATCTATTCTTTTCCGATTTAAATATCGTGCTTTTAAAAATTTTATCAATATATCCTCTGGAAACGAGACACAAAATTTCATTATCATTTAACATATAACTTTACCAGTTTCTGTAAAAGCTGATTTGCTTCATCCGTATCTTGTTCGCAGAGACGAAGAACCGGGAAAAGGTTGCTAGGTACTTTTATATACATACTAAAAGTTTTGAGTAACCCCTGTAATTCATTTTTGGTAAGATAGGGAGATTTAAGGTGGGAAGTCATATATTCTACTCTTGCTCTATATTTACCATCAATAAACCCAAACCTTCGGGCAAGTTCATATATTTCAGTCTTGGGATATACCTCAAGAAAGGTTACTGAAGAGGTAGAAGTCTTGCACTGTCTATTCAATTCAATTGTTTCAAATATATGGCCTCGAGTCTCGAAAGGAATTCCAATCATATTATATGCTGAAGCTCTAATTTGATATTTATGACATAGATGGAACTTCTCAATAATCTCTTCATTAGTAACTTTGCGGTTCAAAATGTAGCGCCTAATCCAGGGATTGCCACTTTCTATGCCCATGGCAATGGTTACACAACCCATTTCTTTGAGAATTTTGACTTTTTCCTCTGTCAAGCTTTTCGCCCCGGCATAAATCAAAAAAGGTAAATTAATCTCCCGCTTATAGGCATCGGCCAGTTCCTTTAGATACTCTAGTTTAAAAACTACAAAATCTTCATCCCAGAACCTTACCATCTCAATACCATATTTTTCTTTTATGAATTTCAAATCTACTACCGCTTTACGAACACTTTTGAAACGATTATATTGCCCTAACCCCTTATAAACATTTTGCAGATAATGATTAACGCAATACGAACATCGGAAAGGGCATCCCCTGCTGATTTCTGTATTGAGCATCCGGTAAAGCTTACCATCTAACGGACGATAATAGTCATATTCTTCAAATCCAGATAAATCCTGTGGAGGAAGTGCGTCTAAATTAATTAGCGGCCGAAGTCCATTTTTTTCAATGCCTGCTTTGCTTTTAATCCATAAGTTTCCGATGCCCGTTATTTGGCGGCCAGTATCCAGCTTCTCGCAAAGTTCAACAAGAGGTTCTTCTCCTTCTCCAATGCATAGGAAATCTATTTCCTTATGTTCAATTACATCTTCGGGCATGATGGTTGCATGAATCCCTCCAAATATTATCGGTAGATCTTTATATTTCTTCTTTATGATCCTCGCACAATTTATTCCTTCCAGAAAAGAAGGAGTAAATGAAGTTATTCCCACTAAATCTGGCATAAATGAATTAATTTCTGACAGAAGATCTTGCTCCAATTGTTCAAATTTTTTCTCTGGAGGAGCGGGCACAGGAGGAGTTGGCGTCTCCTTAAATTGGCCTACCCGAACCTTCTGGTCTTTTCCATGCCACTCCTTCACCTGCTCAATAAGATAACGTGTCAAGTCAAAGATTTTCACCTGGTGATTGTGTTCTTTCAAAACCGCTTGTAGCAAAGTCAAATTAATAGGTATCTCTCCTTCTCCACCTATATTAGGATAAATAAGTAACACTCTCATAAGTTATACTCCGAAAACTGTGATTTTTGCTCCAGCATAGCCATTTGTTTTTTAAACTACCTTTTTACTCCATGGGCAAACCAGCCACAGCCCCAGATATCAGTTATTCTGGAATTAGAGTGGTCAAATTTCCGATGGAAACTTCTTAACGCCTTAACAAATTTAGAATAAATATACCGATCAATAATAAAAGGAATATGTAACGGTGGATAAGCCGGAGGAAACGGCCTTGTCCCGGTGATAACAATATTGCTCAAACCAGCTTCCTCCATTGCATTTTTATATTCTTTTTTAGAATATGAATTCACTTCAGTATACGGACCTCTCCAATTCCCTTGAAGAATCTCCTTAAAATTAAATTTAATTATATTCCTGAATAACCGCGGCAAGATCATAATTGAAAAACGATTAGTAGATATATCTGCAGCAAAAATCCCTCCCTGTTTTAAAGTCCTCACCATCTCTTTAATCGCTGTCCAAATATCTGTCAAATATTCTAATAAACCAAAGCTCATAACAATGTCAAATACATTGTCTCTAAAAGGTAAATTAATAACATTCCCTCTAATAAAATGACCCTTAATGGAATTTATTTCATAATTCTTTTTTGCTAACATAACTCCTGGTTCCGAGATGTCCAGTAAATGCGTGCAATAATCCTTTTTTGCAAGATACATAGATACCATTCCCGACCCGCTTCCACACTCAAGAACATTTTTTCCTTTTGCTGACTTGAATACCCCATTCCAATATTCCAGGCTTAACTTCCAAACTATTTGATTTCTCGAAAATAGATTAGCTTCATTTAGATAATCAGATAAAATACAAATATCCTTTTCTCTCCAGGTTTTATCCCAAAATTCAATATTTTTTTTGTTCATTCCCCGTAATATAAAGTGACTAAATTAACCTCAATGATAAAAGACTTTCTCTGACAGCTTCAACCATTGCAATCTCAAAATCTCATTAAATCTTAACATAACAGTCACTAACAATCTTTTATATCCATATTCTCGCTTATAACTGATGACTTTCTTAACCAAACTAATTAAAAATAATAGAGGATGTTTCCTGAGATACTTTTGGTAATTTTCATAAAGTATCTTTTCCGTATCCTCCTTCAACTGGAGTAACACATCGTCTGGAAATTTAGTAAAATTTACTGACAATACACCACCTCGATCATAGCCTCTTTCTATTTTTAGTAAATAGTCTTCCTCACCCGGTATCTTTTGAGACTGAATACAAGAAGCATATAATGAGGAACCAGGCAATGGAGTTATTAGATTCAATTCAGCTGGTTTGTAATCAGGAGTGGGAGGTGAGTAATGTACTACTTTATAGAAATCGATTGTCTCCTGAATTGTCTGTATATTCTCCCCGGGATAACCAAAAATCATCTGGGCTACTGGAACCATTCCTGCTTTTAACGTGTTAATCACTGCTTTCTTGTTTTGCTCGACAGCAACTCTCTTATTCATATTATTGAGTAGTTTCTGACTCCCAGATTCAATACCATATCCTATATAGACACAGCCGGCTTTTTTCATACTTTTCAGTAAATGTAAATCTACGAAATTGGCTCTGCCTTGGCATCCCCATTCCACTCCTATTCTGCTCATCTCTTCGCATAATTCATATGCTCTCTTCTTAGAAGCGATTACTAATTCATCACTAAATAATACTCCATCTATATTGTACCTATCTTGGAGAGCCTTAATCTCGGCGATAACATTACTGATACTTCTATATCTAACTCCAGAAAAAGTTCGCGAGCAGAAATTACAATTGTATGGACATCCTCTTGATGTTATGACATTAATTACTTTTTGGGCGCTTCTTCCCCAAAGAGAAATATGTTTAAAATAAATATCCATATGAAAAATCTCATAGGGAACAAATCCAATAGTATCAAGGTTAGAAATATTTTCCCTGGGCTTATTCTTAATTACTCCTCCACCATTTTTAAAGCATATCCCTTTGACGCTATATAAATCTTTATTTGTAACCAATTCTTTTATAGTAACATCACCTTCGCTTATTACGCATATATCCACGTTGGTATTTCTAAGTACTAATTCTGGATTATACGTAGCTAGAGGGCCACCTAAAATTATTGCCACTTTCGTATGTTTTCTAATCTGTTCACTTAGCCATTTTATGTATTTATACTGAGTAGAAAAAGCATTAATTCCCACAAGGTCAAAATTAAAATTAGCTATTTTTTTACAAACCTCTTCTTCATTTATGCCTTCTGCATGAATATCAAAAATCTCTACTTTACATCCCATATCCATTAACGACCTAGCAATATATCCAAGCCCTAAGGGAAAAACACTGGGAGTTCGATCCTTATGGGGCGGTTGTATCAGCAATATATCCATAATTAGTTATTAGTTTTCGAAAACCTAAAGTATGATAGAATTTTTTCTATTTCATCTCTGTTAAAGAAATGTGCTTGCAGTAATAAACAAGGGTATGCTAACAGTATAAAAAATTTTGTCACAAACCCCAGATTCGTGTTATTAAAACGTATCCATTGTTGAATGAGTATTAACAATCCAAAAATTAAAAATAATTTAAATATCCTGCCATACTCATATTGAATATGGTATAACTTTGATGATGTAAAATAAGTAATCATCGCACAAATAGCAAAAGAAACCATGGTTGCATATGCAGCACCAATCATCCCATAGGGAGGTATTAATAATATATTCAGTAAAATATTTGACAAAGCTGCGGTTATACTTATTGCTGGCATATAATGCGTTTTCTTTACAAAGAATATCTGATTAGCACTCATAAGGTAAATTCCTGTAGCTATATTAGCCAGAGTTATAATTGGCACGACCTTATATGATTTATAAAATTCCGGTGTAGTCATCAAAGTAACAATCTCTTTAGAAAAGGTCATAATTAGTAGACCCAAAAGTAATATTCCCATAAGATAATAAGTGGTAATTTTAGAGAATATCTCTTTTGCGTTTTTCTCTCGTTTGGCTGTGGAGAAAAAGAAAGGCATCCAAGCATTATTAAATGCCGCAGTAACAAACCATAGAATCATGCCTATTGTATATCCAATTGAATAAATACCTACTTCATCCAGTCCGCGAAAATGTTGTAGCATTAATCTATCTATTAAATTTAATACCCACCAGGCCAAAAGATGGGGAACCAAAGGTAAGCCAAATTTTAATGAGTCGATAATCTGTGATAAGTTAAAACTGAGATTAATTTTCTGAAATAAAAAAATCGAGCAGATTATGAAAATGACTATTGAAGAAAAAAATATTCCTTTGATATACCCCAATGCTCCCTGTCTTAGAAATACCACAAGATATACAATAAATCCCACGGTAAGAATACTATTCATAATAGTAAAAATGGTATATTTTTTAGATTTTTCTTGTGCCCGATAAATTGCCAACAAGATACTTGTAGTTATCATAAAGAAAATCGTCCATAGAGCTAACCTAAGGTAAGGATGAAAGGGTATATCGGGAGTAATTTTGTTAAACATCCGAGGTCCGAATACATCCAAAAGGGAAATTATTATAAAAGTAGATAATAATAAGAAAATTGTCACGTTGCCCAAATAGCTTTTTCTTTGGTTAAAATCATCATAGTCAAAATAAAATCTGGTAACTGCACCATTTAAACCCATCAGGCAAACAATACCCAAGACAGAAGATATTGCTATTACTGAGGAAATAACACCATAGTCTTTTGTCGTAAGAAATCTCGTATATACTGGTATCAACAGAAAAGAAATGGCTTTGGGTACGACATCTCCAATGCCATAAATTAATGAATGAGTAAATAATCGTTTTATATACTGGTACACAGCTATTTATACAATAGGAATATATTTATGAACATTATGCTCTTTTATGATCTCTCCCGGAACCCCTACCACGGTAACATTATCCGGAATATTTTTAATGATTACGCTGCCAGCTCCGACTATAGAGTTTTCCCCAATAATCAAGTCATCAATTATTGTTGCCCCAATTCCGATAAAAGCACATCTCTTTACTCTTACTCCACCAGCTAAATTAGCTCCGGGGGCAATATGCACACCTTGTTCAATAATACAATCATGTTCAATTATCGCTCCTGAATTAATAATGGCATTGTCTTCTATACCTACATCGGTATTAATAATAACTTTAGGACCAATAACTATTCCCTCTCCTAATTTGGACTCCTGGGACACAAAGGCAGAGGGGGAAATTGCATTTACTAGTTCAAATCCTATCTCACTAGCCCTGTTTGCAGTGTGCAATCGTTTCTTGTTGTCACCAAATGCAACAATTGTTTTCTTCACACCTTGTTTAAAAATCTCAGATAAAATTGACATTCCTCCCAATATCTTATAATCTTTTATCTTCTTTCCCCATAAAGATGAATTGTCACATATGTCAACAAATCCAAAGATTTCCTTATTATTTTCTCGCAAAATATCCAGTACTATCCTCGCCTGCTCTCCTGCTCCTAAAATTAAAATACTTTTCTCTTTCATTAAATAGTCTCCCTAATTAAAAGAAAACACTCTGCAGCTTCCTTTGCTATAACTAGTCCGTTTTTCTTCACATAAGTTGTAACTGCCTCTATTGAGCGAGGATGGGGAAATTCTCTTAACTCTGACTCATATGCTTTCATTGCTTCAATTTTTTTAGAGATTGTTTCTGAAATATCTACATAAACATTGGGAATAAACTTATCCGTTAGAATTGGTGCATTCCACTCTGAAGAAGAAGGAGTTTCGTATAAGAGTATCCTTTTTATGGTATGTTTAAAACTCGGTCTAACTGCCACCATCGTCGACTCAAAAACTACGCGATGGTCTTTATTAACATCTCCCCAGTAATGAGTGTAAACTATATCGGGCATAATCCTTGATATCATTTCCTCTATCGCCTTGTTTACCTTAACATGAGCAATTGTGTCCAATTGCATATCTGGTAAATCGAAGAAATAAATTTTCTTTATTCCTAGAATTTCCGTTGATTTTCTTGCTTCCTCTTTTTTCTGTTTTATCATAGTTTTATTTCCTGGATATTGGGTCGATGCTCCATCGGTCAATATGCATACAAAAACTTCATCCCCTTCCCTGATATGCTTCACTATCGTACCTCCTACTCCATAAACTTCATCATCGGGATGTGCGGCGATTACCAAAATTTTCATCGTGACCTCAACTTAAATATTTCCCATTCAACCTTTTTTGTAAGAGATTATCATTAATCTCTAGTTGAGAGAGAATCTTGACAATACGCTTACTTGTTTTCCCGTCACCATAAGGGTTTAGGCAATTTTTCATCTTTGCCTTGAATGACTCAGACAAGGCCCTTTTTATTCCTTTGATAATCTCTACCTTACTGTGTTCGACATCAATCACATTGCCAGCACGCTCTCTATCAAATTGTCTGATTCCAATATTTACTACAGGAAGGCGAAACGAAGGGGCTTCCACAATTCCACTACTGGAATTTCCCACAAGTACATCAACATTATTCATTAAGCTGAGATAGATTTTGTGAGATAAGTTTTTATAAATGTGCATGAAATCAGACCGTCTTAATTTCTCTATCTCTTGAATTATTCTCCTACCTCCAGCATCGGAATTGGGATAGATAATGATAGTCTGAAAATGTAGTTCTTTTATAGCTTTAATAGTCTCTTTTATTTGCTGGGCAGCTTGATTTACTTGGGTAGTAACCGAATGCTGGAACATCAATATAATTGGATTTTTCAGTCTTATTTTCAATCTCCTCTCCAATTCTTCTCTATTTATTAATCCATCATTTACTATGGAATCGAGACCTGGTGAGCCTACTACAAAGATTCTCCAAGCCTCCTCACCCATTTTAAGTAATCGCAGAGCACTCAACTTAGTAGCAGCGAAATGGATATGGGCAAACCTGGTTATGGCATGTCTGCAGGATTCATCTAACCCTGCTTTAGAAATGTCTCCCCCATGAATATGAGATACGGCAATGTTCATATACGCCGCAGCAATAGTAGCAGAAAGGGCTTCTATTCTATCACCTAAGACCACTAATATATCTGGTCTTTCCTTTCTGAACTTATCTGCCAAGGTCTTAATTCCTCTTCCCACAGCATGAGCCATAAAATAACCAGTATCACCTTGTGGATTCATATGCACTATGGCCCGTATATCAAACCCATCCCTTCTTATTTCTTTGATAGTGTAGCCAAACTCTTTACAAAGATGCATACCTGCAACTACTAGAGACAAATCTAACTTTGGATGTCCCTGTATTGCTTTGATTACTGGTTTCAATAACCCATATTCTGCTCGTGTTCCGGTAAGGACACAAATTTTTCTCATCTTATATCTTTTATTTCCGCTCTCCAAATTACTATTTTTTTATCTCCTTTTTTAATATATGCTCCTCGATAAGGAGAAGAAAATGCCCTTATTTTATCATAAATTTGTTTAGTAGATTCATTTTCAATATCTATCTCGTTGTTTTTCAAGCTCAATTTTTTAAAATACGTTGCTTTTAACTCATCTTGGGGTTTCCGTGGAGCATTACCGCTTATTAACAAAGGAAGATACCTGTTAATCAATTCTTTTCCAGCAGAGATAACTTTATTATAAATATCTTCAGCGTAGTCATCTTTTCCAATAACAAATTTTTCCTGCCCAATTATATCCCCATTGTCTAATCCTTTGTCTAAATAGAACATAGTTACTCCACTCCATCTAATGCCTTGCAGTATAGAATTAATTATAGGGGCAGGTCCTCTTCCTTCAGGCAATAAACTAGGATGAAAACCTATTGTCCCATATTTAGAAATTCTTAGAATATCTCTACTAATAATTTCTCTCCAACCACATACGAATAAAAAATCAGGAGATAATCTTTTTAGAATCTGTCCATCATTATTAATTGATTCCACTTCATAGACATCGATATCTTTAAAATCGTACCATCTTTGCCTACTCAACCCATCGTACATTATAATTTTTGTTTTCTTACTAAGTGTAACTATTGCTTTGATGTTGGATCTACTTTGCTTCACTGCCTCTTTTAATAATTCATATCCAAATCTATTAGCAGAAAGCCAAATTATTCGCTTATTCATAAAATAATCCTTTTATGCTAAATATTCCCACTTTATTAATGTATCTTTCAAGATATTTCTATTAGCTTTCTTGCCAATTACTTTATATAATTCTTTAGAAGCTATTCCCGTACCCGGTCTTTTTATATCTAGTATTTCTCTTTTAATCAATGTTCCCTTGGGTATATTAATTCTTGCCACTACGCTCTTTCTTGCAATCTTTCGATTTTCCAACTCACCTTCCTGCACTGACTTCCTTCTTTCACCCAATATGCTTTCTGTTTGTCTTAATAAGCGAACAAAGTCTATGAATTCTTTCCTATCCAGCGATGTTTTATGGTCAGGACCATACAATTTTCTACTTAATGTAAAATGTTTCTCAATTACTTTAGCTCCCAAAGCAATGGCAACTATTGAAGCAATTGAACCTTGGGTATGGTCAGAAAAACCAACAATAGAATCAAATTTTTCCCTTAATAACTCCAGAGCATAAAGATTTACTTCTTTTAATGAAGCAGGATAATTAGATACACAATGAAGTAAAATAATCTTTCTATTACCCTTATCTTTGATTACTTTGACCGCTTCTTTGACTTCTTCTAAATTGGACATACCCGTAGACAGAATAATCGGCTTTTTCTTCTTTGCCACTTTTTGCAATAAGGGTAGATTGGTCAAATCGCCGGAAGCTATTTTGTAAGCAGGAACTAAATCTTTCAAGAAATCAATTGTACTTTCTGTATGAGGTGTAGATAGAAAAATTATTCCTTTTTTATCACAATATTCTTTTAGCGCTTGGAAATCTTCATATTTTAATTCTAATTTTTTTAACATCTCAAATTGTGTATTACCCCGAGAATACTTTCTTTGATATCCTACCTTAGGGGTATTAGGGATAGCTAAATCTTCTGGTTTAAATGTTTGAAATTTTACTGCATCTGCTCCGGCTTCCTTAGCTATGTCCACTAATTTTTTCGCTAAGCAAAGTTTGCCATTATGGTTGACGCCTGCTTCGGCAATAATAAAAACAGGCTCTTTATCTCCTATCCATCTATTATTAATTCTTATTTTTTTCATTGTTATGTCTTTGTTTCAAAATCAGTTCTGCTAATTTAAAGTCTAATTCTGTGTCAATATCAATAGAATCTTCTGGACTCATAATAATCGCTCTAGTGTCATTACCTGAGGTTTTATTTTCTTTCATTAGAACTTCGTATCTAGTCACGTAGATTGCACCATTTAAGCGATACACCTTGGGGAGATCTTGTCTGCGGACATATTTTTCGCTTCCTTCTATAAAACTAACTACCCTGTCATTTTCTATTTTTCTCATCCAATAAGGTGAATGTTCTGCTTCACATAAACTGACTATAGAATCTGCATCACTATTGATTATTTTTTCTAATGCCTCATCAATATGACTCGACTTGCGTAAAGGCGAAGTGGGCTGCAAAGCAACAATGATATCTGTTCTGTAATTTTCACTATTTTCTAAAAATTTTACTGCATGCTGTAAAACTGGCAACATAGGTGTATCATCCTGGGCTAATTCGGTTGGCCTTAAGAAGGGAACTTCTGCACCATAAGTTCTTGCTATATTAGCTATTTCTTCACTATTGGTAGAAACGACCAATCTAGTCAATTTTTTTGCTTTAAGAGCTACTTTTATAGTATAAGCAATAAGAGGTTTATTATTTAGCTTTTTGATATTCTTATTGGCAATACCTTTGGAGTTAGACCGAGCAGGGATAATTCCTAGAATTTCGTACTTCTCCTTGCATGTATTATTCACCTTTTTACACCTTATCTCCTAAAATTAATCAAAATCATCTATCAAAAGTAATACTACGCGATAATATTCTATCTTCGCTAGGATAGTTTGGTGCGTCCCAAGAAAACCTTTCTCCATCTATCCATCTCTGCCATTTATGTAATTCTTCTTTCACCATAATTTCTACAAGCTCTTTAAATTTCACCTTTGGTCTCCAGCCTAACTTTTGTTTTGCTTTTGTACAGTCTCCTTGCAAAAAGTATGTATCTAAAGGTCTTAAAAATCTTCTGTCTGCTTTGACATATTTTCTCCAATCCAGTCCTACGATTTCAAAAGCCCTTTCTGTGAATTCTTTTACTGAATGTGCTTCACTAGTAGCTATTACGTAATCTTCAGGTGTATCTTGTTGAAGCATAAGCCACATAGATTCTACATATTCAGGAGCATATCCCCAATCTCTCTTTGCTTCCAAATTACCCAGTCGCAATTCTTTCTGAAGTCCCAGTTTTATTTTAGCCACTGCATTAGATATCTTTCTGGTTACAAATTCCAATCCCCTAAGTGGCGACTCGTGGTTAAACAGAATTCCGTTACAGGTAAATATTCCATAGCCTTCTCGATATATGCGGGTTATCCAGTAGCCATAAAGTTTAGCAATCGCATAAGGACTGGTAGGTCTAAATGGTGTGTCTTCTGTCTGGAGTTTTGAGTCTCCATTTCCATATAGTTCACTTGTTGATGCCTGGTAGAACTTTATTTTGGGATCTATTTCTCTTACTGCTTCTAAAATCCTGGTAACGCCTAAACCAGTAATCTCTCCTGCTCCCACTGGCTGTTCAAAAGAGGCTCCTACAAAACTCTGTGCTGCCAGATGGTATATTTCATCGGGTTGGGAAATTTTGATTGCCTCTACTAATGAAGCAGAATCTAATAAATCGGCAGGGACTAACTCTACCCTATTAAAGATATCTAAGTATTGTAATCTCCAGAAATTAGGCGTAGATAACCTGCGATATGTTCCACATACTTTATATTTTTTCTCTAATAGGAACTTAGCTAAGTAAGCTCCATCCTGCCCTGTTATTCCTGTAATTAAAGCTCTTTTAGGCATAATGATAGACAAGCTCCTGTCTACTTTTAATGTATCCAATAGTATCTGCTAGAATTTCTTCTAAACTGTAGTGGGGTTGATAATCAATATATTTTCTAATCTTTTCTAAACATGGTACCCTTATTGCCATATCCTCAAAACCTGCTTCGTAAGCTTCATCGTAGGTGATGTATTTTATTTCTGATGAACTATCAGCCCTGTTTTTAATCTTTTTCGCTAAGTCCTCTATGGAAATCTCCTCATCTGTGCCAATATTGAATATTTCCCCTATTGCTTTTGAAGTATTAGATAAATCGATTACTGCTTTTACCACATCTTTGACATGGGCAAAACATCTTATTTGCCTTCCATCTCCATAAACAGTTATTGGCTCATTTTTTAAAGCTTGATTAATAAATCTTGGTACTACCATACCATATCTACCAGTCTGTCTTGGACCTACGGTATTAAAAAATCTAGCGATAATTATAGGTAGTTTTCTTTCTTTCCAATATGCCAGTGCCAAAAATTCATCAATTGCCTTGGAGCAACCGTAACTCCATCTACTTTTAATAGTTGGACCAAGAATTAAATCGTCATTCTCTTTAAAGGGGACTTTCGAATTTTTACCATAGACTTCAGATGATGAAGCAATAATTACTGGTTTTTTCTTCTTATCAGCGCACTGCAATACTAACTCTGTTCCATGAATATTAGTCTCTATAGTTCTTACTGGACTTCCTACTATCATTTTGACACCAACAGCAGCAGCCAGATGAAATATAATATCTGCTTCGTCGACCAACTCAAGCAAGACTGATTTATTCATAATAGTATCCAAAACATAAGCAAATTTAGGGTCTGTTTTAAGATGTTTGATATTTTCAATACTACCGGATGAAAGGTCATCAATAACAGTTACACTCTCACCATTTTCTATCAAAGCGTCAGACAAATGTGAACCAATAAAACCTGCTCCTCCGGTTATCAAAATTTTCATAATTCCTCCTAGGTTAATATTTTTTTGTACACTTAATTCCTATCTAATATTTCCTTAATTCCCTTTTGGCGATTCGTTTTGCATCTGGGTCGCCATTTCTAATCTTCAAGATGGCATTCCACATTGAGCGTGACCTGATGCAGTCGTCTTGAGACTCATAAATTTTAGCTAAGTTATAATAGGCCCAACTATGTCTGGGATCAAAAAAGATGGCTTTTTTTAAGAAATCAATCGCTTTATTTTCTTTGCCTATTCTTTCATATAAAGTTCCTGCTAAATAATAAGCCCACGCATCACTAGGATCTATCTTTAATGCTTTCTGATATTGGACTAGGGCTAGGGCATATTGTTTTGAATCTATATAGGCACTGGCTAAGTGTTTATGAATTTCTACTGCTTGAGAATTAGAGGCAGTCAAAAGTTGTGACTGCCAACTCTGTATTGCCTTCTGAAATTCCTGTTTAGATTCTTTATCTTTGCCCTTAGTTTTTAAATATTTGCTCAGTTCCCAATGGGCTGGGGGCGTATCCGGAATTATACTCCTTAATTGGTGGTAATCCTTAACCAATTCGGAAAGATTTTCCAGCACCTCTCGGGTAAAAGAAGGTTCAAGAAGAATGGCCTTTTTGTATTCAAAGACGGCATCTTGAAGATACCTATCAGGAGAGCCTATCTTAGTCTGATAGTAGAGGTAGAAAAGGGCTAAGTTACGATGACGATAGGGATTGTTTGGTTCGAGTTCTACAGCCTTTCTTAAGTATCTTATTGTCTCCTCCTCTCTACCCAAATGAGCATAAGCCAAACCGACACCTTGATAATATCGACCGCTATTAAGATTTAGCGACGCAGCCTGTCTGAAATGTTTTAGGGCAACAATCCAATCTCCTTCTTTTTCACCATAAACTCGAGCAAGGCTATAGTGATATCGAGCATCATTTGGTTCCAGTTCAATGCTTCTCTTTAAATATTCGATTTTTTCTTTAGAACTTTTAGCCTTCAGGGAAAGTTGAAAGTTTCGTTCAGCTAAAAAGGGCTTAATTACGAGAATAGATACGGTTATAAAGGTAACTATCCCTAAAGGATATAAAGCTATTCTTATTTTTGGATTAAGGGGAAGACTTGCCTTGTGAAGGAGAGTGGCACTCTCTCCCAATTTAGGTCGCAAATTGATGACAGTAATAATGAGCCCGATGATTATGCACAAGAGAACTGCATTAGCCGGAATATGGAGATTGAAATCATAGAGGCTAAAGATAAAGATAGAAAAAAGACTGGACAAACCTCCCACAGTCAGGTTGATAGCCCAGGTGTCCCGGCGGGAAAACAATAATCTTATGGTCTTCCTTAAGAAAAAAAATAAGAAAATGGAGATGAGTAGAAAACCAAAGATACCCCCCTCGGATAAAAGTTGTAAGAAATCGTTATGGGCGTAGTTAAAGAAGGATTTTGTCTGGGGCAATCTATATTGAGGAAAGATATGGGCAAAGGTTCCTAAACCCGTCCCCAGGAAAGGGGAGTCTTTAATAATCTCAATTGTTCCTCTCCAGACCCATAATCTTGCCTTCCAGCTTGGGTCATTCAAAAGGGAAAATCTATCCACAATGCGGGTTGAGCCAAACCAGGCTAAACCAATAAGCATCAGGACGACGAATACAAAGGGCAGTTGCTTCTCTATCTTGGCAGATTTCAGCCTCACCAGTAAGAAACCCATAAAAACTAAAGACAAAAGTAGACTAACTATTCCCGCCCGGGAGCGAGAAGAGAATAGAGCAGCAAACATAAACAGAACGGCAAGGATTATCAATACCTTGAAGGAAAGGCTATATTTTCTCTTCAGGCTAAGGAGATACCCTATGCTTAAGGGGATGAGCATACCAATATAGCCAGCAAAATGGTTTCCGTTTACATAAGGGCCGAACGCTCTGCCTCTATGACTCAAAGGATAGAACCAGAACAACTTTCCATTCCAGGTTAACTCTTGAATTATGCCAAAGAAAGATATGATAGAACCTACTACTATGAGAGTGATAATAATCCTCTGGACCTGAGTCTTTTTTTGGATATTATTTATGAACACTAGAAGAATCATACAATAGGAGAAAGATTTGAAGAATTCGGTCTTAGTTGCTTGAAAATAGGAGGTGGTGGTGGAAAGCTGAAAGAGAATAAATCCTAACCAGAAGATAATGAGAAGGTTCAGAGGGGTCTTGACAAATTCAATTTTGCCCTGGATGAGGAACTTAAAGAACCATAAGAGACCTAAAACCAGGGCCGCCACTTCTATAACGGTAATGGCCCAGGGCTGAACTGAACCAAAGGCAAAAGGGGTAAAGATGATAATAGAAATTAAGACTCCTTCTACTACTCTCTGGCATACTCTTTCCATAATATTGGTTATTCTTTAACTTTTTCAGTTCTTTCTTCTTGGTGATAATAACCTTTATGATAGTAACGATAATAATAGGGATAATAGTAGCGGCCGCTTTTTTCTATGTCAATATCATTTAAGACCACGCCAATTATCTTTATGTCCATCTCTTGCAATCTCTGTTTGGCCTGATGGATCATATCCTTCGGATATTTACCAAATCGGATAACCTGAATTATCCCATCTACTGCCTTGGCCAAGACTAACGCATCAGTCACAGTACCTATAGGAGGAGAGTCAAAAATAATCCTGTCAAAGCTATTTTTTACCCCTTCGACGAATTCCTTCATTTTAGTTGAGCCCAACAGTTCAGCGGGGTTAGAGGGCACAGGTCCTGAAGCGACACACTTGATATTCTCAATGAAAGTTTCCTGGATTACTCTCTCCGCTTCCCACTCCTTTCTAAAATAGTTGGAAAGCCCGAGATAGTTATTCAATTTTAGAATCCTATGAATCGCTGGACGACGCAAATCTGAATCTACCAAAAGAACTCTGCTGCCAGCCTGAGCCATACTGATGGCTAAATTAATTGCTACAAGAGTTTTTCCTTCTTCAGGGCCGGCAGAGCTAACCAATATCGTCTTTAAGGGATTTGAAGAATGGGAGTAGTCTATCCCTGTTCTGACATTTCGAAATGCCTCAGAGGCTGCTGACTTAGGATGGGTATGGACAAAGATGTCTTTTTCTGCTTTGTTCTTACGACCCTGAGGTCTGATGGTGGGAATGTGGCCCAGGAATGGCAACTCAAGGTATCCCTCCACGTCTTCCTGGGCCTTAAAAGTATCGTCCCAGTATTCGAAGAAAAAGGCTAAACCACAACCCAAGATTAGGCCACTACACACGCTCAAAACCAGATTTAGTCTCTTATTGGGTCTGATGGGTCTCTTAGGCACTTCGGCAGGGTCAATTATCCTGATGTTTATGGCCTTTAAATTGCCAGAAAGCTCTGTTTTAACGGCGGAGACTATCCTATTCGTTTCTAAATCTATATTCTTTCTCATCTCTTCAAGAGCTGACCTTGTACTGATTATCTTAGGATGTTTGGGTCCGTAGCGTTTGGAAAGGTTGGCATAACGAACCTCAAGTTCTGCACATTGCTCTTTAAGCTTCTGAATCAAAGGGTGGTTTACTACAGAAGGAAGAGAGACAACCAATTCACTTAAATCCGCGGTACCGGAATGAGCTCCTGTTTTTCCGGCCTGGGGAAGAAGTCTCTCCAATACCTGACGAGAGGAAAAAAGCCTATATTCTAAACTCTGGCTGAGATAGGTCTGGGCAAGCATGTTGGCCATACGAGCAGCCAATTTGGGATCACGAGATTTAGCCTTTATCCTAACCAAGCGGGTGTTTCTGACTGGCTCAACCTCGATGGCCGTTAAGAATCTATCAATTATTCCTTTCATATCCAAAGATTTGGATTTGATAGGAAGAGCCTCCCTAAGGATAGTCTTCCTAAAGAGTGTGTAAAGATTAGGCCTTGGCCGAGATTGAGAGAATTCCGCGATGTGTGCTAAACCAAGCTTTTGCACAGCCTCCTTAGCCAGACTTCTGCTTTTTAATATCTTGTATTGGGTCTGATAATAGTCTTGCTGCAAAGTATCTATGCCAATGACCTCCTCAAAACTGACCGCATCGGATCTTTCTTTCTCGATTAACAGTTGACAAGTTGCCTGATAGACAGGTTCCATCTTAGAAGAGGCAAACGTAACTATAACTACTAAACTTATCAGAGAAGTCAGGACTGTCCATTTTCTCTTAAGGATAATACCTAAATAATCCCTCATATGTGTTGATTGGTTTTTTGAAGTTTGCATAGAATTACCTCCAGGAATTAAAAAAAGCTCTTTGGGACAATGACAATATCATTTGGTTTCAAAATGATATCCTTACTCTTATCGCCCGCCTTTGTTATATCTTTTATTCTAACTACTATACTCTTCTCTACACCATCCTCAACCCTAACTATCTTGGTCTTATTAATCGCAGCATCCTCAGTAAAGCCACCAGCCAAAGATATAGCCTCTACTACGGTAAGTTCCTTTTCCGCGGGAATAGCGCAGGAGCCCGGATTATTTACCGCTCCTAATATGAATATCCTGCGGGAATGATATTTCTTCACAAATACGGTTATCTGGGGGCTAATGAAATAATCTGGGCTCAAAAGACGCGTAAGTTTTTCTTCCAACGCAGAAACAGTCAAGCCAGTAACTCGAACCTCTCCGATAAAAGGATAAGAGATATAACCTTTCTGGGAAACACGGTAGTGTTTCTGTAAATCGTCCTCCATATATATACTTATATTTAAAATATCCTGATGATGAATTTTATATACTTTTTCTATTGATCTTTTTTTCTTTTTACCTTGATTAGAAGACTGATTCCGGGCAATGAGTTGCCCTTGTAGGCTTAGAATGAGAAGCATTAATAAACTAAGCAAGACAATAAAATTCTTATACCTTTTTTTCATTGTCTCTTCCCCCCATTTTCTTTTTTCCTCTTCCTTCCCAGCCAACTCAGAATTCAGCAGTTACACTCAGAGTCGAAACATTGTCTCCATAATCGAAGACTCCAAAATTTGAATCCCTGCCATCATACTTATATCCCAGTTCAAAAGAGATCCATTTGCGGAATTTGTAGTTGAAAAGAATACCTGCTGACCACAGAGTATCTTTCCTTTTCTTTGATTCACTTCCCTCAGTGGTCTCTTTAGGATATTTATTGAATTGGTAAGCACCATTCAAAATACCAGAGAACCTTTTAGTGAACTCATGACTGTACTCAGCGATAAGCCGATTGACTTGATAATAGTTATTCACGCCATAGGTCGATTCAACAGCAGAACGGAGGAAGCCAAGTTTAGCTATATCTCTTGCTGTGAACCTTTCAGCTATGCTTATCGTGGTAACCAGACTATAAAAGTCGGCTACTCCCGAACGCTTGTAATTACGTGCCTGGTAACCAACTTTTATTGCGCCAAGAGACCTGGCCGTCAATCTGCCTTCGATTCCAATGAAGCCCTGATGGTAATCGGCATTGGGGTTATCGGAAGTATAGTATCTAACTCCTCCCAAATTGTATTCCAGGAGAAGGGAAGTTTTGGGAAGCAGCCGGTAACTTCCTTTTAAGGCAAAGATATTCTCATACCTATCTTCGTGTTCCCAGGCAGCCTCCTTATAATCATCGAATATGTTGCGGAATCCCAGGTCTAAATTAATCCTGTGAAGGTCAGTAGAAACATTCGCTCTGACATCATTTCTTGACCGGTGGATTCGCCTGGATAGCTCCGTATCCGCTATCTCCTTCGTGTCTTGAAACTCGTTCTCCGCTGTGAACTTAAACTTTGTAAAATTAAGTCCCAGGAAAGCAATCACTTCGTGATTATAAGAGTCCTGACGGGGATGTTTGGCGAACTTAACAACATTAAGCGCATAAGCCAGGCTGGCCCGGTAATCAGCAAAAGGCAAATCAAAACTCATAGTGGGGGCAATAGTGGTAATGAAGTCGCTTTCCTTATCCGTGGCTTCTAAAAAGATATTCTCTTCATATTTTTCCTGAATCCTGATTGAAGGCTTAAATCGAACGGGTCCCAGTCTGATTTCCTTTGCACAAACGTCCATTTCGACCATCGAAAGAAAAGTGACCACCAAGAATCCTCCGAGAAGAACAAGAAAAGTCCTCTTTTTCATAATACTTTCTCCTCCTTTTTTCTAATTTATAATCCTAAACCATTATTCCCTTTCGTCTTCTCTATCCCTTCAGCTTCCCACCTGCTCAGGTCACCACTGCCACTGTGGTTGGTTACTGCCCTGGGAACTCATGTCATCACCACAGTGGCTGGTGATTACCTGAAGGCAGGGGGGAAATAGAGCCTTACCAGACTCACAGCTTACGGCATTATGGGGCTTGCAGGGTCTTCGTAAAGTTCCTCTATTTCGGGAAGTTCTCTTACAGTTACTTCCGGAACAGGAGGCGGCGTGTAAGTTTCAACAATTGCCATTACCAGGTCAGGGATTCGAAGCGCACTCAAAACTTCCTTTTCTGTCATAGCTTCTGTAGGTTTCCCTTTCTTAATAAGACCTCTCTCTGCCAGAAAAGCTATTTTCTGAATCATAGTAAGTGGCTCAGGCACCTTAACAATAGCATTATATAGAATATTCGCTAATTCCCCTCTCCTCAATTTTTCTTTACGATTGGTTCCCAGGAACTGGGTAAGCCCTCTCTTAGCCAATATTTCTACCTCTACCCGATAGAACTCATCGGGCGAGAACTTTTCAGCACCGGGAGGCAGCTCTCTCTGCAGACCCATAACTCTTATTAACAGGTGAACAAATCCCCCCTTTGTCATAAGACGTGCTTGAGCCCCATAAATCTCCCCGGGACCGAGAAGTAATAGAACTCCCAGGAGTAGGGAAACCAGAATTAAAGTTCTCTTAGTCATAAAGGCCTCCTTTTTGAAGATGTTTAGCCTCGGCCAGCAATACTAAATTTTATGCATTTCACCTCCTTCTGGGCAAAAAATAGCAAAAACAGATGGATTTTATCCTTTCGTGCTCATATTTATGTTTTTATGATGATTCTACAAAAAAGATGTTTTTTTGTCAAGTATTTTTTTAAATTTTTTTAGCAGCGCTTCAATTTCGAGCTTCCAAGACAAAAAAAATCCACCATTATCGTCCTCAAAGACAATAATGGTGGATCTTTTAGCCAGCGAAAACTTCGGCTTAACCTCTACACAGCCGAACGTTCAACTTATGAAAATGTTCACTCGCTATCAACTTTTTTAGACTGCTCAGAGAGTTTACTTCTCTCTGTCTCCCGGGCAATCCATTTATCTAACAGTTCCTTCTTGAACCTCCACTGTCCACCTACCTTAAAAGCGGGAAGACCTCCTTCTCGAGCCAATTTATAGACGGTTAGCTTTCGGACGTTCAGATACTCAGCAACCTGAGTTATGGTCAAAATTGTATCTGCATCCAATGGCTTTTCAATACGGTCAGTAGCTCCCAGTTTTATGGCCTCCTTTATCCTTTCTTCCACTGGATACCCACTCATCATAATTACAATCGCTTCAGAATTGATCTTTTTAATGACCTTAAAGACCTCCACTCCATCCATTTCAGGCATCACTACGTCCAGAAAGACTACATCGAAAGGCTCCTTGCCCATAGCCTTTGTGGCCTTTTCTCCACTATCTACAGTAACCACCCTGTGCTCTTCCTTTTTTAATATCCTTTCAAAGAGTTCGCGAATAGCCACATCATCATCCACAACCAGAATGTTAAGTTTCTTTTTCATTATCTCTCCTTCTGGTGCTATTTTTATTCCTTTTTATTTTATTGTAACAGAGTTTATAAACTTTGTCAATGATTAATCAATTTATTCTTTTTCCTTTTGAGTTTCTAATTTAATTGCCATATTTATCAGTTGGTTAATTTTTCCATTTCCATATTATCATACTTCTCCTTCAATAACTCTTTTTGTCCAGAAGTAATCTCACACTCATCTATGGTAACACTGAATAAGTCACTCAATTCCCAGAGAAACTGTGGAGAAGCTCATGGAGAACCAGCTTCCTCAACTCGCTTCGGTTCATCTTTATAGGATCCCAGGTATTAAACCCGAGAAAGATGTTCTTGTCAGGGTTGTCCACTTAAAAAATTGGGCATTCCCGAAACCTTGATTTCTTTAGCTTTTCCTGCATACCGTTGGCCCGGTCAGGTTTCAGCAATGCCAGGCAGGATGAGAGCAAGTTTTCAAATCCCCGGACCTGTTTGTTTAATCTCAAGCTCTGGGAAAATCAACTAAGCCTTTAACTGGTCCTCCTCAGTAGCCTTCAAAAGGACAAGCCCCTCTAAGGAAGGGGCCGATACGCTCGTAAATTTTTAATAGAAGCATTGAGTGAAGGTCGCTTTTGATTGCCTCTTAGTCATAACGGCTATATTATGAAAAAGCGACTCCGACTGTTATAATATTGTGGAAGGAGAATGCCTCCATAAAGAGGTAGCCACGATTGCTTACGAAATTTGCATTGATTTGCACAAGAGAAATTTATTGCTTTATGTTGTTGACTCTAACAGGAAAAATTATAAACAATTATCTTATTCTTGAAATAACCCAACTATAAAATCTTTCCGTGAGCTTTAGTATTTCCAGGGCTTCTTTCTGAGTAAAATCTCTATCCTCATATTCAATTATACTTTTTTGGACTAAGATCTTTCTTAAGGTCTCGCGTTTAGATTTCACGTCAGGCAATTTTATAGAATTTGATAACAAATCAATTACTGCCAAATGATCATCGCTGATAGAGCGAATACCTGCATAGAATACAAACATTGCATCCGAGGAAGATATTGCACAGTGGACAGCATTCAAACCCACAGCATTCCATTTTCCCCTCTTCTTAGCCTGGAGCATTATATCATAAAATTCACTGGCTTTTTTAAGGTAGGTTTTATATTCCCTTCTTTCTATCGCTTTTGTCTTTATCTTCTTAGCTAGCATTTACAATAAATTCTCTAACGGTTTACCAAAAATCAAACTATGAAACTTTAGTATATTCTTTGTCAAGGCAAGCCCTTTTTTGTATTTTGACCTAAATTCTTCAACCGTCTGAATGTAAGCAGCCACTGTATTACCATATCTACTTATTATCTTTTCATTTGCCCTTCCAAAGCCCTCTTCTACCTTTTCTTTATCCTCCTTATTCTTTATCAGTACTAAAAGGTCTATATCACTTGTGGACTTTTCCTTTTTTCCCTTCACACTTCCAAAGACTGCCATAGAGACTATGTCCTTTATTACAAATGAAGAAATATTTCTTTTTATCTCTGCATATACCTGTTCAGGAATTTTATTTTCCCTTTCGTATAGAGGTTTAAGTAATTCCGAAATGATAAAGTTTTCTCTATTCAAGCGGTAAAGGTAACTCCTCCCTACGCTTCTAAGCAAAAGTGCCCTCTCATTATTAAGCTCCCGAAGAGCCTTGTGAGCTGCTGCAGGACTTACTTTTATCTCCTGGGCAATTTGACGCCCGCTCCATTCTGCCTCTGTTCTGCAGAGAAAACGCAGTATTTTAACTTTTACCTCATTATTTAAAATCTTATTTAATGGGTCATGCACTCTCATAAACTTACCTATTTTGTCTCTATGTTTGTTAATATAAACATATGTTTATAAATCTAAACATAATATACTATCTTTAAAGTATGATGTCAAGGATAAAAAAAAGAGGAAATTTTTCAGAGGGCGGTTCTAAATTCTTATTATTGCCGTTAACTTAATCCACTTAGTTTACGCTTATCGTTTCCAATGTTACGCCTGTTTGGCAACAAAATCTTTTCAGTGTCCTTGCTCCAAGGAAAACATCCGCAAAGGTACAAGCCGTTCCAACGGCGGGATTTGGGTGAGCGTAGTGAACTGGTAACGCAGTGTTGTGCGGCTTTTCCGATTTTTAACCAATTCAGGGAGCATCTAAAAGTACGTATAAGAATTTTCAGATATCATTGTGAGTTATCCCTTTTTCTCTTAAATAAATCTTCCAAAACACAGTAAATTACTGGCAATACATTTAGTGTCAGAATGGTATTCACCAACAATCCACCCATAACACAGATGGCAAGAGGTTGATGAATCTTGGAACCAATACCCAACCCCAAGGATATGGGGAAAAGAGCAAAAATAGAGGTCAAAGCAGTAAGCAGAATAGGGCGGGCGCGAATTCGAGCAGCTTCTTCTATAGCTTTTTCTCTCTCCATTCCAGAGTCGCGTCTTCGATTGACATAATCTATGAGGACAATTCCGTTATTCACTGAGACGCCAATGAGCGTAATAAGTCCAATGAAGAAAGAGAGGTTCAGGGGTTGTCGGAAAGCGGCAATGGCCAAAAACGCTCCCATAAATGAAAGTGGTAGCTCAAACATAATAGCCAGAGGATGGACACTGTTGCCAAGTTGAACGTTCATAATCAAGTATACAATCAGTACGCTTATCAGGGCAAAGATCGCAAAGCCTTTCAGCATCTCTAAAAGTGATTTATACTGGCCGCCGAACTCAACGAAATAGCCCTCCGGCAGATTCAATTTTTCTATGTCGGCTTTAAGTCGGCGAGAAACTCCTCCAATAGAGCCTTCAATCTCTGCCGGCAAGGTGACTTCCCTCTGTAAGTTGATGTGGGTGATTGAGTTTGCACCGTAGTGGGTAGAGATGTTAGTTAACTGTGATAATGGCAGATAAGCTCCATGAGCAACCTTCACCAGCATTTTCTCCAGGTTCTCGAGCCGAACTTCACCATTGGTTTTTCCTTTTAGAAAGATGGGGACTGTCTTTTCTCCTTTAACCACCCAGGAAACAATCTCTCCCCCCAGACGAATTCTCAATTCGTCCATAACCTCTTTTGAAGAGAGGCCGTAGCGAGCCATTTGCCGAGGGTTGGGCTTGACCTGAATCTCAGGCACTGTAAACTTTGCATTGTTGATTACATTCCCGATACCTTTTGTCTGACTGGCAAGTTTCTCTATTTTTTGTGAGTAGGAGAGAAGTTTGTCGTAATCTTCGCCGTAGAGCGTTATGCCAAACATTGTCGGAAGACCGGAGAAACTTTCATCCATTTTTTCGGCAGTTACTTGATGGTAGAGGGTTATCAGGCCCGGAATTTGGTCGGTGATGCTTTTAAGGTCTCTGATTATCTGGAAAATACTCCTCTTTCTTAAACGTCTGGGCTTAAGTCTAATTACAAGTTCGCCCCGGTTAACAGGTTCCACCTGATAGCTTGTTGCCTCCGAACCTGTCCTTCGGTAGACGGTCTGGACATCTGGGTCTTGCATGTAAATTCTTCCCAGAAGGCTTCCAATGCGACCACTTTCCTGAAGAGACGTTCCTGGTGGAAGGATATACTCCATCAAGATAGCTCCTTCGTCTACCTGGGGGAGAAAAGATATCGGGGAGAAAACTAAAAGACCAGCAGAGACGAGAAACACTCCGAGGACAATCAATAGAGCCCGCTTCTTTCTCTGAAGAAAAATGCGGAGAATTTTCTGATTCAAGTTGATGAAGTAGGAGACAGCATCGGCTGCTATAGCTTTTTTCTCCTTATATTCTCTTTCCCTTGCTGACCAGATGGGGATGATGGTGAGGGAAATTGCTAATGAGGCTAAAAGCATAACAATCATAACCCATCCGAAGGGTGCGGCAAAGCGGCCCCCGATTCCAGATAAGAAAAGTAGCGGGATAAATGCTGCCACTGTGGTGAGCGTTCCGGAGACACCAGCCGGCATAATTTCCTTCGTACCTTCAACCACTGCCTGCAGAGGAGCTTTCCCCAGCGAACGATGGCGGAGGATATTTTCCAAAACGATAATGGAAACATCCACTACCATCCCCACAGCCACGGCCATAGCTCCCAAGGTAATCATATTCAATGACAAATGTGCCAGGCGAAGGAAAAGAAAGGACACAATAGCGGATAGCGGGATGCTGAAGGCGATAAGTAAGGAATTTCGGAAGCTACCCAGAAACAGAGACAGAACCACGATGACTAAGAATCCACCCACGAGGATATTGGACCTAAAGTTTCTCGCTGCTTCATTGATTACCTCTGACTGGTCATAAAAATTGGCAATAGTGATTCCTGGTGGAAGCGTTTTTCTAATTCCGCTTAGCTTTTGGTATACTTCTCGGGCTACTTCAATCGTATTAGCGTTGGGGTTTTTGAAGATGCAGAAGGCGACCCCCTCCTGACCGTTAATATGAACGGTATACCTCTGGGGCAGGTAACCTCGCTTCACTGTGGCAATACCCTTTAAGAGAATTGGTATGCCATTGGTATTTTTAACCACTATATTTTTCAGTCCTTGGATATCCTCAATATTGCCCAATCCCCGCACAGCATAATCCCGGTAGTCCTTCTCGAGATAACCGGCCATCTCCTGAACATTGTTAGAAAGTAAAATATTTCGCAAATCCGACAGGGAAAGTTCGTTTCTCAAGAGGCTCAAGGTGTCAGGCTCTACCACCAGGGCTTCGTCTCGACCACCAATGACTTCTATTCTGGAGATTCCTTTTACCGCTTTGAGTTGGTTTGCAACTTTGGCGCGAATATAATATTTTAGTTCTCCTAAATCCATTCCGCCATTTTGTGTCGTCACTCCAAAATCCATTATTTCCTGGAGACTCGAGCCGATGTTCTCTATTACGGGAATTGCTCCTTGAGGCAGGCTGGGAATCACTATTGAGAGTGCCTGGGCGACCATCTGACGGGCATCTTTTACATCCACTCCCCAATTGAATTCTACCGCAACCTGGGAGAGACCCTGCCGTGATGTAGAGGAGATTCTTCGCACATTTGTAAGTCCGCTCATTTGTGTTTCAATTGGACGGCTAACGAGGGTCTCTATGTCTGGAGGGGAGCCACCGGGATAGTGGGTTATGATGTTGAGGAGGGGATAATTCAAATTAGGGAAGATATCTACCGATAGTTGTCTTAATGCGTAAACCCCAGCTACAACAAGGATGAGTAACAGTATGAGAACAAGATATATTCTTTTTGATAGATATTTTATCAATGTTAAATTAGTCCTCTACCTTTAGTTTTTTCTTTATTCCCCGATTGAGTAGTTCATAAGCGCCCGTTGTAGCTACCTCTTCTCCTCCACTGAGACCATCTAACACTTCCACATATCCTTGACTGTATAGACCAGTAGCGATGACCCTTTTTTCATAATTTTGCCCAACTTTCACCATTACAACTTTTTGACTCCTTTCACTCAAGAGTGCCTCCTCGGGAATTGCTAACGACGAGAGGTGTTTTTCGATAGTTATCTCAGCCTTCACGAAGTCGCCTGGCAAAACTTTTGCTGACCCTTTTTTCGAAATCTCAATGCCTACCTTTCTGCCTCCTGTCTTCGGACTAATTTCTGTGCTCACAAAAGAGACCTTTCCAGAAAACTGGCGCTTATCGCTACTAATTATCGCTAATTGTCCCCGCTTGATGGGGCTCGCTTGAACACCAAAGACTTCCACCTCAGCGAGGAGGTTTTCCAGATTCACAATGGAGAGTAAGAGTTCCCCGGACTTGACGGCATTTCCAATGTTTTTTGTCAACGATGTCACGTATCCAGATATCGGAGATGTTTTTAAAATATTATTTTTAACTGGATTTAACTTGCCCAATCCTTTCTTATAGGAACCGCCTGAGCTTTCCATGGCCTTTATTCCATAGTAACCTTTTATGGAAAGTAATCTTTCACCCTTCTTTACTCCGTCTCCATTTTTTACCCAGACTCGCTCAATTCTGCCCTGAGTGTAGGCTATAATGTCTGCTTTTCTCGTTGCCTTTGTATATCCGTAGGCAGTAACTGTTCGCTGGAAATCCTTATGTGTTACTTTAGCAGCGCGGAGCAGGCCCCTTAAAGGGGTAGGTTTACTTTCATTCTTCGCACACGATGCAAACATCATAATGCTCAGAACTAAAAAGAATGGTAAAATCCAGTATTTCAGCCGCACCCTGCACCAGTTGATTTTAAACATTTCATTGCTCCTTTGGCTCATATTTTTTGACAATCTTTTTTAACTCTGCTCCTGAGAGTAACTCAATTCGGCAGAGCATATGATAGTATTGTTGCAGAAACTCTGCGTATTCTATTTTCGTCTCTATCCAGCTATCCCAAAACCTTTCAAGGGTCATAAGGTCAAGCTCTCCCCTTTGGTAGCGCATCTTGATTTGATCCAGGTTATGTTGGGGGATTGGCAGAATTTTTTCAACAAATAGTTTCCTTTGCTGCTCTAAAATCGTGGAAGACTCACAGTATCTATTTATCTCTGAGAAAATCTTTTCATGGATTCGCTTAAGCTCCAGAGTAGCCCTTTCTTTTTCCGCCTTGGCGGTGGTTATCTCTCCTGTCCTCCGATTGAAAAGAGGCAGAGGGAGAGAGGAACCGAAGCCGATAAGATTATCGTTATCTTCCCGCGAACGTATAAAGGAAAAACTGAGACCGGGAATAACGTGCCCGGCTTTCGCCAGCTTCAATGAAGCTTCTGCTATTCTTGAATCTACCAAAGCAATTTTAACATCTGGATTATGTTCTTCAGCATATCTTTCAAGTTCCTCACGTGGGATATTAGCGGGAAATTCTGGCCAGCCATAGACAATTTCCCTACCTTCAGGCAGGGAGGTGTTCATCACCCACTCCAATCCTCGCTTTTTGCTAAGTATCGCCCGGTGGATATCCAAAAGCTTTTCTTTAGTTCTCAAAACTTCCAGCCCTACGGTATTTAATGCCACTGATGAAATCTCCCCTTGAGCTGAACGAATGGTGAGCCATTGGAAAAGACCTTCCTCAACTTCCAGTATATCTTGGACGGCTTGAAGTTTTTCATTCAAAGCGGTCAAGTCAATAAATATGCCTTTGATCTTTTCAGCTATTGTAAATTTCTCGTTTTCCAGTTGAAACTGGGCTTTTAGGAGGTAAAGTTCGGCTATCTTCATTCGATAATGTCTTTGTCTTCCTATCCCCACGGATTGAGAAAGAGAAAACTCGAAATCCCTAATGTTCTGATTACCACTTCTTCTATTTTTCACTTCCCCTGCTATTTCCGGATTGTGCTGGAAGATTCGGGAAGCCGCTTTTTTCTCTCCCTTCGCCTTCTCGATATCCTTCTGCAAAATAGCAATTTCCCTATTGTTTTTAAGAGCGATTTGCACTGCGTCAGATAGAGTTAACGTCGATTTATTCTGTGCGAAAGCAATTTGAGAGAAAACCAAAATTGCTAAAATGCCTATAAGAGTATAGTGAAATTTTTTCTCGCTGAATATCTTCATGTCATACGTTTTTTCTCAAAACCCGTACAATGCGGCATCCCTGTTAAAAGATTCTCCTCCTGAAGTGTCACGCAACTTCTTTATATCAGAACTTGTCCCTCACATCCTTCCAAACTTGGGAGTATTTCCGAACCAAATTCAGCTATACCACTACTCAAACTGCTATGTCGCCTTTTTTTATTTAGGGTTAGGTTATCTAATAATAGACTATTGGTTTGCAGTATGTTTAGCGTTAACATGGGTGGAAATTTCTTAGCTTCCGGAAACCATACTTATAACCTGACAATCTTTGGCCTTAGGCAATAAAATTTGGTTCTTGGCAAATATGATTTTAGCACAAATATTCATTTTTAATTTTTTTAATTGTACTAAAAATTCTCATAAAAGGCAAGCCAAAAAAACTATTATGATTAACTTCTAATCAGTATGTTACAGGTGAGAATGGTTCAACATTTCCCAAATCTAAGAGTAAATAAACCGGGCAGTCATAAATTCTATTTTTAATTTGGTTACGACTTTATACAAAAAGGGAGCCAACCCGGCTTGGCGGGTTGGCTCCCATGCGAGCCCGCTGAGAGACTCGAAAGGGGGCGAACGCCCAGGTCGTCTGAGGAAGAGCGAAGAATAAGAGGACGTGAGTGACTAGTCTGAGGAACGGGGTACTTAAGGGCAAATGAAGAAGACGAATCTTACCGGACAGCGATGTGGATAATTTCGTTTCTAAGGGAGTAAAATATTAGAGATCCTTTGTTTTTCCTCGTATTTGGAAGGCCAAAATGAAGATCATGGAAAAAGTTCAGATTTTTCCCCCTTTCAGGGACTTTTGCTTCTATCTCCCAGTTTTGCCTTATGAAAATGTCGCTCTATCAACTGAGCTACAAAGCTTCCTTGTAGAACGAACTGAGATGTGCAATTCTTCTTATAAGGTGCAACTGTTGTGTTTGTTCAAAAAAATCTAAGAAAACCAAGAAAGTCGATTCCAGCAATAAATCCTCTTATACTGTCTTAACTGGCCGATATTTTATTCTCTCTATTTGACTTCCATATTTTTCAACAAGGTCGTTTATTTTTACTATTTTCTCTTCAACTTGTGCTTATTCTATAAATTATATATTTACACACTTTTTGTCTTTTGATGGCATTAACTTTTCAATTATATCAAACTATTAAGAGCACAATATTCTCTAAGGAACCCTAAAAGCTCTAATAAAAGTCACCTTTAAGAAGAGCTTTTACTATAGTTAACTTAGCACCCGGTCACCCTACCCGGTTTACGCTTATCGTTCCAATGTTACGCCAGTTTGGCAACTAAATCTTTTCAGTATCCTTGGTCCAAGGAAAACATCCGCAAAGGTACAAGCCGTTTCTTCGGCACTTAAAAAATTGGGCATTCCCGAAAGCTTGATTTCTTTAGCTTTTCCTGCATGCTATTAGCTTTGGCCAAGCCGGTTTTTCAGCAATAACAGGATGTCCTCGATTTGCGGAAAGGCATAAAAAGCCCTTCCTGAATATTCACTGTACCTTTTTCTAACTGATCAACTTTTCTCTTTATTCTTCCAGGAATTGTCTTTCCGCTCTTAGCTTATCCAGTCTTTCGTTTATGATGTCTCTGTGACTTTTGTCGATACTATCCAAAAGCCCTCCTACTTTCTTTTTGTTTTCTTTGATGGCGTTATCTATTTGCTTCAATTCTTCCGTGTTATCTTTAAACTCGGCGCCAAGTTCCTCTTTGAGATCTGATAGCAATTGCTTTCTTGTCGCGTATTCAAGAACTCCTCTCTTATTTGTTCCAGCACGTAGCTTTCTATTGTTTCCGCATTGAAATGATGCTATTTGCAAACACACGAACGTTTAGACCTTTATCCGCCACAAACTTAGTAGCACTATTTTCTCTCCCCTATTCTTTTCTTATGTCACTGGAGACTATGACCGCTTTTTTATTAATGTTTCCATATCTACAAGTTCTATTAGGTTCGGTTAGCTCATTATGCAGAGGTTTGATTTATCATACCCGTCGGGCTCGATGAATTGAGCTCCTACGTTTAACTTAATGAACAAATATCACTAATTGATTTGTGTCAAGCTCTGGCAACAAAAAAAACCGCTCCACCTGCTTCGTGTAGCGGTCTTTCAAAATAGATACATCCTCAACCACGGGGACCTGAACTTCTCCCGGAAGAACGTTGTAGGACAGTTTTAACTCGAGCAAGGAGCTCCTTCGGATAGAAGGGTTTGGTGATATATTCGTCACCACCAAGGTCGAGTCCTTTGAGCTGGTCTACTTTCGTTCTCCTTACGGTCAACATAATAATTGGAAGATGCTTATATAAGGGATCTCCTCTTATCTTTCGACATACTTCCCAACCATCCATCACCGGCATGTTAATATCCAAAATCATCAAATCCGGCGCTTCGCTGTAGACCTTCTCCAGTCCTTCTTTTCCATCCGAGCTAGTGATTACCTTAAAACCTCCCCGAGTCAAGAGGCGTTTCACCAAATCCAGTATGTCCTTTTCATCATCAACAACAAGAATTTTTTTCATTATAATGCCTCCATGTTTTTATATTTTACCACTTTTAACTGGCAAAGTAAAGAAAAAAGTGCTTCCCTCACCCAATTTACTTTCTGCCCAAACTTTTCCTCCGTGTAACTCCACAATATTTTTGACTATGAAGAGTCCCAAACCTGTCCCCTTTTCCCTTTTCACTTTTCTCCTAAACTCTTTTACCTGGTGGAACTTATCAAAGATTCTACCCAGGTCACCCGGAGGAATCCCTACCCCGGTATCCGTGACCCTAACCTGTATAGATTCAGGATTCTCCATCATCTTTTCAGCACTAATGCTTACTGTGCCCCCGGAAGGAGTGAATTTAATGCCATTACTTATCAAATTGGTGAGTACTTGCCTTATTCTATCTCCATCAGCAGACACTTTGGGTAAATCGCTTGCCAGTTCCATTCTGAAATCGATTTTTTCTTTTTCTGCATTGGGCATAAAAATAGCAACTACTTCCGTAATCAAAGAAGATACATCGACTAAGCCAGGTTCTATCTCCATTTGACCTCTTTCTATTCTGGCCGTATCCAGTAGGTCATTGATGAAATGTGAAAGACGAATAGCATTATTTTTTATGATAGTTAGATCCTGAACGCCGGTCTTTGCAAATTCTTCAAGCCCCTCTTCAAGCATCTCATTAACATAAATTTCAATGGCCGCCAGAGGAGAACGCAGTTCATGTGTGACGCTGGAGACGAAATCCTTTTTCATCTGGTCAACCTCCTTAAGTCTTTCAGCCATTTGGTTAAACTCACGAGCTAACCAACCCACTTCGTCTTTTCTCGCCACTTTTATTTTAGTGTCTAACTTCCCCTGACCGATAAGCTCGGCTCCTCTGACCAACAATTTGATCGGTCCAGTCATAGTGGCAGAGAGGATAAAAGCACCCCAAAGTCCAAAAATTAAGCCCCCGAATGCAACGATAAGAATACGCCTCCGTGTCTTATCTAAAGCATCTTTAATTACTTCTTCTAAAACAGTCTTGGAAAATCCAATACGGGCAGTTCCTTTCCTCTTTTCACCTAAAAAGACCGATAAGGCAACATCGACTATTTCCTGTGGAGGCTTTTCTGACCCTGTTTGATATGACTGAATGGTGAGAGCCTGGCTTAATTGAGCATTTATGCCAATGGGGTCCTCTATAAATTGCCTTAAGAGTTGCGGATTAGAATGAGCTAATATTCGGTTATCGTTATCAACAAATAGAGCATAGGCTACTGTTCTATTTCCTTCCTTTATCGCCCTTATGTAATTGATGAGGAATAGGTCGTCGTTCCTGAGCATAGCATCCCTACTGACGCTTGCTAAACTCTTAACTAAAGCAATTTCATTTTCTCTGGTTTCCTTAATCAGGTGTTGCTTCTCAAAAGTCAGAAAAAGCAAGCCTGTAGCCGCCAGTACCATAGTAACAAGAAGACCAGTGAATAAGGAAAATTTAGTTTTTAATACCATCTCTTTCCCTCCATCCCATAAACATTCCTCATTTCTGGTCCTGACTTTTTCTAATCATATTACCTATTGAGAAAGCTTCTTGACAAATTCGGTAGCTATCTTTTCTATCCTTTTATTATTTTTTACCCTCGCAACATTTAAAACATAGTTTGTAAAAAGCTTCAGTGATTTTAGCCAAAAAAACGGGGACTCGGCACCACTATTCCCTATACGAAATAGCTACATTAACGCCACCTCTTTCGTTCTCAACCAGATTAACAGTGCATTCTTTACCTTCCCTGGAGAAAAGGAGCTGCGCAATGTTGCTACCCGGCGAATAATCGTCCCGCACTAACCCATAGCCTCTCCTCCCCATCTCTCTTTTGTAAAAAATTACAACTCTACCCATGGGGTCGGAGGTAGTGAAATTGAGAGTTGATACATTGTCCTGGTTAGAGATCCTTGCTCCGCTCGCCCCTATATATACTGGAATTCCCTTCACATCTTTTCTAATTTTCACTAATTTAAGCTCTTTTCCAGCTCCTTCCAGTGCTTTTCGAATCTTTTCATTCCCGGGGTCCAATTTCAAGGCCTCTTCCCATTCTCTAACTACTTCTTCTAAACGACGTTCGGAATAGGCTTTCAGTCCACGAGTATAATGTCTCTCAACTTCTTCCTTAATTCTCTGTTGCATTTCTTCTTTCGTTTCCTTTATTTGCTGTTTCGCTTCGAGATGATTCCGATCTAATTCCAGAACACCCTTAAGCTCACTAATAGCCTTCTCATATTCACCAAGCACACCCCTCCCTGTCTTATCCAAAGCGCCTTCACTTACTTCCTCTAAAACAGTCTTGGAAAATCCAATACGGGCAGTTGCTTTCCTCTCTTTACCTAAAAAGACCGGTAAGGCAACATCGACTATTTCCTGTGGAGGCTTTTCTGACCCTGTTTGATATGACTGAATGGTGAGAGCCTGGCTTAATTGAGCCTTTATCCCAATGGGGTCCTTTACAAATTGCCTTAAGAGTTGTGAATTAGAATGAGCCAATATTCGGTTATCCTCATCAACAAATAGAGCATAGGCTACTGTTTTATTTCCTTCTTTTACCGTGTTTATGTAATTGACGAGGAATAGGTCATCCTTCCTGAGCAAAGAATCCTTGCCCACGCTTGCCAAACTCTTAACTAAAGCAATTTGATTTTCTCTGGTTTCCTTAACGACGTCTTGCTTCTCATAAGTCAGAAAATGAAAGCCTGTAGCCGCCAGCATCATAGTGACAAGAAGACCAGTGAATAAGGAAAATCTAGTTTTTAATGCCATTTCTTTCCCTCCTTCAATTTAAGTTCTTTTTCAGCTCCTTCGAGTGCTCTTTGAATCTTTTCATTCCCGGGGGCCAATTTCAAGGCCTGTTCCCATTCTCTAACCGCTTCCTCTAAATGGCCTTCGGAATAGGCTTTCAGTCCACGAGTATAAAGTCTCTCAACTTCATCCTCAATTCTTCGTTCCATTTTTTCTTTCGCTTGCATTATTAGCTGTTTCGCTTCGAGATAATCTGGGTCTAATTCCAAGATTCTCTCCAGCTCAGCAATAGCCTTCTCATATCTACCTTTCTGGTAGTGACTGAATCCCCGGCTCCAATACTTTTTAATCAATTTTTCTCTTGCCTTTTCCTCTGGTTCTACTCTGGCTTTCCCCGAAACCCGACGCAATTTTTCTTCAACTCGACGTAATTTCGCCTCAATGAGACGTAACTTCTCCTCAGTTTGTTGTTGTTTCTCTTGAGCTTCTTTTATCTTTCTCTCCGATGTCTCTTTTGCCTTCATTATCTCCTCAGCGTCAAGTCTCGCTTTTTCAGCTGCTGCCTTAGCTGATTCGAGTTCAGATTTGGTTTTTCTTAATTCCGCCTCAACCTGCACCTCTTCCGGAACTTTAACACCAAATCTTAAGGTAAGGGAGAACCGGTGCGAGCCATAAAGACTTGAAATACCTCTCAGAGGATAGACAAAGCTATAATCAAATTGAAAGAGTCTACTATATCGGTAACTAGCTCCCAGAGAGAGGCTGGCATATTCTCTTGTACCAATACCCAAACCCCCTCTGACAGCAAAAGTCTTGCCCATAAACCACTTCTCAGCACCTGCTGAAAAGGTAATATCTCTTCTTTTGGAGCTAAGGTCGGATGTCATATTGAAAGTCCTGCCCCTCCAGGCGTAACCTAACTTTGTCCCCAGAGCCAGTCTATCCCTGTCGGCTAAGCCCATATCAGGCTGGTTAATATCGTTCAGGGTTAAGGCAAAGGAATGGTGTCTACCCAGGTCGTAGAGAAGTCCAAGGTCGGTACTGAAACCTGTTCGTGAATAGCCATTTTCAAAGACAGGGTCTCTTCCTCCCTTAGGGTCACCTGTGTCGAGATTGACAGCGTTTTCAGTATAGAGCGTCTTTTTGAACCCTTTGTGGAGAACCTTGAAACTCAGCCCTGCCGAAAGCGAACCCGCCTTAGAATTGGAAATTCTCTTCCCGTAGGCAAGCATAAAAGTATCCTCACTGTAATAGCGAGTCAAAGCAAAGTTTAACCATCCCACTCCCAACGTTCCCATGTGTTTAAGAGATTGAGCATAACCAACAAAACTTTGTCCTAAATTTGAGTTATCATCAAGTCCCCAATAAAGTTTCCCATAGTCCAGAACCAGCTCCTGCCAGCCGATCCTTCCCAACCCGGCTGGATTATAGTAGATGGAGTACCCATCATCAGCTAAGCCAATAAAGGAATTTCCCATTCCAATTCCTCGGGCCCCCACTCCCAAATCCTCAAATTGAGCAAGAGCTGAAGGCAAATTACAGGTGAAAGTTAACAACAGTATCAAGATGCCCTTCGATATTAATCTTCTCATTTTCCTTTTCCTCCTTATCTCACTAAAACTATTATTCCTTTAGTTACTTTATTTTCAGGGCCAGAAACTTCAACTTGATAAATATATAAACCACCTGTTACAGGATTGTTGTTAAGGTCATTTCCATCCCAAATGAGTTTCTCGTTGTCTTCACCTTTTTTCATATTGGCGACCAATCTTGCCTTAAGGTCGTAAATCTTACCGCTTACCAAAGCATCATATGGGTTGGTATATTGAATTTCAAAATAGTCATTCCAGCCATCGCCATTGGGAGTAAATATCTCATCTGGTCGGATTTTAATAATCTCGAACGAAGTTGCACGAAATGTTCCATCAACATAGCCTCTATAATACTCCTTTGTCCTTCCTCCCAATTGCGCGCATTCCAAGATGAAGAAAACAGACAAGAGCAAGATAACCTTAACTAAATGGTTAATTCTTACCATTTTTTACTCCTTTCCCTCACCCGCCTCGTTCCGAAACCGGAACGGGGTCGGGAAAGGTCGACCAACCCAGATCTGGCCAGGCACCGTTTATGGTGCCCTCTTCCCTTATCTTGCCACCACCACTGTCCCATTGATCACTTTCTCCTCAGGACCAGTTACTTCAATTTGATAAATATAGACACCGCCTGGGGCGGGATTGCCATTCGCATCTTTCCCATCCCATCTTAGAGTTTCCTCACTTGCTTCCTTCTCCATTTCTGCCACCAGAGCGCCCCTGAGGTCGTAAATCTTACCACTTACAAAGCCATCCTTGGGATTGGCATATTGAATCTCAAAGAAGTCGTTCCAGCCATCTCCATTGGGAGTGAATATCTTATCCGGTTGTATAGATTCGATTCCAAATGAGGTGGCCTGGAAAGACATCTTAATCATAAGCTTACCAATTCGTTTCGACTTTATACTTACAAGGCGCAAAGATTCATCTACCTTGCCTCCCAATTTAATCCACTCTAAACCATTGAACCAGAAGAGAGCCAATTGTTCAGATGCACGGTTTTCTGGAACTGATGAGGCTCCTTTTACATGTCCATCCTCAACTTCGTAATTAAGAACTATTTCGGCTAGTGGTTTGGCAAAAACGAAGTCCTTTATCTCTTTTCCGCTCTGTCCTTCACTGGCTATGAAACTGTAAGATTTGATTACTCTTCCATTCTCTTCTTCTTGGCTTCTTAAGACCTCTATTATCACGTCGTCGCCGTAGGAGTTGGTCTCCTTGTAAAGAATTTGCCTAATCTCTTTTGGAATAACTATACGAGTTAACATGTCTTCACCATTAATAGCGATTATATTCATATCTACTGAAGAATCGGCAATCATTGAAATCTTGCTGAGATTGCCAGAAGTATCTTTAGCCCTAACCATATAATAGAAGGTTTGTCCTTTGACATTTTCTGGATCTGCCCAGACTAAAGACTCTCCCTCGGCAACAGAATCCACCAAAATATACTCGCCATCCAGAAACGAAGCCCGATAGATATTGTATCCAGCCAGGTCTTCGCAGGGCGTTCCATCTTCATTCTTAGTTACTACACTCCAGCTTATGCTCATCGTTTTTCGATCGGCGCTTAGAATTCCCTTAATCCCCGCAGGTTCTCTCGGTGGCAGACTATCCTCTCCAGCCTTAGCAGTGGCAATATTGGAGATATCCGAAACATTGGGAACTTCGTCTTCCGTTTTTATAGCAAAGTAGTAGAGAGTATCACTCGCCAAACCTGTTATTGTCTCACTATCGGGACCACCTCCGCTCACAGTGACACTTCTCTCCTTAACATCGGTTATACTTCCGAAATTACCAGCATTGATGTTATAAGTGGCATACTTAATGATATATTTTGTTGCCATCCCCTGCCATCCATCATCCCCTGGAGCTGTCCAGGACAAATCTATCCTGTCATTTCCCACCCCTGGCGTGGCTACCAAATCTGTCACCGCCGCCGGAGGAGTCGTATCATCTTCTTTCGCCATTGCACTTGCCACATTATTATTCAGCGCCTCATTGCCCACTTTATCAATGGCGCGAATACCAATATAGTAAGTGATTCCTGGTGTCAGTCCAGCCAGATAATGAAGAGTAGGATCATCGTCCCATTCGCCTGGGTCGAGAGCAGACCAGCCTTGAGGCCATTCATTAGCTGCCAGATTCCACCAGCTAGTCGTTGTGCCGCCCAACTCAGCCACACTGCGAGTATCGTACTTCACTTTGTAAGGATAACCTGGCAGACGTCCAACCCAACCATTATCACCAGGCGTAGTCCAAGCCAAAGCAATCTCCCCTACATTTATCCCCGGCGAAGCTACCAAATCCATAATTGATGCTGGTGGAATACCATCGCACGTCACTCGCAGAGTCAGGCTGTCTGAACCGGCTGCACTGGTATTTGAGACAAAAACCAGCCCGACCTGTAAGAACAGGCTAAGAGCGAGGAACGCTATTCCGATGATTTTCCAACGACTACACTGCATGATAATCCTTACCTTATTTATCTTATTAAAGTCCACATTTTAATCTGGACTATAGATTTCACTTTCGTTTTTCATCTCACCACATTCTTAAACCTCGCCTATAATCTTATGTATTAATTACAGTTAATATAGTACACAATTGTTTTGTTACCTATACTCTCCCCCAATAGGTCACATATATGAAACTATCCCCTTTGGGTAAACTTTCTCCTTACCCAGAGGTCAATC
>JBHIBS010000006.1:0-54401 GCA_046759165.1 bacterium | reverse complement strand
TTTAGCAAACCCGCCCCTTCAGCCACTTGGGTAGCTCTCGGTTAAGAAACTTGAATTAGAACCAAGAATCATAAATAGGTAATGTAATTTTCTACCACATTTAAACATTTTTCTAAATAATAAAAACCACCGGAGATAGTCCATGGTGGTCACTCTAAACTCACTAAGCTGCCTGATATAAAATAGAAACATTCCAACCGTATATTTTAAACTAGCCGCCGAAGAGACTTCTCCAGTACTTCACCTGGTTCCTGCCATGCTGTTTAACCCAGTATAGCGCTTTGTCTGCCCTCTCCACCATCTCCTCAGCACTTAAGCCCTTCTCATAGATAGAAATTCCAATACTCAAGGTCAGTCGAAATTGCCCATTAGCCACTTGAAAGCGATAACTTTCGAGACCCTTCCTGATCCTCTCAGCTGTTCTGAAAGCTAATTTTTCATCCACTCCAGGCAAAATTATGGCGAATTCCTCTCCTCCATAACGAGCAATCGTATCGATATGGCGGAGGTCATTTTTAAGATTCTCAGCAACTTTTACTAAAGCTTTATCCCCCATAGGATGACCGTAGGTATCATTGAACTGCTTAAAATTGTCCAGATCCAGCATTAGTAGAGCCAAGGATAAATCTTGGCGCTCAGCTCGAGAGATCTCTTTCTCGAGACATTGGTAGAAGAACCAATGTACATAAAGACCGGTCAAACCGTCCATAATTACCTGGCGATCATAGGCAATGTTGGCAACAATTATTGCAGCCTGACTCGCCAGCGTTTCTATTATCCCTAGATTTTCTCGTAGAAAATTTCTTTTGTACCTTTTAGAATTTAAGAGAACCAGCCCCACATTCCGATTCTTGTAAGTTAGTGGAACAAGCAAGAAAGACTGGTGCCTGGGTGGCTTCTTCTTGAACAGTAATAAATTGTCATATGTAGAACCTTTCAAAACCTCGGCTGCAGAAGTTGGACTTGTAATTCTTGCTATTTCAGCGACAACAGTGCTCTCCTTATTAAACCTCAGGTCCTTGGGGATGTCGGGTCTAAGCTCTACCCCGGCTGCCAAGACTAAATCGGCTGTCTTATCTTCAACGATCAATAATGCCCCTGACTTTGCTTCGACTGTCTCCATGAAAGCCTTAAGAAGAGTGTCCAAGATTTCTCCCTTGTGCTCAGTAGTAGTGGCAGTCTTGTTGAGATCCTCCAGTAGCTTTAGGTTTTTATCCGTCAATCCTCGCCTTTTTGAAATCAGTCCCTTATATGCAAACAACACCACGATAAGCACTCCACCGAAAAGAAGAAATGGCGGAAACAGAATGCGCATAATTGAGGGCCTCTTTTCAGAAATTCCTGGAGGCAATTCCTTTGGTCCTTCCAATCTCGCTTTAGCAACTTCTCTTTTAATTATTTCTTCAATGTCCTGAGCCATCTTGGATATTTCCTCGATTACTGGCCTTTCTGCCTTGCGTCTCTCCTGTTCACTTATAACTTTACTCTTTACCCTCTCGATGAGACTGGTTTCTTCCTTAATCTTTTGTATGTAGTCTATCGCTTCAGTGTTTTTTGGGTCCAAATCCAAAACCCGCGCAAACTTATCCAGAGCAACTTCATAATTCTGATCCTGATAATCTTTAATAGCCTGATTGAGAAGTTCCTGCTCTTTTCTTCTCTTAAGTTCATCTCTTGCCCTATTCAGGTATTTCAGGGCTAATTTATTCTTTGGATTTAATTCCAGTACTTGCAGAAAATTTTCTTGCGCAAGCTCATAGTTTTTCGCTCTGTAATACTTGAGACCCTCTTCAAAATAGTATCTCTCTTCTTTTATCCCTAAATCTTCTTTCGCTTTAGCAACTTCTCTTTTAATCTCTTCAATGTCCTGAGCCATCTTGGATATTTCCTCGATTACTGGCCTTTCTGCCTTGCGTCTCTCCTGTTCACTTATAACTTTACTCTTTACCCTCTCGATGAGACTGGTTTCTTCCTTAATCTTTTGTATGTAGTCTATCGCTTCAGTGTTTTTTGGGTCCAAATCCAAAACCCGCGCAAACTTATCCAGAGCAACTTCATAATTCTGATCCTGATAATCTTTAATAGCCTGATTGAGAAGTTCCTGCTCTTTTCTTCTCTTAAGTTCATCTCTTGCCCTATTCAGGTATTTCAGGGCTAATTTATTCTTTGGATTTAATTCCAGTACTTGCAGAAAATTTTCTAGCGCAAGCTCATGGTTTTTCGCTCTATAATACTTGAGACCTTCTTCAAAATAGTATCTCTCTTCTTTTATCCCTAAATCTTCTAAATGGGCAGGTTGAGTAGCGACCGAGAGAAACAATATTATAAATAGAAAGAGATTACCCATTAATTTCATCTTTCTTCCTCTTCTTCAGAGTTCTCTTTCATAACCCGCTTTAATTGTGCTAACTGGAACTGTTCTGTATTCTTCATATCTCAATCATATCTGAAAGGTTTTCTCGGTGACCTCTTTCGGCATCAGCTGCGAGGAGATTCGCTGTCTGTTGGGGTGGGGTAAGTCCCTTTTTGCCTTTGCACTTCTTCGATCACTGTGACCAATTTCCCCATGTCCAAGAAAGGTTTATATAGAGACGGAGGTTCCCTTCTTTAGTAAGTCTTCCACAAGCTTCAGTGAACAATAGTCAATCATCATTACCGCACCTAAATGTGGTTCTACAAGGTCAATCCTATCATACACAATCAGGATATCTACGTTCTTTACTCCCTTACCCACTAACTTATTTTTTCTCCATAAGGAGCCGATTTGCTTTTTTCATCTTGTTTAGTGCTTTTTTATTTTCTGGATCTAATCGTAAAATTTCACTAAATTTCGCAATTGCCTGGATATACTGTTTACGATTGAAGTATGCCATACCCTCTTCATAAAGGGAAGCGATCCTTGCCTTTTTCTCTTTATAGATTTTAACTTTCTCTATTTTAGGCCTTCCAAAATAGAAACCAATGCTAAACTGATGCGTGTCTCCTAGAATTTTATGAGGTGTATAAGAATAATCTAACCGCAAATTTTCCACCATTAAACCTAACCCAAATCTCAGTTCATCCTCTATGTTGAGATCAAATTTTTGTCCAATTCTCACCGCAACATAGTCTCCAATCCAGCATTCAGCACCTGAACTGAAATAGATGTCCTTGTTCACCAATTTGTTAAAATCTAAGGTTAATATCACGGGATAAATAGGAAATAATTTATAAGCCAGCCCAAACTTATAATTTAGAGGCAAACTGGCCGATTCTTTAATGAATTTTATTTTTGTTCCGATATTCTGGATATTCAGGCCCAAGCTTAAATTGTTTATTCCAGTCCTGTAAAGGGCTGCCAAATCGAATGCAAAGGCATTGGCAACCTCGTCCTCCAGTTTCTCCCTGATAAATTTAAAATTTAATCCCGCCGATAGTTTATCGGTCATTTTTCTACTATAGGAAAAGGCTACAGCGAGATCGTACACATTAAACTTACCGGTGGGCTTATTTTCGTAGTCGATACCCTCAATATTTTCTGCACCTAAATAGTAAAAACTGGCGGCAAAAACCGAATCGTTAAGTAGATGGGCATAACCGAAAAAATGGTACCCAATATCTTCAAACCATTTGTTATATGTAAAACCCATTCCCTGTCGCCTTAACTGAACAAGCCCGGCTGGATTCCAGTAAATTGCACTAATATCATCAGCTAATGCCACATAAGCTTCACCCAAGGCGAGAGGTCGGGCCCCCACCCCCATTTTAAGGAAGTCGAATCCTGTAGTAACAGCAGGGGAAGAAGAAGGTCGCCCAACCGAAAGAAAAAGTAGAAAGAAAGTTAATGTTACAATTTTCCCCATTGCCATTTTTCAGTGTCATCTGAGAATTACTATTTTCCCGTATCGACGCTCTCTCTCACTCTCAATAAGATAGAGATAGAAACCACTTGACACTTTCTTTCCTTCGTTATCTCTTACATCCCAATTTGCTTTCCCGTTTTTTTCTTGAAGTGTTGCAATTATCGCACCACCAATAGAAAATATTTTCACTGAAGCACCTGAGGGAAGGTTAATAAATTTTACCTCACTGTGACCCGCAGTAGGTTTGAAGGGATTGGGGTAAACTCTGACAGAAGGAACCGGCTCAGCAGGAGTTTCAATTAACTTATAAGATATCACTAATTTGGGACGATAATCCTCCCAGCGGGTATCGCTTGACAGAAATCGATTCTCGTTCCTGTTATTAATGTCCTGATTAAGTAAAAATCCAAAGTTGATATACTCTCGATTAAACCAGCCCTTTACTGTCCTTGTCACATCCCAAGAGACCCAACCAGAACTCTTGCCCATAAGAGAGACCGAACTCTCTACTGTCCAGTCAAAATCGCCTCCTTGTGAATCCCATCTCTTTTCTCGGTATCTTTCCTTCCAGGTTACTTCCTGTTCCTTCCAGAAATTTGTAATTCTATGTACATAAATCTCTGTTTCCTGGTCATCATAAGAGCCCATCAAATAGAGATATAATTCTGCATAGGAGATAGAGGCATTGGGGGGTATCAACACTAAATCGAATTGAATTAGACTCCGTTCACAATCGTCGTATCCCACATATATGCCTTCGCTATCACCAAAGTTCTTGTCTTCCTCATAACCACGCTGAGAAATGTAACTGTCCTTCCCATCTCCCGCTCCTGGCTGAATGGTCAGTTGTTCGGCATATGAACGGTTAAAATTGGAGAATGCTGCAAAAACCCAAAGTGCCAAGAAAAGAAGTAACTTCATTTTCTTCCCGGTAAACTCAACCATCTTCTCGCCAAAAAAATAAACCGATTTCCCTATCCACCCCTGCCGGATAGTAAAACCGGTTACTAAGAAACTCTTCGGCAGCGCGGCTAGCATTCAAGCCCCGTTGTTTTGTGTCCCCTAATTTCTCAGGGTTTACCCTTTCGGAGTTTCCGGTATACTTACAAGAAATTCTCCAAACCCAAACACCTAATCCCGGACCTTATCCCTGCCCCCATTAAAGGGATAATCAGAAAAAGTTTTATCCTTTAGAAATTCTTCAATCCCGGCACAGGTTAAACAAATATAATATCCATCCAGTCTTTTCACAAAATCTTTCGAAAATTTACCTGTGCATCTCTTACAGTAGAAAAGTTTTTTTCTCTTGTTCTTCTCCATTTTTTACCCTAAAAGGACTGGCATTCAAAGCCCGGTGGGAAGGACGGAGAATTGCAGAGAATTCATGAACATCAGATGAGGTTTTGGGGTCTAAGTAAGCAGTTTAGTTGCACTTTTACGCTTAGAACACTCGACTTTTGCCCAATTAAAATAACAAATTTTAGCTGAATTTGTCAAGAAAAAAATATTTTACTATCTCTTTCTAATCTTCTCCAGTTTTGGAATCTTCTCTTCTTATTTCTTCATTAGGAAGAATGTAGACAGCCAGTCTTTCTTGCCCGTTATCAAGTCTTCTATCTCCCGGCTGATACCTACCATCTGATCAGGGCGGAATTCTTTCCATGCTCGCTTGATTTCTTATTTTTCGACCATGGCTATTGCCGAGACAAGCACCGCTGCTCTGCCCGGAATATCCAGACTGGCGTGTTGTCCCCAAACCTTTCCGGAAAAGTGCGTGACCGTTTCTTATGAGAATTTTAATTATTTTCTTCGACTTAACCTTATCCATCTCACTCCCTAACCCCAACTCTTACCCTTATCTTAGTCCCTTACCTGTTCGCACTTTCAACAATGAAGGTCCCCCCCAAAAGTTTCGCTTGCTCCTCCATCCCAAATTTCGAATCTCTGTTCCTGTTTGGGCAACGAACGGAAGGGGTGAGATTCGAACTCACGTTCCGATTACTCGGAAACTGGTTTTCAAGACCAGCGCCATCAACCGCTCGGCCACCCTTCCACTTACTCCTTCTTCTCCACTGAAGGTTTGAATCCTTCTTTTTGCCATTTATTCTTCGATTTTCGCCACCCAACGAGCTTCCATTGGACATGTCTTACCTCACGGAGAGCCAAGATCTCCCTCTCGACCTTCTTCAGTTGATTGGAGACTACGAATTCACTATGTTCGTCTACTTTATCCCCGGTAAAGGATAGTTCCCCTTTAACACAGACTGTATTCCTCACTGTATTCACTAAAAGTTTAGACATATCAATCCAGTTCCTGCTCAAAATTATCTTCACCTTACTATTAACTTTCCACTCTTCCTTGCCCATTTTATCTCCTATCAATTATCTCCAATCCATTCATATAGGGCTGGAGAACTTTAGGAATAATTACCGTCCCGCTCTCAGTTTGATTATTCTCTAAGATAGCAGCAAAGGTCCTACCGATGGCGAGCCCAGAACCATTTAACGTATGAACATATTCGGGCGTTAGGGTTCTTTCTTTCCTATACTTAATATTTATTCTCCTCGCCTGAAAATCTGTAAAGTTACTGCAAGAGGACACTTCCCTCCACCTGTTTTCCCCAGGCATCCAGACTTCCAAGTCGTAAGTTTTGGCTGCCCCAAACCCTAAATCACCTGTGCAGAGAGCTACAATCCGGTAAGGGATTTCCAATAATTGTAAAACCTTCTCAGCATCGCTGACCAGAACTTGCAATTCACCGTAAGAATCTTCGGGCCTGGTGAACTTTACCAGTTCAACCTTGTTAAACTGGTGATTCCTAATCAATCCTTTGGTGTCCTTCCCATAAGAACCAGCCTCTCTACGGAAACATGGTGTATAAGCCACATAATTCAAAGGTAAGTCTTTTCCCCTTAGAATTTGATTCTTGTGCAGATTGGTCAGAGGCACTTCACCAGTGGGAATCAAATAGAGGTCATCGTCTTTGCACCTGTAAAGTTCTATCGAAAACTTGGGCAGCTGGCCTGTTCCCATCATGCTCTCACCGCTTACCATAAAGGGCGGCAGTACCTCCTTATACCCTCTTTTAGTATGTAGGTCAAGCATGAAATTAATCAGTGCCCTTTCCAGCCTCGCTCCCTCTCCCCTGAGGAGGGCAAACCTGGAACCTGAAATCCTGGAGGCGAGGGGGAAATCGAGGATTCCCAAACTTTCCCCGACATCCCAGTGTTCACGAGGCTCAAAATTGAACCTTTTCTTCTCCGGTTTCCCTTCTCTCACAACCTTATTATCCTCAGGCGTTCTTCCCACAGGCACAGATTCGTGCGGTAAGTTCGGGATCATCAAAAGAAGACTTCTTGTCTTCCCCTGAAGTTCTCCTATCTTATCATCCAACTCTTTTATATGCTCAGAAACTCTCCTCATCTCCCCAATCAATTCTTTGACTTCCTTCCCTTCCCTCTTCAATTTTCCTATCTCTTCCGAAGCCGCATTCCTTCTATGTTTCAAATCTTCCACTTCAACTAAAATTTTCCTCCGCTGCTCATCCAGCTGGAGAAGTTCGTCGAGAGAAATCTTTTCTCCCCGCTCTTTTAGGCTCCTCTTGACCTTTTTTATATTTTCCCTGATCAATTTCAAATCGAGCATCTTATCCTTTAATCACCCCAATTGGTCTCGTTTTGGCTACTTTCCTAGAAATACCTGCATTGTGGCAGACATCCACTACTTCATCGACATCCTTATAAGCGCTAGGCGCTTCTTCTGCCAATGTTTTGTATCCTTTTGCCTGAATAATGATCCCTCTGTCTCTCAGCTCCCTCTGTAACTGTTCGCCGCGAACCGAGTGTAAAGCTTTTGTTCTGGACATCACTCTCCCCGCACCGTGGCATGTACTTCCCCATGTCTCCTGCATAGCTCTCTGAGTCCCCACCAGGACATAGGAGTTGGATCCCATTGTCCCTGGAATAATAACCGGCTGTCCTACACCATTATAATCCTCGGGCACGTCAGGATGTCCTGCCGGAAAGGCTCTGGTTGCACCCTTTCTATGAATGCAGAGCGTTCTCTTCTTTCCCTCCATGACGTGTTCTTCAATCTTTCCGATATTGTGTGCTACATCGTATATGAGCACCATTCCCAGGTCTTTGGGAGTGACCTTAAGGACCCTTTCGAAAGTCTCTCTTGTCCAATGCATTATACACTGCCTATTTGCCCAAGCATAATTAGCTGCGCACCTCATTGCCCTTAGGTAGTATTGACCTTCCTCCGACTCTACTGGCGCACAGGCCAGTTGGCGATCGGGAAGACTGATGTTATATTTTCTTACAGCGTTCCCCATTACCCTGAGGTAATCGTCACAAATTTGATAACCGAGCCCTCTCGAGCCGGTATGGATCATCACCGTGATCTGCCCAGGAAATATACCGAAAACTCTAGTTACCTCTTCGTCGTATATCTCCTCCACAACTTGAATCTCCAGAAAATGGTTTCCTGCCCCCAATGTGCCCAGCTGCTGTCTTCCCCTTTCTAAGGCTCTCTGGCTCACCTTGGTGGCATCGGCACCATCCATGGAGCCCTTCTCCTCAGTATGTGGAGCATCTTCGGGAAGCCCGTAACCTCTCTTTATGGCCCACTGGCTGCCCTTCTCCAGAACTTCCATTACCTCTCGAGAGGAGAGCTTTATCCTTCCCTTAGAACCCACTCCTGAAGGAATGTTTACGAACAGTGTAGAGATTAAATCTTGAAGTTTTGGACGAACGTCCTTTTCCTTCAAATTGGTTCTGAGAAGTCTCACTCCACAATTGATGTCATAGCCTACACCTCCGGGGGAAATTACCCCTCCAGAAGCGATGTCCATTGCTGCCACTCCACCAATGGCAAACCCATAGCCCCAGTGTATATCTGGCATGGCCATCGATTTGCCCACAATTCCAGGAAGATGGGCCACATTGGCTACCTGGACAGGTGTTCTATCCATCCTGATGTGGTCGAGTATCCTTTCATTGGCATAGATCAATCCGGGCACCCTCATCCCTTCTTTCTTAGGAAGTAGCCACCTATAGTCATCAATCTTCTTCAATATTCGATGCCACTCTTCTGCCATAGTATTCTCGTTCTAAATGTCGAATATTACTACTGCCTGCAAGATTCCCTTAGGGAGAGTAGAATTATCTCCTCTTAGCTTTGAAATTCTTAGCTGGTGGTAGGTAGCGGCCTTAAACTCTATTTTGACCTTGTGTCTTGTAGTATCGAGCTCTTCTCCAAATATCTTTGCCCTCAGATGTTTCTCATCTATCTCTGAAACCTCAAATTTTGAGAACAGCATGCTCTTTGAGGCGAAAAGATAGAGTATCTCATTCAGCCAGGAGACCAGAAGCTCCTCTCTATTATCTGCCTTCAACGAGATATCCTCTGAATCTTTGGGGCTAACCTTCTCCAAATCTGTAATCAAACTTGCCATCCCACAGGCTGCACTTGTAAATAGCTCGGCCAGATCCTTACCATATGCTTTAATCCCCATATCTGCTGTATGATCAATTACTTCAAACTTCTTCACACTTTCTCCTCGTTCTCTTTGGCCACCTCAGCAATAGCAACCAATCTGTCCTCTTCCTTAAGTCTGATTAGCCTCACACCTTTGGTACTCCTGCCTATGAGTCGAATGCCTCTTACGGGTTGACGTATGAATAGACCCCGGGAGGTAACTAACACTACATCATCCCCATCAGTGACCCTTTTTATTCCCACTACCTCACCGTTCCTTTGGTCAGTTATTATGTTAATCACGCCCTTGCCCCCTCGTGCCTGTAGCCTATATTTATCCACATGCGTCCTCTTTCCATAACCATTGGATGTGGCAGTTAGGAGTCTATCACCTTTGTTCACGATCTCCATACCGACCACTCCATCCCCTTCTCCCAGTCTTATACCTCTTACTCCCTGTCCCGTACGACCAATGGAACGCATTTCCTCTTCGCCAAAACGGATGGCCTTGCCTTTTCTGGTGCCGATAATTACCTCTTCTTTGCCAGTAGTAAGCTTGACATCGATGAGACTATCTCTTTTGCCCAGTTTTATGGCTATAATACCGCCCCTGCGGGGATTCGAATATTCCTTCAAGGGCGTCATCTTTATCACTCCATTGCAAGTTACCATCAACAGATACTTCTTTTCCTCTTTAACGAACTCTCTTACAGGTACCATAGCTGTAATCGACTCTCCCGGAGAAGATAGCCTAACTAGATTTACAATGGCCTTCCCTTTTGCAGTTCGAGTCGCCTCTGGAATCTCATAAACTTTCAACCAATAGACTTTTCCCAGATTAGTGAAAAATAGCATATAGCTGTGCGTTGTGGTGATAAATATGTTCTCTATAAAATCCTCTTCCCTAGTCACCATTCCAGTAATCCCTCTCCCTCCCCTGCGCTGAGCACGATATGTAGACACAGGGAGCCGCTTGACATAGCCAGCGTGGGAGATAGTGACAACTACATCCTCCTCAGGAATGAGGTCTTCTATATCCATTTCTACGGCCTGAGCCTTAATCTTGGTTCTCCGCTTGTCTCCGTATCTTTCCTTTACACTCATTAATTCTTTCCTGATAATGTCCACGACCTTTTTCCCAGTAGCAAGAATCGCTTTCAACTGCTCTATATTCTTAATCAATTCTACATACTCTTCCAATATCTTGTCCCGCTCCAAGCCGGTCAATTGGTGCAACCTCATATCGAGAATCGCTTGGGCCTGGGCTCTAGTGAATTTGAAATTTTCCATTAAGGACTCTCTTGCCTTCTCCGCGTCTTTCGATTTTTCTATAATAGTAATCACTCTATTCAAATTTTCCACCGCTCTCTTTAATCCTTCCAAAATGTGAGCTCGCTCTTCGGCCTTTTCCAATTCAAACCTCGTGCGCCGGGTAACGATCTCTTTTCGGTATTCGAGGTATTGGGAGAGTATTTCCTTCAAGTTCAATATTCTGGGAACATTATTTACCAAGGCAAGCGTGATTACTCCGAAAGTGGTCTCAAGTTGCGTATGGTTGAATAACTGGTTAAGCACAATCTGAGCATTCTCTTCCCGCTTAAGTTCAATGACTATTCGCATCCCCATGCGGTCAGATTCGTCACGCAGGTTACTGATACCGTCTATCTTCTTATCCCTTACCAGATTGGCTATTGTCTCCAGAAGCTGAGACTTGTTTACCTGATAGGGGAGCTCTTTAACCACTATAGCTTGCCTGGCACTACCAATCTGTTCAATGTCCACATCGGCTCTCAACCGGATCGAACCCCTGCCTGTGCGGTAGGCATCTCTTACCCCCTGCTTACCAGATATTATTCCACCGGTGGGGAAGTCGGGGCCTTTAATTACTTTCATTAATTCTGTAATTTCAATGTTGGGATTATCTATAAGCATTACTATCCCATCAATCACTTCTCCCAGGTTATGGGGCGGTATATTGGTGGCCATTCCCACGGCAATACCTGAAGAACCGTTGACCAAGAGGTTGGGGACCCTGGCAGGCAGAACCACGGGTTCTTCTAAAGACTCATCAAAATTTGGGGCGAAGTCGACTGTTTTCTTATTAATATCACTAAGCATTTCTGAAGCAATGTCTGCCAGCCTCACTTCCGTGTACCTCATTGCCGCTGCCATATCACCGTCGACGCTACCGAAATTGCCTTGCCCATCGATGAGAGGATACCTTAAGGAGAAATCCTGAATCATCCTGACCATAGCATCGTATACAGCCATATCTCCATGGGGATGGTATTTGCCCAACACTTCACCCACCACCCGGGCACTCTTCTTATAAGGCTTATTGGGAAGTAAACCGAGCTCCCGCATGGCGTAGAGAATACGCCGGTGAACGGGTTTCAAACCATCCCTCACGTCGGGAAGAGCTCTACCCACAATTACGCTCATCGCATAGTCTATATAAGAGTCCTTCATCTCGTCCTCGATGGTTCGCGGTTTAATCTTCTCTGAAGTTTCCATCATAATCTCTCCCTAAGAAAAGTTAGTTTGCGAGCAGCTTTTAATTTCTTGCTTTACTCCCCCTTTTAAGGAAATATAGTTCGTGAGGAGAATTAGAAATTTTGGTGAAAAAACAAGCTATGTATCCTTTTTCTACCTCCCCTTAGAGAAAAGTTGATTTTGAGGAGCATTGGAATTTTAGCGAGGAAACGAGGCTGACAATAACACTTCCCAGCAGAATTTTGTTTGAGCCCGGATTTATCGGGGCGAGTTTAATTCTGCGCCCTGCAGAAGCCTCGGTTTCCAAGCAGTAAAAAATTCCCAGCGACCGAAAAATCAACTCTTCCTTCCTCTCTCCTTTAGGCTAAAAAAGTTCGGCTTGAGAAAACAGTAGAATTCTTAGTACGCAAACCGAACTTCTCTATCTCTTTCCATTATATATCCAAGTTTCTCACTTCAGGAGCATGGGCTTGTATAAAATTTTTCCGCGGGTCGACCTTATCCCCCATGAGAGTAGTGAATATCCTATCTGCCTCTACGGCATCTTCCAGTTGGACCTGAACAATGGTTCTCCTCTTGGGATCCATTGTCGTCTCCCATAATTGAGAAGGATTCATCTCTCCCAACCCTTTATATCTCTGTATATTGATCCCCTTTCTCCCCAGCTTCTTTACCACCTCCAGCATCTCATCAAAACTGTAGACATCGAACTCTTCTCCATTACATCTTATCCTATTTATGGCTTCCTCGGCGCTCTCCTTGCCATACCGGGAAATGTCGAGACCTGTCTTCTCCAAGTTAGCTACAACCTCTGCTATCTTTTTTAACTCCCAGAGGTCCTTTACTTCCGGCCCCTTCTCTTCACTGGGGCAAGCCTCACCTTTCCTTGTACTCTTTTCCTTCTCCATAAGCTCTTTCCGGAAACTTTTCAACTCTTTCTCTGAATATAAGTACCTCTCCTTAGGCGAAGAACCCTGCCCACCAGCCTCTATTACAGAATAGAGGGGAAGCCTACCCGATTTATTCAGCTGCAAAAAATTTCCCCAGACAATTCCTTTCTTTCCAACTTTCTTAAGGAGCCCTTCCAGCTCCATTAGTCCTTGAAGAATTTGTTTAATCTTTTCTTGTTCGTATTCTAAGATTTCTTTACCATCCTTCAACTTAAAAAGCCTGATGCCCTGCATACCCTGGCGTAAAAGGTATCCATTCAGTTCATTTTCATCCCCTAAATACATTTCACGATTCCCTTTCTTTACCCTATAAAGGGGCGGTTGCGCTATGTATACATAACGCTTCTCAATCAGAAGGCGCATCTGCCGATAGAAAAAGGTCAAAAGCAGAGTACGGATATGGGCCCCATCAATGTCGGCATCCGTCATAATAATGATCTTATGGTACCGGACTCTTTTCAGGTTAAACTCCTCTTCACCAATGCCGCTTCCTACAGCAGCAATTATGTTTCGGATCTCCTCATTGGAAAGCACCCTGTCTAACCGCGACTTCTCGACATTTAGTATCTTCCCCTTTAAGGGAAGGATAGCCTGGAAGGCCCTATCCCTTCCCTGTTTTGCACTTCCTCCTGCAGAATCGCCTTCAACTATATATAATTCACACAATGAGGGATCCCTCTCTATGCAATCCGCCAATTTCCCAGGCAGGGAAGCACTATCCAGCACACCTTTTCTCCTGGTCAGTTCACGTGCCTTTCTGGCAGCTTCCCTGGCTCGTGCTGCCGTGATCGATTTTTCTACAATCTTGTTGGCAATAGAAGGATTCTCTTCTAAAAAAGCGCTCAGGTATTCACCAACTACAGATTCGACAATTCCCTTCACCTCAGAATTACCAAGCCTAGTCTTGGTCTGACCCTCAAATTGCGGTTCGGGCACCTTCACACTAATTACTGCAGTCAGCCCCTCACGCACATCCTCCCCGGAAAGTGCCCCCTGTTTGTCCTTCAAGGCAGCATTTCGCTTTATGTAATCATTGATCACTCTGGTTAGAGAACTTTTAAAGCCGATAAGGTGAGTACCACCTTCTTTAGTGTTAATATTATTAGCAAAGGTGAAGATATTTTCGGTGTAACTATCATTATACTGGAGGGCAATCTCCGTGCTTATCCCTTCTTTCTCTCGAGCGAAGTAGATAAGGCTCTTATGAAGAACATTCTTATTAGCATTTAAATATCTTACGAAAGAACTGATCCCTCCCTCGTAAGAGAAAGAGTGCTGTTTGTCTTCCCGCTCGTCATAAATATTTATGGTAGTGCCGGGATTCAAAAATGCCAGTTCACGCAAGCGGTTCGAGAGAATGTCGAAATCGAAAGTCACACTCTCCGTGAACACCTTAGGGTTTGGTTTAAAAGTTATCTTGGTCCCTCGATCATCAGTTGTCCCCACAACCTTTAGCTCATAATCCGGTTTACCTCGATGATACGACTGTTTATAAATCTTCCCATCTCTATAAACTTCCACCTCCAGCCATTCGGAAAGGGCGTTTACTACTGAAATTCCCACCCCGTGAAGCCCACCGGCTGCTCTATAGACTTTTTTATCAAACTTCGCACCAGCAAAGAGCTTGGTCATAATAACTTCCACAGCTGGTTTCTTCTCACCAAGATGAATATCGACCGGAATACCCCGACCATCGTCCATCACACAGACACTATTATCCTGACGAATCGTAACATCAATATTTCTGCAATAGCCGGCTAAAACCTCATCGATACTGTTATCTACAGCCTCCTCTACTAAATGGTGCAACCCCATTGGGCCTGTTGTTCCTATATACATAGCCGGCCTCTTCTGAACCGACTCCAGTCCCTCCAGAACCTGAATCTTATCAGCAGTATACTCACCCTTTCCTGATGCCATCTTCCTACTATATACCTCCCAATCTCTCGATTCTTTTACTCAGAGCTCGAGCACTGATTCCTGATAAGCGGAAGGAGCCGTCCTCAAGTAATATCACTGCTCTCGCCTTTTGCTTTAAACTGGAAAATCGCCCCGCCTTCGCCTTTTCCACATCAACGATCATAACTATTTTTCTCGTATCAATTATTTGGTCATTCCCAATGCATAAAAACATAAAAAATAAAATTTAACAGCAACAAATTTCGATTTTTCAAATTTATTTTACCTTTTTTAACCCTCATTTGTCAAGAGAAATCCCCCTTAAAGGGTTTCCCGAAAAGCCCTTTTTCCCCCATTATTCCAATTCATTTAGAAGAGATTCGAAAATCGAAATTTACCGATTCGAAATTATAAATCAATTTCGAATCTCCGTTCCGGTTTTAGCGGAACGAAAAGGTGCCAAAATAAAACCCCCCGACATGTGTCGGAGGGTCTTCCAAAAAAGTCTTAAAAGAGCGAAAGGGTCAGCTTCTCTCGCTTCCAGAAATGGGCGAGTGTCCATAGCCCCTTAACACTACTCCCGCCCTTGCCACTAACTCACCAGGATCAAAAAGTTTACCAATGTAATCATCTGCTTCTATATTTAGTCCCGTAATACTATCTTCAATCGAAGGTTTAATACTCAGTATTATAATTGGAATAGGACTCGTCTGGTCGTCGGCCTTTAAGATCTTACATGTGGCATACCACATTGGCAATTATTATGTCCGGAATGATCAAGTCAGCCCTCAATTTAGATACTTCTCCCCGTGCCTCTTCCCCGCTTTCTGCCGAATACACCCTACAGTCTTCTGGCTCCAGAATACTCCTGAGGGAATTTGAATGGTCAATCTTCATCAACCAATTTATAACCTACACCTTCCACAGTTTCTATCTTCTTCGCCTCTTCACCCAACTTCTCCCTCAAATGGCGCACGTGAACATCCACAGTTCTTGTACCACCAACATATTCATAGCCCCAGATATTTTCCATGAGAAAAGTTCTGCTCAGTACTTTGCCCTTTTTCTTTATTAACATATAAAGCAGATTAAACTCTTTTGGTGTAAAGTTGATTTGTTTATTCTTCACATATACCATGTGTTCAGTTGAATCGACCTTAATATCTCCGGACACCAAAACCTCTCCTTCCTCGCCTGCATACACAATCCTTCTCAGAACAGCCCTCACTCTCGCCACCAGTTCGCCTGTACTGAAGGGCTTGGTCATATAGTCGTCAGCTCCTGCCTCCAACCCAGCAATTTTTTCAGTCTCAGTCGATTTTACAGTCACCATAATAATGGGAATAGAACTTGTTTCCTTATCTTGCTTCAAAATACGACAAACCTCTATTCCTCCGATACCCGGGAGATTCAAATCTAAAATTATGAGGTTGGGCCTAGATTCTCTGACCTTCTTGATAGCAAGATCAGCATTGCCCGCCGAAATGACCGAATAATCATTCCGTTCTAGAACGTCTTTTACCATTTCCACAAGGTCTGGTTCATCATCAACCACTAAAATCTTCTGCTTTGCCACACCACTCCTCCCAATCAATTATGGCAATTTCTACCCAGATAGTGCTGAAAATATAGTATTTTCCCGTAACTCGACGGTGACACTTTTTGAACTTTTAGGGAATTTATCAAAGAATTTACCTTTTGTTTTATATATTATTTGGTTCTATCTTGCTCTTCTATCTATTACGTAATTACTTCCCTCAAGAGATTTTGCATACTTCTTTATCTCAGCACCTACTGTTGCAAACTGTCCCTTATGGCCAAATCTCCTTTTCGTATTGGTTACTACACCGATGCTTATTAACATTATCGGAAATTATTTATCTTTCCCTGTCTGTCTTTACCAGTGATGTATCCTTTGGTTCGGTCTTTTGGTGAATAGAATTTGGGAATCTCCTTATCAAACGACTTAATAATCGCAGAACAAATGGAATCGACTTTATCCGGAGTAGTAATGCCGACGAAGTCGTCTCCGCCAATATGCCCGATAAAATCTTCAGCATTGCCCAGTTCCTTCATATGTTTGATAATTATCCTAGCTATCTGCTGGATTACTTTATCCCCCAACTCGAAGCTATACCTGTCGTTAAAAGGCTCAAAATTGTCGAGGCCAAAATAAAGCACTGCGAAAAGTCTGTCGCTGTCGATATGTTCCTCGATCTCATCGATGATTGCAGTATTCCCGGGGAGGCGCGTGAGAGGTTTGCTTCCAAGCTTCGGAGTCTGCGTTTGAGCACCATCTTCACCCTAGCCAAGAGAACACCCGGCCTGAAAGGCTTTACTATGTAGTCATCAGCAGCGATGCCCAATCCCTTAATTTCATCTCTCTCTTTTCCTCTATCTATTAACAGAACAATGGGGATATTGGCCAGGAGGAGGTCTTTTCTTATATCCCGGCAGACCTGATATCCATCTACCTTAGGCAGCAAAATGTCCAGAAGAATCAGATCGGGAGATTCAGTATAGACTTTTTCCAGTGCCTCCTTACCATTATAAGCAGGAACGACCTTATATCCTGCAGATTCCAGAATATCCTTGCTCAGTTCCACAACACACTTTTCATCATCAACAACTAAGACCTTTCTTCTGGCCATAAAGGTTCCCTTTCCAAAAAGCAGAGTTTCGCTCCACCGCTACAACATTTCAAAGACAATAGAAATTTTAGGCAAAAACCTAGGACGACTGATTCTCCTCCAAGCAAAATATTGTGCGACGACCCGATGGGGAGGACTTTTGATTTGGGGCCTCGAGAGTCATTGCCAGGGAGCGAAGCGACTGGACACGAAGTGTCATTCCGAGCGAAAGTCAAGGAATCCCGTTCTATTATGGAGATTGCCACGCCCCTTTGGGGCTCCCAACGACTTCGTCGGTTTGCCATGGGGTTCTCGCTGCCAACGACCCTTCGGGTCGGACTGAAACGCTCCTTTCACTCGCTCGCCATGACATTATGCCTAAAAGCAGGAGCACCCATCTTTTCAGAAGAAATCCCGCTGCGATTAATCGCCTACCATTCCCGTCTTAATTTTCACTTCTACTGCTATCTATTTTACCAAGCCTAAAACGGACTTCCACAATAAATCTTTTGCCCATCCTTTTATTTACTCTATCCATGATAGATTTCCTTTTTGCCGACAGTTCTTGCATATAGACAGGATTGTCTACTTCTACTAACAATTTGCCTTCTCGAAATTTACCAATTTGGGCATGCTTGGCCAGTTCGCCCAGCTCTTCTTGCCAGACAGCGAACAATTTCTGACTCTCCTCTCCCAGGTTAAATTTCTTCAGAGTCTGGCGAACTATTTCTTTTATCTCCCTCAAGTATGCCACTGTGCTCGTTCTCTCCTCTCTATATCAAAAATAGAAGCTCTCTCCTTGATACTATCCAGAACGCCCAGCTCAGTAGTAGTGATAAATGATTGAACGTTCCTATCGGGAAGATTTAAAAAAGAACGCCGACCTTCACTATCGAGCTCGCACATCACATCATCAAACAATCTTATCGGATATCCCCTCAAAAAACTCTTCATGAGTTCCAGTTCCGCTAATTTAAGTGACAGGGTGTAAGTGCGGCTTTGACCTTGTGAGCCATAGCGGCGGAGGTCTATGCTATTTGAGTAAATTGAGATGTCGTCCCAATGAGGACCGATCAGGGTTATCCCTTGGAAGATTTCGTATTCCCTTTTCTTAACAAGTCTCTTATGATACCCTGTCCATCTCCTTCTCCTTGACAAAAAAGGGAACAGTAGTTCGATAGCTCAATCTCAAATCTTCACTACCTCCTGTCATCTGTTTACGGATTCGGGAAGAAGCAGCGCTCAATTTCCCTACAATTTGCCTCCTTGCCACCATTATCTCGTTGCCGTACTGAACCACTTGCTCATCCCAGGCTGATAAAACCGATCTCCTGAGATTGCCCCCCCTCACCTGGCGGAGAGCACTGTTTCCTTCCAAAAGAATTCGCTGATACTTCTGAAGAACTACAACATACCTCTTCGAAATCTGACAGAGTAAAGTGTTCAGGAAAACGTCTTCTTGAACCGGGGTCACCTTTCACCAATTGTAAATCTTCAGGAGAGAAGAAGACTACCGGCATCTGACCGATTAAATCTCTTCTTCTCCTTAAGGGGTTATTATTGAGCTTCATCAGTTTTTCCCCCCTTCTCGGGGAAAACAATCTCAATAACTATGGGACCCGTTTCTTTCTCTCCTTCACCCCTTATATAGAAATTCCTCTTGCCCCAGGAGATCAAATCTTTAAAGGCTGCTGTTCGATGGGACTTAGTTGTCCTTAGGAACAACATCGCTTCCAGAATGTTCGTCTTTCCAGAAGCATTTCTGCCCCAGATAATGTTCACTCCATTGCCAAAATTCAAAATTAACTTTTGATAGTTTCTAAAGTTCTCCAAGAAAACTTTTTTGAGAATCAAATCCACCTCAATACATTAATCATATTCTCATAGGCATGACTATGGAAATGTAATCTTCCCCGGTTGTTGGCCTTATTAAACACGGATTGAGGGAGTTGGTCAGCTCTAAAAACACTTCTTCGCAGTCAATATTTCTCAACACGTCGATTAGAAATTGGGGATTACATGCAATTTCCATCCCCTCTCCAGCATAATCGATTCCAACAACGTCCCGGGCCTCACCAAGCCCTTCTGTATTGGCACTAATAATTAGCTTATTCGGTTTCAGCGAATACCTGATCGAGTTAGACTTTTCGGTAGTCAAAAGCGCAACTCTCTTAGTTGCTTGCAATAGTTCTTCGGTCCTTATTTTAAGCTTGATCTCACTACTTCTGGGAATGACCTGTTCGTAGTTGGGGAAATGGCCCTCAATTAATCTGGAAATCAAAACAGTATCGTCTGCCATGAAGTTTACTTGGTTCTGCTCAATGCTTATTTTTACTTTGCTGTCTTCATCGGCTTCTTCTGTTGTTCCACCTTGTGCCAAGATTCTATTAAGTTCATTGATCGCCTTTGTGGGGATGATTGCTTTTGCTTCCTTCCCTTTATCGATTTCTATATCTTTTGAAATGTAGGACAATCGACGACCGTCGGTGGAAACCATTGTAATCTTTCCCTTCTCCACGTGGAAATAGACGCCACAGAGAACATAGCGGGTTTGATCGTGTGAAACAGAAAAAATGGTCTTCTTAATCATTTCACTTAACAACTTCCGCTCAATAAAGAATTCCCCGTCCGCTTTGAATTTCGGCAGCACTGGGTAATCTTCCCGGGGCAATCCCATCAGATTGAACATTGCCTGTCCACTATTGATTTCCACCTTGCTTTTTTTATCAACTCTGATATCAAGGTCTTCAGATGGTAACTCCCGCACCACCTCTGAGAGAGTTCTTGCTGGCACAGTTACCGCACCTGGTTCTGCAACTTCTACTTTTACCGAACATCTTACTGCCACTTCCAAGTCTGTGGCCGTCATATCCATTTTCTTCCCCTTAGCATCCAATAAAACATTTGCCAGCACAGGAAGAGTGCTCTTGGTCCCTACCACAGATTGTACTGTCTGAATCCCTTTTAGTAGGCTTTCACGTTTGCAAGTAATTTGCATCCTTCTCCTCCTTCTTTTTAAATATTTTTAAAGCAGTATTACTAGTATGAAGTGTTAATATGTCAATAACATTGGAGGAACGAAAGAAGTTTACATTTAACCTCTTTTTTTCAAAAATCCTTAAAGGAGAATATGATGTGAATAGGGGCTAGAAAATATTAAAATAATGCCCAAGAAACCCATTTCTGGAAACTTATTCACCGAGGCTTCGGCTTACTAACAGGCTCTTAACATATTATACTCCTCTATACTCCAGTCTTTATTTCCTGGGTTATCCTATTTATCAAAGCGGCAAAGAAAGGGTCACCCGCAAGTTTCAGCTTAATCTTTTCGCAAGCATACATTACGGTTGTGTGATCCCTGCCACCAAATTCCGCCCCGATCTCTGTGGTAGAATATTCGGTTAAGGTCCTGGCCAGAGACATTGCCACCTGGCGAGGAAAAGCGACCGCATCTGTTCTCTTTTTACTTTTCATCTCCTTAATATCTAAATGGAAATGCTTGCTCACTACTTTTTGAATCAGTTCTATGGTTATGGGAGCAGCAATCTCCTTTTTGGTAATTATATCCTTTAAAATCTCTTTAGCGCGATCCACAGTAACTTCACTTCCGGTCAATGAAGAAAACGCGACGATTCTGATTAAACACCCTTCCAGCTCTCTGATGTTCGACTTTATTTGGCTGGCAAGAAACAGAACTACATCGTCTGGAATGAAGATCTTTTCTACTTCTGCTTTCTTTCTTAGGATGGCAATTCTGGTCTCTATATCAGGCGGCTGGATGTCGGCAATTACTCCCCATTGGAACCTGGAGCAGAGCCTCTCTTCGAGAGTGGGTATCTCCTTGGGGGTGGAGTCGGAGGAAATAACAATCTGTTTGTGTGCTTCATAAAGCGTATTGAACATATGGAAAAATTCCTCTTGTGTGCTTTCCTTCCCGGCCAAAAATTGGACGTCATCGATCAGGAGAACATCCAGATTACGATACTTGTTGCGGAATTCTATCATCCTGTCGTTTCGGATGGACTCAATAAGTTCATTGGTGAATCTTTCCGATGTGATATAGAGAACGGAAAGTCTGGGATTCTGTTTTTTATTATGGTGTCCGATAGCCTGTAATAGATGTGTTTTCCCCAAGCCCACCCCGCCGTATATGAATACGGGGTTATATGCTTTTCCAGGGTCATTGGCTACTGCTTCTGCGGTTGCGTGAGCGAAACGATTAGAAGGACCAACCACAAAATTCTCAAAGGTGTACTTGGGATTGAATTCCATTGTGGTGAAGGTAGTTTCATCTGCTGCAAGGGATGTGGGTTCAATTTCCTCATCTTTCCTCTCGTTTTCCTGAACCTGGGATTGGGTATCAATTGTGAAAATTATTTGCGCTTCTGGGGCAGTAATTGCTCTTAGCAATTCTTCGATTTTTCCCTTGTGCCTCTCTTGTAAACATTTGGAAAAGAACCTATTAGGCACACGAACGGTTAGGAGATTGTCCTCAAAAGATATGGCTCTTGTCGGCTTGAACCAGAGTTCGTAACTATCTTTGGCCATTTCTTCCTTGAGTTTATTTAGAATTTCGCTCCATAATTGTTCTGCAGACAATACCATTTCTGCCCCCTTTTCCACCGATTTGAGAGAAGTTACTAACAAGTTTTTCACAGGTGTGCATAACTAGAAGAGAGTAATGCGATTTCTGGTTTGAAATACCTAGTAATCTAGAATTTATCAAATCTGTTTTGGTAAGAAAACTGAAACTGCCTGTCGTCAATGCAGAGGTTAGGGATAAACGTCAGGTAGTAATGGGGTAAATGGATAGAATTTTGAGAGCCCTTGCCTAATGTAGAAGAAATTTTTTGGAATTTTTAGAACATATTATATTATTCTTTCCAAGACATGTCAACATTTTTTTAGAGGAAATTTTTTGGCAAAAATATTGGAACCAGAATTGCTAACTGAACCAATCCTTGACAAGAGAGGCAATAAAAGATACAATTTAAAAAAATTTTGATTGGCGTGGCAATAATGAAAAGGACTTACCAACCGAAAGTTAGAAGAAGGAAGAGAGTTCACGGCTTCAGAAAGAGGATGGCGACAAAGAGCGGCGGGAGAATTTTGAGGGCAAGAAGAAGAAAGGGGAGAAGAAAGTTGTCTCCTTAACGGGAGAAATTTGCGGTGTCATGAAAAAACTCGGGCTAGGCAAATATCGGAAGATAAAACGTGAGGCGGAATTTAAAGAAATTATGAGAAAAGGGAAATCCTATGCTGACCAGTATTTTGTTATGTATGTCCTCAAGAAGACTTCAGAGATAAATCCGGTTACTTGCTCATCGAATGGAGTCACTCCTTTCGGCCAGAGTCATCCACCCAGGCTTGGGCTTTCCATACATAGACGGATTGGTAAGGCTGTAGTTCGCAATCGAATTAAACGCTGGATGCGAGAAGTATTTCGCCTCCACCAGTTCCAACTACAAGACAGAATTGAAATGATCTTGGTTGCCCGTTCTTCTGCCAGGGAATTAGTTGATTACTTTGAGATGGAAGAGAGAATTCTGAACCTCTGGGAGAGGGCCAGGATAGTTAGGAATTGAGGGATAATGATAGTAAAGACAATTCTAATAGTGATTAGATTTTATCAGAAGATTTCCTCTCTTTTTCCCAGAGTTTGCCGCTTCTATCCCACCTGTTCGGAGTACACAATTCAAGCCCTCAAGAAATACGGAATAGCGAAGGGAACATTCTTAGGAATAAAAAGACTGCTGAAATGTCACCCCCTTCATCCCGGAGGTTACGACCCGGTAAGATAGATTTCATTCTAAGGCAGGAAGGTGATTCGATGGAGAAGAGAACGATACTTGTCGTCGTCATTTCGATGATAATTCTTCTGGTTTGGCAAAGATTTTTTACTCCCCGGCGCACTCCTTCCGTGGAGAGGGGAGTTGCTCCTGCCCCAGAAAGAGTGGAGAGTGTGGAAGAGATTGGGACGGGAGCAAGAGTTAGCCCTGGGCCTTTGGAACTTAAGCGAGAGGCTAGGCGAGTAGTAATAATTACTGACACTTCCAGAATTGTCCTCACCACGCAGGGAGCAAGGGTATTGGAGTGGTCTATTAAGGAGAAAGGAGATAAGGTCGACCTTGTTCTGGAGAGCTTTCGTAGCCGGGGACTCTTACCTCTCGATTTGGAAATAGAGGGCTTCCCTGCTCTTTCTCAGGCCTATTTCGAAACTGAGGAGGAAGAGCTTATATTGGGCGAGGGAGAGCAGGGAGAAGTTCTCTTCAATTATCGATTGGGTGAGGAGCTCTTTCTCTCCAAGATATACAAGTTCTCCTATAGAGGTTATCTGCAAGGTCTTGAAGTGAGAATTCATAACCAGTCTAAATTCCCCAAACAGATAGGGAATCTTACTCTGTTATGGCAGGCAGGGTTGGGCATAGATGAAGCCTTACTTAAAGAGAATATGAAGATGATGAAAGCACAAGGAAGAATTGAGGGCATGGTTATGAAGAAATTGAAACCCAATACTTACACGGGTGAGATAGACTGGATAGGCGTAACCAACCGATACTTCCTTGCCGCATTTATTAACAGGGAAGAAGATTTCTCTACGGGCCGAGTGGAAAGCTTCGATAAGCATATTCCTATTGTTAGTCTGGTTGCTCCCCCCTCTGTTTTAGCGCCTAACCAGGTTAAGAGTTACAAAGTTGATCTATTGGTGGGTCCCAAAGACTATAGATATTTGAAGAATTTGAATATTGGTCTGGAGCGGACTCTCGACTTCGGAATCTTCGGATTCTTGAGCATAATCTTTCTATCTATTTTAAACTTTTTTTACAAAGTGACTTATAACTATGGTTTATCTATAATCATTTTAACCTGTATATTGCAAGTTTTCACCTTTCCTTTGACCAGGAGAAGTTTCAAATCGATGGAGGCAATGAAGAGCCTTCAGCCGAAGATAAATGAACTTAAGTTGAAGTATAAGAATGATCCTAAAAGACTCAATGTGGAGATGATGAATCTTTACCGTTCCAGGAAAATGAACCCTTTCGGTGGTTGTCTGCCGATGCTCTTACAGATTCCTATATTCTGGGCACTTTTCACAATGCTTAGAAGCGCAGTTGAGCTTCGCCATTCGCCTTTTATATTCTGGATAAAGGACTTATCCATGAAGGATCCTATCTATATCTTACCAATTTTGATGGGTGTAACCATGTTTTTGCAGCAGAAGTTGACTGCCACAGGTGACCCTGCCCAGTCTAAAATGATGATGTTTATGCCAGTTCTATTTACGGTTATCTTCCTGAAGTTCCCTTCGGGTCTGGTTCTCTACTGGTTAATGAATAACATTCTCACCTTAACCATGCAATTGATTATGCACAGGAAATCGAAAGTTAAAGCCTAAATTTCTAAGTTGTTTTATAGGAGATTTTTCAATGGAAGAGAGAGAATTTAGTGGTAAGAATGTCGGGGAAGCAATTGCGAAAGGTTTAAAAGAGCTTGGTCTTTCCCGAGACGATGTGGAAGTAAAGATTCTGGATGAGGGCAAGGCGGGATTATTCGGACTCATGGGGGCAAGCCCGGCTAAAGTCAAGCTAATAGTTAAACCTTCAAAAGGCTTAGATACAGAGGAAAAAGCAGAGGTGGCTCGGAAGAAGCCTCCTGGCATCGATCTTATTTCTGCTCAGAAAAGAGCAAAGGAAGAACTGGATGCAATCCTAAAATTAATGGGAATCGAGGCAGAAATGGCCACTTCCATAGAAGGAGGAAAGGTGCTGGCAGACATCACAAGTGAAAACGGGGCAATTCTAATCGGGAAGAGGGGGCAGACCCTAAATGCCATCCAGTTAATTGTGAATTTAATTGTGAACAGGGATGAAAAGACGAGAACAAAGGTAATTGTGGATAGCGAAAATTATCGCGACCGTCGGGAGAAGGCATTGGTGAAGATGGCCAGGGAGGCAGCTAATGAAGTGAAGAGGAAGGGCCAGCCTCGTGAGTTGGAACCAATGAATCCCACTGAGCGCAGAGTAATCCATCTTGCATTGAAGAATGATAGGGATGTGGAGACTACCTCAAAGGGAGAGGGCAGTTTCAGGAGAGTGGTGGTCTCTCCAAAGAAGAAGCAGGAGACAGGTCCGATTTGAAGATTGATACAGAGGATACAATTGTTGCCATCTCCACGCCAATGGGAGAGGGCGGAATTGGCATTGTCCGCTTGAGTGGAAGCCAAGCTATTCCCATTGTGTGTAGACTCTTCATTCCCAAAAGGAAGAAGAATTTAGCCAGGGTGAAGACGTTTACCATCCATTATGGACACGTCTACGATAGAGGAAAATTAGTAGAGGAAGTTCTCCTCAGCGTGATGCGGGCGCCCTATACTTATACCCGCGAAGATGTACTAGAGATTTCTTGCCATGGGGGCATAGCTCCTTTACGGAAGGTTCTGGAATTATGTTTAATGGAAGGTGCCAGGCTAGCAGAGCCCGGGGAGTTCACCCTGAGAGCTTTCCTGAATGGCAGAATTGACCTTGTGCAGGCCGAGGCAGTCTGTGATATAATCAGGGCTCGGACTGACGCTGCACTAAATTGTGCTCTGCACCAGCTGAAGGGAGATTTATCTACAACTGTAAACAGAATTCGTGAAGAGATAGTGGACCTTCTGGCCCACATTGAAGCTTGCCTTGACTATTCTGAAGAGGACATCCCCAAGCTTTCCCGAGGAGAAATAGTCGAGAGGATGGAGAGGATCTCCTCGGAGCTAAGAGAACTTCTGAAATCTGCGGAATCGGGAAGAATTCTACGAGAGGGTTTGAAGACAGCCATAGTGGGTAAGCCAAATGTCGGTAAGTCGTCCCTTTTGAACGCCCTCCTTGAAGAGGAGAAAGCAATTGTAACGCCAGTTCCTGGAACGACCAGGGATGTGGTTGAAGATATGGTCAATATCCTCGGCATTCCGATGAAGATTATGGATACCGCTGGAATCAGACACGCCAGAGATGAAATTGAAGTGGCGGGGATAGAGCGGACAAGAAGGTCTATAGGACTTGCAGACCTTGTCCTTTTTGTAATCGATTTATCGATACCCTTGAGCGAAGAGGACCGTGGTATTGCAAGGGAGTTGCTGGGTAGGAAAACAGTCTTGGTTGCCAATAAATGTGACCTCCCCCAAGTGGTATCTGAGAGAGAAATAAGAGAACTCTGGGCATCTTGCCTTAATGGACTCAAGCCTGAAAGAGAACCGTTATCAGTAAATTCGGCTAACCCTCCATATAATAGTCTAAGCAATCCCTCTATCCTGAGAAACCCGCCTTTAATTGAAGTATCAGCAACCAAAAGGACAAGGATAAAGGATCTACAGGAGCTGATCTATCATCTATTCATTAAGGGAGAAGTGAGTATCTCTGATGCTGTTCTGGTTACAAACGTGAGGCATCAGGATGCTCTGGTAAAAGCCGAAGAATCATCGAAACAGGGAATAGAAGCTTACAAAAGGGGTGAATCGGAAGAATTTATAGCCCTAGATTTGCGGCAGACGCTGGAATCGCTGGGAGAAATTGTGGGAGAGACCGCTACTGAGGATATTTTAGGTAGGATCTTCTCCAGATTCTGCATAGGTAAATAGAAATTATTTGAACTAATTGAGGCGGAAAATGAGATTACCTCCGAGCCGGTGCATAATAATAAATAAGAAGTCGGCTGTTCTAATTCTCGTTACCACCTTTCTCGCTTTTGGCTTAACTCTGTTGCAGGGGAGGAAGTTTCCTGAGTCTCTCAGGTTAGTATATCAACCCGAAGCCGGCACTTCTACTACCTATAAAATGGAGGTAAAAGCCTCCACCAAATTGATTGGTATGGAGAAAGAAATTCCCCTTGGTGTCCCGCAGGAGTCAACAACTTTTGGTAGATTTGTCTTCTCCGATAAGATTTTAGATGTTACTCCTGAAGGAAAAATTCAGGAAGAACTGACTTATACCGATGTCCAGCTGGAGATGGAGGTTGAGGGTAGGAGGCAGAGTCTTCCTTTTGCCCATAAATTGGAGGGGAAGAGTATATTGATGGAGATCAATAGGGAGGGTCGGGTTCTCTCCGCAGAGGGTCTTGACCAGTTCTCAAAAGAATTAAAGGATTTAAGGATACAGGATATGTATATACAGTTGAGACCAATCTTTCCGGACAGGGAACTCGAGGTCGGAGATAGCTGGGAAAATCAGATAGAATCTGCAATTCCCATTGCAGGCATGGTAATTAGAACGAAGCTCGAGGAAAAGTATACCCTTTCTGGTTTTAAAGAAATGGGGAGCAATTTGTGTGTGGTAATTGGAGTTAACCTGGGAATCTATACTATAGGAAAGACAGTCAAAAAAGACAGAGGAGTCGATATAGATATAGACATGGAAGGCAAAGGGGAAGGAAAGATACTCTATGCATTTGAAGATAGTCGGCTCTTCTCCTCCCGGATAGAACTGGACCTTACAAGCAGAATCAGGAGCTCGGCATATAGGGAAGTACAGGGGATAGAGATGAAACATACAGTTGAGATGGTATTAGAAGAAAAGGGGTCAGAGTCAATAAAAAAGTAAAAAAAGGGTCAGAGAGAATGAAGAAAGTCATTGGACTCCTTATTGCCCTTGCCATTCTGTTCATTGTATACGATTCATTCATCAAAGATCGGTGGTTGATCAATAGGGGCATTAAGGAGGCAAAGAAATTGATAGAGGAGAGGAGGTTTGAGGAGGCCTTTAATTACGTTTCTAGAAATTATCAGGATAGATACGGGAACGATTGCGACGGTTTAAAGGTTAAAGTAGAAGATTTCCTTAATGAGTTCGGTGATTTTAATACTACTATTCTGAGAAAAAGGAAAAAGTTCCAGGGTGGAAGATGCGACCTCTATCTACTCATTGTCATTGAGGCTTCCCACAGCGAATTCGGTTACCTTAAAGGAAAGGAATTTTTGAAACTCTCTTTAATAAAAGAGAATGATGACCTGTGGAGAGTGGTGGAAGGAGAAGCCTTACTTCCTTAGAAACAAAAAGGGGTCAGAGTCATTTTTTTCACTCTCTTTTTTTGGCTAAAGTTTCAGTAGCTCTTCCCCAACTCTCTCTTAGATGTTGTAGATGTTCCGATTAATCACAAAATCTCTTTGCATGGAGGAACGGGGTGGTTATCAATTTTTGATTAATTGAAGCCCACATTTCATAAGGAGGAAGGAGGAAATGGGAAGGTTTTTGCAGGTCTTGTTTAAATTGGAGGAACGGAAGACTGAGGTGAAGACTGAAGTGGTGGCCGGTATAGTTACGTTTATGACTATGGCCTATATCATCGTGGTGAATCCTGCCATTCTGGCAGCTGCTGGCATTCCCAGGGGACCCTCTATGGTGGCTACAATACTGGCGGCATTCTTTGGGACATTAATTATGGGCATCTATGCAAAGAGGCCGTTTGCGATGGCTCCCTACATGGGCGAAAATGCTTTTATAGCCTTCACTGTGGTTAATGTTCTCGGCTATAGTTGGCAGACAGCCCTGGGAGCAGTCTTCATTGGGGGAGTGCTTTTCGCTATTTTGACCCTTGCTGGACTGAGAAAATGGTTGGCAGAAGCAATTCCTTTAAGCCTCAAATACAGTTTTGCCGTAGGTATCGGTTTATTCATAACATTTATTGGATTGAATGAGGCAGGAATAGTTAGCTTGGGAGTACCTGGGGCTCCGGTAAAGGTAGGTGACCTAACCAGCCCGGCTGGATTGGTAGCCATCTTTGGTTTTGTTCTTATAGGGATTTTAATGGTAAGAAGAGTAAAAGGTTCCATTCTGATTGGGATCCTAGGTGCTACATTCCTTTCATTTTTGGTGGGTGTGGCAAAAGTTCCGGAGAGATGGGTTAGTTTACCCCCGAGTCTTGGACCGCTATTTTTGAAATTGGACATCCGGGGAGCACTTACCTGGGGGTTCTTTTCTGTGATTCTCACTCTGTTTGTGTTAGATTTTGTGGATACGTTGGGAACTCTTATTGGTTGCTCTGCCCGGGCGGGCTTCCTCGATGAGAAGGGCAATCTGCCGGAGATTGAGAAGCCAATGCTGGCCGACAGTCTGGCAACTATGTTCGGGGCCTTGGTGGGGACAAGTACAACCGGCACCTATATAGAATCTGCTGCCGGGATTGAGGAAGGAGGAAGGACAGGGCTTACTTCTCTCGTAGTGGCAGTTCTATTTCTGGTTGCTCTATTCTTTGCTCCGTTCTTTACGGCAGTCCCTTCCCAGGCCTATGGTCCGGCCCTTATCATTGTGGGTCTTCTCATGCTGAGCCCTGTAACCAAGATTAATTTTGCCGATTATACAGAAGTCATTCCCGCCTTTGCTGTGGTTATTTTGATGAGTTTTACCTATAATATAGGGATTGGCATGACTGGAGGTTTCGTCCTTTATCCTCTTTTTAAGATAGTCTCCGGAAGGGCAAGAGAAGTCCATCCAGGACTATGGTTTTTGGGAGCTTTCTCCTTGCTTTTCTTCATATTCTATCCATATTGAAGGAAAAAGGGGTCAGAGTCATTTTTTGACGGAAAATTGTTTCACGTGAAACATTTTAGGGGTCCTCTCATTTCGTATAAGGAAAATATATGCGAAAATTGAGGTTCGGTTTAGCCCTGGGTGGCGGAGGAGCAAGAGGGCTGGCACATATAGGGGTGTTGAAGGTTCTGGAGGAGGCGGGAATATCCATAAATGTTATTGCTGGCACCAGCTCCGGTGCCTTAATCGGGGCACTCTATGCGTGCGGGTATAATGCTTCTTCTATTGAGAAGAAAAGTTTAGAATTTTTGGAGAGCAGTGAATACAAGCGAGCCAGGCTCGAATTCTTAAAGGATGAAATAGCAGAAGAAAGCTCCAAGCCCATCAAGAAAATTATCTCCTATGCCAAGTGGAAGTTGATTTATAACCTGAGTTTAGTAAAGCTTGCGCTGGTTAGTGAGAAGAGGGTAAAGACAATAGTAAATAGTATCCTACCAAATAAGAATATAGAAGATTTAAGGATTCCTTTTGTTTGTGTCAGTACTGACCTCACTTCAAATAGAGAGCTCTGTTTTACTAAGGGGCCTTTGAGGGAGGCGGTTCGGGCAAGCATCACCATTCCTGGCCTCTTCCCGCCCTTGAAATGGGAAGGCAGGAGATTGGTCGATGGAGGCGCGGTGAACCTGGTTCCTGTGGATCCTGCTTTCAAATTGGGGGCTGATTTAGTGGTGGGTGTGGATGTGCACGGGTCTTTCCCGCGTAGTAGCCATCAGGAGATGAAGACAGGGCTTGACGTTATTCTCAGGACTAGCTATATCTCGGGATTATTTCTTAACGAACTTCGGTTGAGAAAGGCAGATCTGGTGATAAGGCCAGATGTGGGTAATATTCACTGGGTAAATTTTAAGAAGTTAGATTATTGTATAAAGAAAGGAGAAGAATCTACCAGAGCTAAACTAAGAGAAATCTATAAATTAATGAGGAAAAGAAGAACGGAGACCCTGTGGAAGAGGCTCTGGGAACCACAATAAACTTATGGATGGGTTAACAGCTGCCTCGTTGCAAAAAAGAGCTAAACAAGCAGGCCTAGAGCTCACTAGGGACCAGATAGAAAAGTTTCTCCTATTTTTGAAGGAGCTGAAGGAATGGAACAGAAAGTTTAATCTCACTGCCATAAATGATGAGGAAGAGATTTTGGTTAAACATTTTATAGATTCTCTCTCCTGCCTGTTAGGAGTTCCATGTAAAATTTTTCGAAAGATACGAGAAGTTATAGATATCGGTTCTGGAGCAGGATTCCCCGGAATACCGCTAAAAATCTATCGGCCAAGACTCCACATAACATTGCTTGAGGCCACAAGGAAGAAGGTAGAATTCTTGCGTTATATCTCCCGCAAATTGGGTTTTGAGAGGAATTTAGAGGTAATTCACGGAAGAGCAGAGGAATACGGAAGGAATTGGGACTACAGGGAGAAGTATGACCTAGTGGTATCGAGGGCCGTTAGTAACCTAGCTATCCTCGCTGAATATTGTCTCCCTTTCGTTAAGATTGGAGGGATTTTCATTTCCCAAAAGGCGCGAGAGATTAGCGGTGAACTCAGAAAGGGAGACAAGGCGATCGAAGTTCTCGGTGGGAGAGTAAAGGAGGTTATACCTTATAAGCTACTATTGAGAGAAGGAGAATTAGAGAGAAATTTGGTGGTGATGGATAAGGTGGAGAGGACGCCAGAAGATTATCCGCGGAGCCCAGGAATGCCGGCCAAAAGGCCGATTAGATAGATTTTTTGCTGTTGCATATTTTTGATTTTTTTGGTAATATCTTTTAAGAAGAGGTTTTAGGAAAAACAGTAGGAGTAATGTCTGATGGCAAAGATTGTGGCAATTGCAAATCAGAAGGGAGGGGTAGGGAAGACCACAACAGCGATTAACCTCTCCACCTGCTTGGCACATTATGGTCAGGAGACACTCCTCATTGATATGGATTCTCAGTCGAATGCTACAAGTGGCCTGGGTATGGAAAAGGAGAAAGTTAAACATACTATCTATGAGGTGCTTTTGAAAAAGGCCTCGATTGAAAATATCCTCGTTCCCACCGAGATTGACTGGCTCGATTTAATTCCAGCAAATGTAGATTTGATTGGAGCAGAAGTGGAGCTCGTTGGACTTATCTCCCGGGAGACAAGACTAAGGAAAGCACTTGATGGATTGGATAAGATCTACAAGTATATTCTTCTCGACTGCCCACCTTCTCTGGGGCTTCTCACAGTTAACTCACTCACCGCGGCCCACTCAGTAATTATTCCCATCCAGTGTGAATATTATGCTCTTGAAGGCTTAGGCCAATTACTGGATACATTGAGGTTGGTGAGAGAGAATTTGAATCCCAGATTGGAGATCGAAGGAGTTCTTTTAACTATGTATGATGGCAGAGTCAATCTCTCCTCCCAGGTAGTTGCGGAAGTAAGTAAGTTCTTTAAACGGGCGGTCTACCAGACAAAAATTCCGAGAAATGTCCGACTGGCTGAGGCTCCGGGTTTTGGAAAGCCCATTATCCTCTATAGTGAAGATTCCAAAGGTGCACATGCATACCTTTCATTGACTCGAGAGTTCCTAAACAGAAACGGAGTGGAAATAGAAGAAGAGCCAGAGGGTTCTGTTTTTGGAGGTAATTGGAATGCGTAAGGCACTGGGCAAGGGTATAGAAGCACTAATTCCGAAGGTATCCCGAGTAGCTCCCATGGAGGTTATAAGTATTCGTATTAATAAGATAAAACCCAACAAATATCAATCCAGAATGCAATTCGACCAGGAAAAGTTAAAGGAGTTAGCGAATTCTATAAAGAGAGAGGGTGTAGTTCAACCAATAATTGTTTCTCCTTCAGGGCAGAACTACCAACTGGTAGCCGGAGAGAGGCGCTGGTGGGCAGCCAAAATCGCAGAGTTGAAAGAGATTCCAGCAGTGGTCAGGAAAGTTACTGATAGGGAGATGTTTGAGATATCTCTAATTGAGAATATCCAGAGAGAGGATTTGAATGCCATAGAAGAAGCTACAGCTTTTGAGAGACTGATGAATGAGTTCAATCTAACCCAGCAGGAATTGGCCGACCATTTAGGAAAGACCAGATCAACGGTTGCCAATACCTTGAGACTTATTAATTTGCCTGAAGAAATTAGAGAGTTCGTTTCCCGTAAACTTATATCTGCCGGACATGCTAGGGCGCTTCTCTCTATTGAAGGGGAGAAGAAACGAATAGACCTGGCCCGGAGGATACTCAGGGAGAAGTTGACAGTGCGTGAAGCAGAAGAGATTGTAGAAAGATTGAGAGTCAGACGGATCCCTTCAGGAAGAAGACTTGCCGAGAAAGAGAAGAGTCCTGAGGTGGTTGAGCTGGAGGAAGAACTCCAGAGAATTCTAGGGACGAAAGTGAGGATTAAGTCTTGTGGTTCTGGTAGGTTTTCTCTTGGAGAAAGAGGAAAAGTTTGGGGTAAGATAGAAATCGAATACTATTCCTTAGAAGATTTGGAAAGGATAGTTGAACTATTGACAAGCTGATAGAGAATATGGGAAGCTTCGAGGCTGGAGGAATCTAGAAATGGTGAAAGAAATTCCAAAGCGCGGTCGCGAATTTGGAAAGAGAGCGGCAAAATTATCCCACCCTCTGGTCAGTAAGGTTCTATCCAAGATCTCCGAGATTGAAGAGAAAGAGGAGAAGGAAAATCCGCAGGCCAAGACTTCATCGGAAGCACAACCTGAAATTCCCAAGAAGCCCAAGGGTTCTCTAAAGAAGAAGATAAATTTTACGGTAAGGATCTTTTCTATTTTAATTGTTCTTTCCTTTTGCGGATGGTATCTGGTGAGCAAAAGTGGTCCTTTCAAAACCTGGCTTGTTGACCGTTTTTCTATTCTAACCCATAAGATTATAAGAAAAAAAGATACTGTGTGGATAAGGAGGAAAATTCCTGGTGAACTGAGAAAAAAGGACTTCTCCTCTCTAAAAGGAAAAATTAGAAAAGATGTGAAGGGAATTCCCGTATATATCGGGGTGAGCGAAGTAAAGATCTCTGGCCAGGACAATGTATCAACTCTCAATTTCACTACCTCCGACCCTATGAGTAGAGTTGTAATTTTCTACAAAAGAGAGATGGGAAGTAGAGGCTATAGGTTAGTGGGGGACGATTATTGGCGAGGAAGCAACATTGCGCAGCTCCTTTTCTCCAGGGAAGGTAAAGAATGCACTGTTAGTCTGGTTGAGAACGAAAGAGGCGGCGTTAGCGTAGCTGTTTCGTATACGGAATAGAAGTGGCGGGTTCGAAGTTCAATTAAAAGATAGTTTGTTCAGCGCTGAGGAATTTTTTGACATCAAAAGACTCTTCACAAACTATCTTTTGATTCTCAGTAGAGGCAGAGCGAAGCTCTGCGTCAAACCAGAGGAGACGTTTTGTGTTTCTCGTAGTGAAGGAGGAGTGGGTGAGGAGGTTAATCTTTTGTTGTTCAATTTTGTTTTCGGTCACAATTTTGACTGGAGGATGTGCTGGTCCCGAGAAACTTCCAATAATTGGTCAGGAGAGAATAGTTAAGAGGAGTCTCGAACAGAGGCCAGATTGGATATTGTCACCAATATCTATTCAGGAGGGCATCTTCTCCTTTAGTGGCGGAGTAACCGAGCGAGCCGATTTCTCTCTGGCTCTCCGTCAGGCTAGGGCAGAAGTAGTTAAGAATATTATCGAAGGTATAAAGAGAATGGTTCAGAGAGAATTCAGTGATGCTATCGGTGAATTGAGTATTAGTGATGTTGAGTTAGGTGAGTTTTTGACCGACACTGTGGCGGTGATTATGGATATTTATCAGATGCATGGTTTAAAACCCAAAGAAATCTATTATGAAAAGGTGGAAAGGCCGACCGCTGAAGGAGTGGAGTACTTCTATAACTGCTACAAGTTAGTTGAAATCTCCGAAACAGAGTACATTGAGTGGAGGAATGCAGCTTTGGAAAGCCTTAAGGATAGGGCCAAGCTAGAAAATAATAAAAAAGTAGAAGAGATAGCTACCCAGCTTCTGAAGAAGTTTTCTCAATAGGTGATATGGTTAAAAAAAGTCAGGACAGAAAAGGAGTGGATATGGCAAGAAAGTTTTTAAGGGAGTTTATAATCCTATCACTGGTCTTCTTTCTGGGCTGTGCTCAGACTCAGGTGAAGCCTTATGCTGAAAAGTACAAAGGTCCGAAAAAGAGAATCGCGGTTATAGATTTTGAAGTAAAGGTCCCGCGTGCACACTGGAAGATTGGTTCAGGGATGGCCGAGATGCTCATTACTGCCTTACATGAGACTGGAAAGTTCATTGTTGTGGAAAGGAAAGCGATCCACGATATACTCAAGGAACAGGACCTCGGTGAGAGGGGAAGAGTGAGAAAAGAGACAGCAGCAAGGATTGGTGACATATTGGGTGCTCAGGTATTGGTGAGGGGAGCGGTTACTGAGTTTGAGGAGAAAGTCGGCCGGGGAGGAGTCGGCGGAGTTCTTCTGAGAAAGAAAGCTGGAGCTGGGCTCACCACGACCAGTGCTCACGTTGCCTGTGATATTCGCATGTACGATGCAACAACAGGAGTGATTATGGAAGCCACAAGTGAGGAAGCTAAGGCAAGATCTGTTGGTGTGGTCTTGGCTGGCGTACTTAAGACTGGCAACATCCTTGGTGCTGGATTCTCCACTAAAACTCCATTGGGCAAGGCAACTCGCAGATGTATAGAGAAGATTGTGAATGCAATTGTGGATAGAATGGAAACAGTCCCCTGGCAGGCTAAAATAGTCAAGGTGAGTAATGATAAAGTCTATATCAATGTGGGAGCGAATGCTGGAATCAGAAAGGGAGAGATCTTTCAGGTCTACAGAGTCGGCGAAGAGTTGATAGACCCTGATACAGGACTCAGCCTGGGTGCTGAAGAGACTTATGCAGGTAAGATAGAGATAAGAAAGCCAGAGAAGAAGTATGCTATCGCTACAATTCTGGAAGGAGAAGGGTTCGAGCGGGGTGATGTGGTGAGGATGCCCTGATAATTATGATTTCAATGGATACAAAAGACTTACTTAAGACCAGATTAAGTGAAAAGGACCTTAATAAACTTAGCAGGATAAATAATCCGAAACTTCTTCAATTCGTTGCGGAGTATATAGAACTATCTAATCCTGATACTGTTTTTGTCTGCACTGATTCACAGGAAGAAAGAGAATATGTCAGGCAGGAAGCATTAAGAACCGGTGAAGAGAAGATGCTTGCTATTCCTGGACACACTGTTCACTTTGATGGATATTATGACCAGGCAAGAGACAAGGAGAATACCAAGTTCCTTTTATCTGAAGGTGCTGATTTAGGTCGAAATTTAAATTTAATTGATAAAGAGAAAGGACTCAGGGAAATTAGGACTATTCTTAAAGATATCATGAAAGGGCATAAGTTGTATGTGCTTTTCTTCTGTCTTGGTCCTTGCGGTTCTGAGTTCTCCATCCCCTGCGTCCAGCTTACTGATTCCAGCTATGTCGCCCACAGTGAGCAGCTGCTCTACAGAACAGGCTATGAAGAGTTCATCAGATTGGGCAACTCTGATAGGTTCTTTAAGTTCGTACATTCACAGGGAGAACTTGAAAACAATGTGAGTAAAAATATTGAAAAACGCAGGATATACATTGATACTGAAGAAAACATCGTCTACAGTATGAATACACAGTATGGGGGCAACACAATAGGACTAAAAAAGCTGGCTATTCGACTGGCAATAAATTTGGCATCAAAGGAAGGCTGGTTAGCAGAGCACATGTTTATTATGGGAGTGCACAGCCCCGGCAACAGGGTTACTTACTTTACTGGGGCTTTTCCTTCTCTTTGTGGGAAAACTTCTACTGCAATGTTAGAAAATGAGACCATAGTGGGGGATGACATAGCTTATCTCAGGAAGAAAGATGGTATGGTTCGTGCGGTAAATGTGGAAAAAGGAATATTTGGTATAGTTCAGGACGTGAATTCAGTAGACGAGCCTGTGCTATGGGAAGCACTACACAGTCCCGGAGAAGTCATATTCTCAAATGTTCTTGTTACTGAAGAAGGAGGCACCTACTGGATTGGCAAGGGTGGAGAAGTTCCAAAACGGGGAGTTAACTACTCAGGTGAATGGACACTTGGTAAGAAAGATGCCAAAGGTGATGAGATAAAACCATCACATCCGAATGCTCGGTTCACTCTTGAAATGAAGCTTCTTAAGAACAGGGACTTGGAAATGGACAATCCAGAAGGGGTTGTTATAGGAGGAATCGTATATGGAGGCAGGGACTCAGATACATGGGTCCCTGTGGAAGAGTCCTTTGACTGGATACACGGTATAGTAACCAAAGGTGCATCTATCGAGTCAGAAACTACAGCTGCAACCTTAGGCAAAGAAGGTGTCAGAAAACATAACCCCATGTCCAATTTAGATTTTCTCTCAATACCTATGGCTAGGTATATACAGGATAATCTGAACTTTGGTAATGGATTAGAAAGTCCCCCGATTATCTTTTCTGTAAACTATTTTCTTAAAGATTCGAATGGAAAGTTTTTGAACAGCAAGTCTGACAAGAAAGTCTGGTTTAGGTGGATGGAGCTCCGTGTGCGTAAAGAAATTGAAGCAGTGAAAACTCCTGCTGGTCTAATACCAAAGTATCAGGATCTTAAAAGACTATTTAAAGAGGTCCTTAATAAGGATTACTCTGAAGAAAGCTACAATAAACAATTCGCTTTGAGGGTCCAGGAAAACCTGGCTAAGATTGACAGGTTGATGAACATTTATAAGAGGAAAGTTCCTGATACGCCGGACATAGTATTTAAAGTACTAGAAGAACAGAAACAGAGACTAAACAAAGTGAGAAATAAGAAATGAGGAATTTCTCCTCCAGCATATCCCTATCCTTGAGGTGTAACTGTCAATATCTTCCTCGCTTGTTCAGGGTATTTGGCTATAAAGCGAAGCTCCCCATCGGTTAGAGGCTTCTGGGTGTGGACATTTGCGTAACGGACAAGTTCCAGGATTTTTCTTGCCTCTTTATCGTCCTTAAATTCTACTTCTAATTTTCCGTATACATTCCTGAATCCTTTAATCCCGCTATATTCGCCAGCAGTGATCAGTCTTCCGGTTTCTATTATTTCCGGCTCTCCCCGGCCCAGTTCTTCGAAGTCATAAAGTTCATAATTTTTTCGATCCTTTAATGCCCCGTCAGCATGTATCCCCGACTCGTGAGCAAAGGCATTTGCGCCCACTGCTGGCTGGTTGACTGGAATGGGAACACCAAATGCATATGAGGCATATTTAGCAATCTTCCAGGCAGAGGAGACGCCTACTCTCTCGTCCAAAATGTATCTATTTTCGTAGCCCCTCGATTTCTTAGTAGCTAAAATTACAGAGATGAGGTCAGCATTTCCACACCTTTCTCCCATTCCGTTAATAGTGGTATTGATGTAGGCATCGACTCCGCCGTCGATCGCGGCTTTGGCGCCAGCCACCGAGCAAGCTACTGCCATTCCCAGGTCATTATGGCAGTGTAGTTCAACTGGCAATCCGACCTCTTCAGCCAAGAGTTTAACCTTTTCATATATACTGAACGGGTCATCGTAACCTAAGGTGTCACAATAGCGGATGCGACAGGCGCCGTGTTCCTTTGCTGCCTGAGCAAATCTGATTAAATATCCGTCGTCAGTACGGGATGCGTCCTCCGCATTGACGCCAAAAGTTTCAATTTCCTTTTGTTTAGCCCTATCACAGGCTTCAGTCATCATTTTAATGATGTCTTCCCTACCCTTTTTACCTTCGAATTTGCCCCGGACCATCTGCTCGGAAGTTGAGATAGAGAGATTCAGATGTTTTACTCTGGTTAGTCGAGTAGCCTCTGCTACATCTTCCTTGATTGCTCTGATCCAGCCGGAGAGGATAATAGGTTTGAGGACTCCCATTTCCGCCAGTTCCAGATTGGCATTGAGATAATTGGTCTCGTGGGTAGTTACGGGAAAGCCGAACTCGCTCTGATAGATACCTAACTCATTGAGATAGACATTAATCATCGTCTTCTCTAACTTCGCCAAACCGAGCCTGGCAGTCTGAACGCCGTCTCTATTAGTTACGTCAATAATGTAAACCTTATTTTTAGCCAAATTGGTTCCTTTCTTAGATAATAAAACGCCAGCCTGAAAATAAGGCGCCGTGTTCAATGAACACTCAAATCACTTCTTCCAGGCCCTCTTCTTAGCGTTTTTAACAATTACCTCCTCAGTGGGATACAGGTGGTATATTATTTCATCTGGTTCTAACCAGAGCTTTATTTCCCTCTCAGCTTCTGCTTCGTTCGTAGAAGTATGGATTACATTTTCATAGAGGCCCCTGGTAGTGACACGTCCATAAGCACCCCTTATGGAAACAGGATCGGCTTCCTCAGGATTGGTGGCGCCAGCGATCTCTCTAACCTTTCTTATTGCGTCTTCTCCATGGTAGACCATAGCCAGAACTTTTCGCCTTTCGTGTAGTTCTCCCCGGATGTATTTGATAAGTTCTTCAAAGAATGGCTTTCCTTTCATATGGCAGTAATGTTCTTCAGCCAACTCTCGGCTGACACGGACAATCTTAGCTGCAGCGATCTCCAACTTTGTTTCCGAGAGGCGGGTTAGAATATTACCGGTTAGAGACTTCTTTAAGCCATCCGGCTTTATGAGAACTAAAGTCTGCTGAATCAATCCATTTTCTCCATTTCTCTCTATAATGGTATGTGTTTTTATACTAAAAATAAGCCCTTATGTCAAGAAAATTCTTGACTTTAGAGGCCATTTATTATATTCTACTATAAAAATTCGAAGCTTAGCAATTTTTATAGTCTACTAATTCCCTGTCCTGAAGGATGGGGTCTTTTTTGATTTTGAGTTAAATAAAAATGGTCACTCCCGCAATTGAGAAAATAAGAGAAGTAGAAAAGAATTGTCAACAGAAGATAAAACAGGCACACGTTCAGGCAGAGGCCGTAGTCCAGGACGCGTTGAAGAGAAAGAAAGAACTAATCGCTCAAGCCAGGAAAGAGACACAGAAGGCAATGAAAGAACTGGCTACTCGAGCGGAGGAGGATGCCCGAAGGCAGAGCAAGAAAATTGTTGAGAAAGAAAGAGAGGAAATAGACAAATTGAAGGAGAAGGTCAAACCCCGCTTCCACAGGTCACTGAGTCGAATACTCCGGGAGATTGGAATTCAACTGAAATAGAATGGCAATTTCTAAAATTAGAAAAATTCAGCTAATAGGACATAATTCGATACGGGAAGATATAATTGAACTCCTCCAGAAATGGGGAGTTGTCGAGATTAACGACCTCCGGAAAGAGTTGAGCGAGGACTATTTTATGGAGTCGAGGCAGGGGAGCGTTTTTGAACATAGATTGAGAAAAGTTGAATACCTCCTCGAGTTTCTCGCCCACCTTGAGGAAAAATCCATATTCCTGGAAGGTTTAACCCAAGAGAAGTTAGTTCTGGATCGAGTTGAATTCGCCAACATTTTAGAGAATTTCAGATTGGATGAGATCTACTCCCAATGTAAGATTCTCGAAGAGGGGTTTCGCAAATTAGAGATCGAAAGGAAGAGACTTCATGAGCAAAGAACCACCTTGATTCCTTGGAGAGATTTACTGTTAAACTTATCTGAGCTTGTGGATACAGATAAGACTCGAGTGGTTCTGGGAATCGTCCGTCTGAAAAGTTACGAAAAGTTCTTAGGGGAATTGGAGAAGAGTTCATCACGAAGTTATTGGTGTGAAGTCCGACGAGACAAAACTTCTATATATATGGTGCTTGTTTTCCTGAAAGAAGAGAGAGATACTATCTCCCCTCTTCTAAAGAAGTATGAATTTCAGGAAACTCTTTTGCCTGAACTGAACTATTCGCCCGAGGAGCTCCTTGCCCAGATTGAAAGGGAGATAGGAGAAACGGTGAACAGGGAAGAGGAACTGAGGAAAGAAGTCTCTTCTCTATTGCGTTACAAGGCCCAGCTTATGGCTCTATACGACCACTATTACAATCTCCAGAAGAGGGAGGAAGTGCGGGATTTTTTTGCACGTACAACTGGTTCCTTTCTCCTTTCCGGCTGGATTCAGGAGGGTAGAGTGGGTGGGATAAAGAAAACTTTAGAAGAGAAATATCCTGAGATAGAAATAACAGTTTCTCTTCCCGACAAAGGCGAAAAAGTGCCTGTGGTTCTGGAAAATAGTAAAGCAGTTCAGCCCTTTGAAGTTGTTACAGACCTCTATGGTCGCCCCGTATACGGAAGCATCGATCCCACCCCCTATCTGGCACCGTTCTTTGCACTCTTCTTCGGTCTCTGTCTCACCGATGCAGGATATGGTATAGTTCTGGTTGTGCTTTCCTGGCTCGCTCTGAAGAAATTAAAGATGGGAGCGATGGGGAGGCGCTTTTTCCGTTTAATTAGGTACGGGGGCCTGGGTTCTATCTTTTGGGGAGCGGTAACTGGTGGCTGGTTTGGAAACATGATTGACAGATTGCCAGAGGGTTTCAACTTCCTGAAAAGTATGAAGGGGGCAGTCGTTGCTTTCGACCCTATAAAAAATTCACTCCTTTTCTTAGGAGTAGCAGTGGCGCTGGGTTTTATCCAGGTCTGGACAGGAGTGACTATAAGATTGTTGAGAGAGATAAGGGATAGGGATTGGCAGAATACTTTCTTTAGAGAAATACCTGCCCTGGGGATACAGCTTTCGCTTCCCCTCCTCATAGCCATCTACCTGTTTAAAGTTCTGCCTTCCACACCACTTCTGGTCATAGTCAGCGTGGGACTATTTTCTCTTAGCAGCTTAGCGATATTTTATAATCAGTGGACTACAAACAAGGGAGTGCTGTTTAAGCTCTTCTGGTGCTGGTTTGGCTGGTACGGGGTAGTAACAGGGAATGCACTATCCGATATACTTTCTTATCTAAGGCTCTTTGCATTGGGCCTAACCACTGGTCTTTTGGCTTCTGCAATTAATCAAATTCTATCTCTCATTTCTGGGCTTCCCTATGTCGGGTTCTTGTTAGCAATTCTGTTCTTTGTCCCGGCACATTTGTTCAACATGGCTATGAATGCATTCGGAGGATACGTGCACACTTCCAGATTACAGTATCTTGAGTTCTTTATGAAGTTTTTTCAAGGCGGAGGGGAAGCATTCAGACCTTTTGCCGAGGAGAGAAGATATACAATAATTAGATAGTTGTATTACAAATAGCTTTTCACAAACTACCTTTTAAATATCAATTTGATTATGCACAGATTGAATGTGTTCCTACAATTAGGATGAATTCGTATTCCGTAGGTACGGTTTCAACCGTGCAGTATAGGGGGTTGAGATGGAAGGATTGGTAGTTGCCATTATTGGTGGAGCGATGGCAGTATTTATGGCTGGCATTGGTTCGAGCATAGGCGTAGGGTTGGCCGGTCAGGCTGCAAATGGTGTCCTATCCGAGAGTCCGGAAAAATTTGGCAGGATGTTTCTACTGGTGGCACTTGCGGGAACTCAAGGGTTTTATGGTTTCGTGGTTGGGTTTTTAGTTATTATTAAATTGGGCCTTCTGGTTGGGGAAATTCCTGTCATTAGTTTATATCAAGGCCTGCAAATTTTTGGCGCCTGCATGCCGATTGCTTTTTCCGGGCTGATTTCGGCTATTCATCAGGGAAAAGTTTGTGCTGCTGGAATAGGGGTGGCAGCAAAACAACCTGGAGCAGAAATGAGAGCGCTAATTTATGCAGCTCTGGTAGAAACATATGCCCTTCTGGGATTGGTAGCCTCTTTCTTCTTCCTTGCAGGGATTAGCTTGGGAAGCTGACCGCCGCTGATGAAGAGTGGGCAATGAAGAGCTCCCCTATAGTTTTTGAGGAAATCTTATGTCTCTTGAGAAAATTCTTGAGAAGATTGCCCAGGATAGTGAAGAAGAGATAAGAAAAATTCTCGACGAAGCAAACTCCCGGGCTTCCCAGATAATTGAGGAAGGCAAACGAGAGGCAGAAAGGGTGGCTCAAGAGCTCACCCGGGAAGGGGAAGATAATGCCCGGAAAGTCAGGGGAAGAATTGTGACCTTGGCCTCTTTAGAGTCACGCAAGCGAATACTGGGGGAGAAGCAAAGAATTTTGGGAGAGCTTTATCGGGAAGTAGAAAAGAGAATAAGGAATTTGAACGGCAGAGATTATCGACAGTTGGTAAAGAAAATTATGTTGGAGAGTTGCCAGACGGGTGAAGAGTTCGTAGTTATTGGCGAGAAAGATAGGAAGGGAATCGATCAGAAGTTGATTAACACCGTAAATGCTGAATTGGTGGAAGCTGGTAAAAAGGGTGAACTGAAGTTATCCTCTGAACCAGCGTCTATTCCTGATGGATTTATTCTGAAATCGGGAAAGATAGAGATAAGTAACTCCTGGGAGAACGTATTGAGGTCTTTACGGGAAAAAACAGAAGACGAAGTTATAAAGCTCCTGTTTACATGAGGCTGTGCACAAACTATCTTTCCAATGTCCTCAGGAGTGGCAGAGCGAAGATAAGAAACGCTGCGCTATCTTTTGGGGTTATCGGTGAACTTTCATATGGATAACCGTTACGCTTATGCTGTGGGAAAGATAAGGGCAAGAGAAGTAAGGCTACTCGATTTTCCTAAGCTCTTAAGTATTCTCGAGGCGGAAAATGTTGAACAGGCACTGAAAGGATTGAGCGATACGGATTATGCAGAGGGGCTGGCACTGATCAAAGGGGAGGAGGATTTCGACTCGCATCTCTCTCGCCAGATGGGAAGCGTCTACGAGTTGATTTCTGAACTGACACAAGATCCCGAATTGACAGACCTTTTCCTTTTACGAAACGATTTCCATAATATAAAGGTTGCTTTTAAGAAGAAGTGTGGAGCTCCCGTGGAGCAGGCATACTACCTGGCTCCTTCCATAGTTAATCAGCAAGAGCTTGTGGAAGCAGTGGAAACTGGTAATTCCGCCAGATTACCGGCTCTTTTGGCAGAAGCCCTCCAGAAGATAGAGAGAATCTTTAGTTCTGAAAAGAATATCCAGCTAATCGACATTACTCTCGATGAGGTATACCTTTCTCACTGTCTTCAGGTTTCGCGGCAAGCAAAGTGTGAATTTCTGGAGAAACTCTTTTCAATTCAAATTGATCTCAATAATATCAGAGCTTTCTTAAGACTGAAGGAGATGGCTAAGGGGAGAGACTACCTGGAGAAATGCTTGATTTCTGGAGGGGTCTTAGAGAGAGACCACTTCTTAGAATGGTTCGAAGGTCCCTTGGAGAGCTTTGTCAATAGTTTGAGATTCAAGGATTATTACGAAATAGTAAACAGAGGGGTTGAAAACTGGAAGAGAAGTGGAAGCTTCTCTCTTTTAGAAAAGTTATTCGATGATTATCTATTAAACTTCGTCAAAGAAGCAAAATATATAAGCTTTGGTATTGAACCCTTAATTGGCTATCTGGTGGCTAAAGAGATGGAAGTCAAGAACCTCAGGACTGTCATAGTAGGTAAGTTTAATGGATTGTCTCCGGAAATAATCAAGGAAAGATTGAGGAAGAGTTATATCGGTAGCCGCAGGGCTTAGGTGCGGTAACTATTTTAAAATGGAAGAGAAATGAAAATCGCAATAATTGGCGAGAGAGATTTCATTTGGGGTTTTAAGGGAATGGGTTTCTTTACCTTTCCTGTGAGCGACACTTCACAGGCAGCCAGAGCACTCGATGAAATTGGCAAAGGAGGCTATTCATTAGTCTACATTACAGAAACTTTTGCCCGGCCACTTCTGGAAAGGATTGACGAAGTGTCAAGAATGGCAAAAGTAGATATTACTATTATGCCAGGGGTTCAAGAGAAACAGTTAGGTTTGGAGAAGTTAAGGAGGATAGCCATTAGGGCTGTGGGAGCAGATATATTTACAGAGTCATAGCGTGAGGATTTAAGGATGATGATTTTTGGGAGATAAGAGATGGTTAAAGGTAGGATTGTAAAAGTATCAGGTCCTCTGGTGGTTGCTGAACGACTGCCCGGAGTGAAAATGTATGAGGTGATGCGGGTGGGAACTCCCGGGTTGATTGGTGAGGTGGTCGAGTTGAAGGAGAACAGGATCTCTATCCAAGTATACGAGGAGACTGCTGGGTTGGGTCCTGGAGAGCCCGTTGTATCCACAGGCGAGCCCCTATCAGTCGAGTTAGCTCCAGGGTTAATCTCCTCTATTTATGATGGAATTCAGAGGCCTCTCGACAAGATAAGAGACAAGGCTGGAAATTACATTACCAGAGGAATCCACATCCCTGGAATTGATCGTGAAAAGCGATGGAAATTCAAATCATTAATTAAGAAGGGAGACCTGGTTGTCTCAGGTGACATAATCGGGGAAGTAGAGGAGACTATTCTGATAACACACAGGATAATGGTGCCGCCGGGAGTGGAGGGCAAAGTTGTGGAGATTCTTGAGGGAGAATTTAGGGTGGAGGAGACCCTTGCCCGGATTCGGCCTCCCAATTCTCGCTCCACAGTTTCCTTGAGTATGCTTCAGAGGTGGCCTGTCCGACGGCAGAGACCCTGTAAAGAGAAACTCCCTCCGGTTCTCCCTCTTTTCACAGGAACAAGGGTAATCGACACCTTCTTCCCCATCACTAAGGGTGGAACTGCCTGTATTCCCGGCCCCTTCGGGAGTGGAAAGACTGTGGTTCTCCACCAGCTCGCTAAGTGGGCAGATGCAGATATTATTATTTACGTTGGCTGTGGCGAGAGGGGGAATGAGATGTGCGATGTGTTAATGGAACTGCCCAGGTTAAAGGACCCTCGAACGGGAGAGCCTTTGATGAAGCGCACTGTCTTGATTGCCAATACTTCCAATATGCCAGTAGCTGCCAGGGAGGCGTCTGTTTATACAGGGGCTACAATTGGGGAGTATTTCCGTGATATGGGATATAAGGTAGCTCTTATGGCAGATTCGACTTCCCGGTGGGCAGAGGCGATGAGGGAGATGTCGGGAAGGCTGGAGGAGATGCCTGGAGAGGAAGGCTATCCTGCCTATTTGGCTGCCAGAGTTGCCGAGTTTTATGAGCGCTCTGGCAGGGTGGTCTGTGCGGGCCAGCATCAGAGAGAAGGCTCCCTTTCTATAATCGGCGCTGTTTCTCCCCCTGGGGGTGACCTTTCCGACCCTGTGGTTCAAGCTACCCTCCGCATGGTAAAGGTTTTCTGGAGTCTGGAAGATAAGCTTGCCTATCAGCGCCACTTTCCGGCAATAAATTGGCTGAACAGTTATTCGCTCTATCTGGATAATATCGAAGAATACCTTTCTAAAGAGGTGGCTAAAGATTATCTCAAGCTGCGCTCAGAGGCGATGCTCATCCTTCAGGAAGAAGCATCCCTGGAAGAGCTGGTGAGGTTAGTTGGTTTGGAAGCACTCTCTCCTCAGGACAGACTAATTTTAGACACTGCAAAGTCGATAAGGGAAGATTTCCTCCATCAACATGCCTTCGACCCGCAGGATACTTATACAGGAGTAAAGAAGCAGTATCGAATGCTTAGAGTTATAATTAAACTTTTCCACCAATCAAAGGACTTATTGGAGGAGGGTGTGGAGTTCTCCGAACTTCTGAAGCTCAAAGTGAAAGAAAGAATATCCCGGATGAAATTCATCGATGAGAGTGAAGAGGAGAAATTTGACTTGATAGAAGAGGAGATGGAAAGGGAAATTGAAAGATAGTTTGTTCATCGCGCTGTTCACAAACTATCTTTCAATTCTAGGTAGTGTAAGGGTTTGTCCCCGTAGAGAGGATTTCAATGCAAAGAGAGTATCTTACAGTTTCCAGCATTGCCGGACCTTTGATTCTCGTTGAAGATACTGCGGGAGTAAAATATGACGAGATAGCGGAAATTACCCTTGCCAGTGGGGCGGTAAGAAGGGGAAGAGTACTGGAAGTGGATGGTGGTAAGGTTCTCGTCCAGCTCTTTGAGGGCACCACAGGTCTAAATCTTGCAGAGTCCCGGGTGAGATTTCTGGAGCGAAGGGTAGAGCTCTCTGTCTCGATCGATATACTTGGAAGAATCTTTGATGGATTGGGACGTCCGATCGATGGGGGGCCCGCTATCCTTGCCGAGAGTAGAGAAGATATAAATGGTAGTCCAATCAACCCGGATGCCCGCAACTATCCATCAGAATTTATTCAGACCGGAATTTCTGCGATAGATGGAATGAATACGTTGGTAAGGGGTCAGAAACTGCCAATCTTCTCAGGGTCCGGGCTTCCGCACAATGAACTTGCTGCACAGATTGCCAGGCAGGCAAAGGTTATTTCTCAAGGGGCAGGAGCCGATATCGAGGAGAAGTTTGCCGTTGTCTTTGGAGCAATGGGGATTACCTTTGAAGAAGCCAATTTTTTCATTACAGATTTCAAGAAGACAGGAGCAATCGAGAGGGCCGTGCTTTTCATTAATCTTGCCGATGACCCGGCGATTGAGAGGTTGGCTACTCCCCGGGTGGCTCTGACTGCTGCTGAATATTTGGCTTTTCGTAGGGATATGCACGTGGTAGTAATCTTGAGCGATATGACCAACTATTGTGACGCCCTTCGTGAGGTGTCGGCTGCCAGAAAAGAGGTCCCTGGACGGAGAGGATATCCTGGTTATATGTATACTGATCTAGCAACAATTTATGAGAGGGCCGGAAGAATAAAGGGCAAAAATGGGTCGATTACCTTAATGCCGATCTTAACCATGCCAGAAGATGATAAGACCCACCCTATTCCCGATTTGACGGGCTATATAACCGAGGGTCAGATAATTTTAAGCAGGGAGCTCCATAGAAAGGGTATTTCACCACCAATAGATGTTCTTCCCTCGCTTTCCAGGCTCAAAGAGAAGGGAATTGGGGAAGGGAAAACAAGGGAAGACCATGGAGATGTGACTTCTCAGCTCTTTGCTGCCTATGCGCGGGGCAAGGAAGCAAAGGAACTGGCGATAATCTTGGGAGAGGCTGCTCTCTCGGAAACAGATAAGACATTCTCTCAATTTGCTGATGAATATGAGAGAAATTTCGTTGCTCAGGGAGAATATGAAGAGAGGATTTTGGAGGCGACCTTAGATATTGGCTGGGAGCTTCTCAGAATGTTGCCCAGGGAAGAACTGAAGAGGGTGAAGGAAGAAGAGATACAGAAGTATATGGAAAGAGTTGAAAGGAAGTAACTATGAGGCTTGCTGTCAATCCAACAAGGATGGAGCTTTTGAAGTTGAAGAAGAAGTTAATCCTTGCCCGTCGAGGACACAGATTGCTTAAAAATAAACAGGATGAACTGATGCGTAATTTTATATCTCTAATAGAGGAAATTAAGGATCTTCGCCTGATAGTCGAGAGAGAATTGTTCGAGGCCTACGGGTCTTTCCTTATTGCCAGGTCGACTATGGGAAGAGAGTTTTTAGATGAAGCATTAATGTTCAGCCAGCTTGAGACTGCCCTTGAAGTCAGCTATGTTCCCCTTCTGAATCTCAGGGTCCCCAGTTATAAGTTTAAGATGGAGGGCGACTACTTTTCTTATGGACTCCTCACTACTTCTATGGAGCTCGACCGGGCATTGAAAAGGTACAGGGAGCTGATACCAAAGATGGTTGAACTTGCAGAAAAGGAGAAAAAGTTAGAGATGCTCTCTTATGAGATTGAGCGGACTCGACGGAGAGTCAATGCCTTAGAACATATATTGATTCCCAATATAATTGAAACTATCGGTTATATTAGCATGAAACTGGAGGAACTGGAAAGAAGCAATATTACCAGACTAATGAAGATTAAGGATATAGTGAGAAGACATTAAAGAGTTGAGGAGGGGAGAGGCCAGAAGAGAATTGGAGAGAGCGGAAAAATATTCGCTGCCGACCGGTGGTTGAGACTGCTGGACAGAGGAGAAATGGAAAAGGAAGGTTTGTAAGTGGATGACCTGACAATTAACTGCGGGCGAGTAAAGAGAGTTCTAATAGAATTCATTAGAAAGGTAATACAGAATAGTGGATTAAAACGAGCGGTTTTAGGCCTTTCTGGTGGAATGGATTCAACGGTCGTTGCTTCCTTGACGGTGGAGGCGCTTGAAGACCCTCATAATGTATACGCCTTGATCATGCCTTATAAATCTTACCAGTCGGAGAGCGTAAGGCATGCCCGGCTCATAGCCAGAAAGCTTGGGATAAATTCACAGATGATTAGGATTGATGCCATGATTGAAGAATATTTCAGAAAATTTTCTTACGGAAGAATTCCTAATCCCGCTATCTTGGAGGTCGAGGGTTCACGGGTTAAAGCATTGGAATATTTGAGGAGGGGAAACAAGATGGCTCGGGAGAGGATGTCCATTCTTTACGACTGGTCGTTGGCTTTGAAGGCTTTGGTAGTGGGGACAAGTAATAAGACGGAGTTAATCATGGGCTATTTTACCAAATATGGCGACGGAGGAGTCGACTTAGAACCACTCGGCGACCTTTACAAGACTCAGGTAAGGCAACTGGCGAAATATCTCGGGGTTCCCGATCCCATTATAGGGAGGTGCCCTTCGGCGGGCTTATGGCCAGGGCAGACCGATGAAGGAGAACTGGGCATCAGTTATGATGAGCTAGATAAAATGCTATACCATATGGTCAACAAAAAATACAGTCGTAAGAAATTACTAAGTCTTGGCTTTTCAATAGAAAATATCGAGAAAGTCAAAAATTTTGTTAAGAATTCAGAGCACAAAAGGAGGCTGCCCCCAGTTGCTAAGATAAGGTAAAACTATGGGTATACTCTATGCTGTGGCCACTCCCATCGGGAATCTGGAAGATATAACTTTGAGAGCGCTGCGTACTCTTAAGGAAGTCGATTTAATTGCAGCTGAAGATACAAGAAAGACCAGAAAATTATTAAGCCATTATGGTATCCACACCCCCCTTACAAGCTATTATGGCAAAGAGAGGAAAGCAGATCATCTAATTGCTACCCTGAACAGAGGCAAGAATGTCGCTATTGTCTCAGAAGCAGGAACTCCTGGAATTTCTGACCCGGGCTACCCTCTCATAAAGAGAGCGATAGAGAATGGAATTACCGTTCAGTCGATCCCTGGGCCCTGTGCGGCTATATCCGCACTCGTAGTCTCGGGTCTGCCCACCGATGAATTCATTTTTACTGGCTTTTTGCCCCGTAAGAAAGGAAAGCTAACAAAACGACTAAAAGAACTATTCAATTTTGAAAAGACAGTTATTTTTTATGAATCGCCAAACAGGCTGGTCGCCACTTTGCAGGCCGTCAAGCAAAATTTTGGCGATGTAAATGTAGTCATTGCACGGGAATTAACGAAGAAGTTTGAGGAAGTCATCAGGGGGACTATTGACCATGTATTGACTCTACTTAAGGGAAGGAAAATGAGAGGTGAGGTGATAATCCTCCTCCATAAATAATAAATCACAAATTTCTTTTATGGGTTGCTATTTGGAGAAATTTCAGATATAATTAATGATGAAATGGCAATAAAAATTAGACTATTCCATAAATTTATTCTTATTATGGTCGTTCTTGCTGTCCTTCCGCTCTCAATTGTGGGACTGAGGATGATTAATATCAACAGGGTAGCTCTTCAGGATTCTATCTTAGAACTCCATACCCATCTGGCTCAGTCGCTTGCCGATAAGATCGACGATTACATAGATAATCTGAGAGGGAAACTATCGTTCATAATCACTTCTCAGAAGATTGCACAAATGTCCTGGTCAGAAAAGAGAGTTGTGCTGAAATCTCTTTTGGAAACAAGCGACGATTTCGTTACTATTTCCATTGTGGACATCAAAGGAGAAGAGATAATAAAAGTTTATAACCCAAAGCTTGAAAGGAAACCAAGGCTACTTAATTTGAAGGAAGATAAGTTGTTTCTCAAAGCACTTCGAGGCAGCCCAGATATCAGTTCTCTCTACTACATAGGAGACGATCCCAGGTTGAACGTGGCTTATCCTTTAGTTGGGGAACAGGTCATCTACATTGTAGTCACACTAAACAAGCTCTGGCATAAGATTTACAGTACAAGGATCGGAAGGACTGGATTTGCCTTTCTTGTAAATAAGGAAGGGAAAATCATAGCTCACCCCCAGAAAAAGAGGGCCAAGAGCTTCGAGGATGCCACTCACTTGGCTATTGTCCAGGAGGTCCTTTCTGGCAAGACCCTGGGCAGCAAGGAGTTCATTGACGAGAAGGGAGTGGAGATGGTTGGTGCCTATTCTCCAGTGAAGAGGTTAGGCTGGGGGATGATTGTTCAGCAGGCAAAAGATGATGCCTATATCTCAGCAATCAAAATGAAGCAGAATGCCATTCTCTGGATAATTGTGAGCATCTTTGGAGCAGCCCTGGTAGGGCTTCTCACTGCCCGAGGATTGAGCCGGCCTATCCTGAACTTAATCGTCGGTGCAGAGAAGGTAGCCGAGGGCGATTTTGCCCATAAGGTTGTGGTGAAGACTCATGATGAACTCTTAACTCTGGCTGACACCTTCAATTTCATGACCCATAAGTTGAAGGAATATAACGACCTACAGATTGACAGGATAATTGCCGAGAAGACCAAGACAGAAGCGGTTATCTACAGCATTGCCGACGGAATTGTGATGACAGATTTTTCCGGCAGCATAGTGCTTATGAACAGGCAGGCTCGGGAAATGCTTCAAGTTAGCGGAGAAGAGGTGCTGGGCAAAAATTTGATGGATTACATTGGAGACCAGAGGATTGCCCAGAGCCTTCGTGAGATAATAGAACAGAAACAGAAAACTGTGGTGAGGGAGATTGACCTCTCTCAGGGTCCCTACCGGAAGTTCCTAAAGACAGGTACCAATATCGTCAAGACTGAGAAAGGGAAGAATTTGGGCGTGGTTACAGTGCTCCACGACATTACTTTGGAGAAAGAGATAGAAAAGATGAAAGAAGATTTTGTCCATTCGATAACTCATGACCTCAGAAGTCCAATGACCTCCATTCGGGGGTTCGTGGAGGTTCTGCTTGATGGCTCGGCTGGCGAAATAAATGAAGAACAGAAGGAATTTTTGGAAATAGTAGACGTTTCCAGTCGGAAACTTCTGGGCATGATCAATAACATCCTGGATGTGGCAAAGTTAGAAATCGGGAAGATGAAACTTACTCTTACAGACTTCGATCCAAAGGAGACAGTTGGAAGGGTCATCAAGATAATGGAACCGCAGGCAGTTAAATCAGGTGTGAAGTTATCGACTCAGGGATTGGAGTCCGTTCCCAAAATTCGGGCTGACAGCGAGCTGATGGAGCGGGTAATTATGAATCTGGTCTCCAATGCCGTAAAGTTTACTCCTTCTGAAGGGAGTGTCGATATAATTGGACAGGACCTCCCAGACAGGATTCAAATTACCGTGGCTGATACTGGTCAGGGTATTCCTGCAGACTTTTTAAAGGAGGTATTTGATAAATTTCAACAGGTCGGAAGTTACCAGGAAGAGAAAAGGGGGACTGGTTTAGGCCTAACTATTGCCAAATATGGGGTAGAGGCGCATTTAGGGAAAATCTGGGTTGAGTCTGAAATGGGAAAGGGAAGCAGGTTCTGTTTCTGGCTTCCCAAAAATTTAGTTAAGAATGAAAAGGGAGAGATCGTATGTGCCTGATGGGGAAGAGAGGACTCATTCTAATTATTGCTTTTATGGCTATTCTAAATTTCTTTTCCCTGTCCAGAGCTCAGGAAGAGAGGGTCGAGTTTATTGAAGTGACTGTAAAGAAAGGAGATACACTCCACAAGTTTGCTGAGATATATCTACGAGACCCATCGCTGTGGCCAGAGATTTACAAATATAATAAAGAGCTGGTCAAAGATCCCGACTTCATCCTTCCTGCAATGAAAAGCAGGGTTCCGGTCGGCTTACTGAAGGATGAGATTGCCGATATAATCTACATGAGGAACAATGTGCGTGCTCGAAAGAGGGGAGAATCGGAATGGCTGAAAGCTATTCTCAAGATGAGGCTATTCTCTGAAGATGGAGTCAGAACTCTTTCTGATTCTCAAGCCCGGATAAAATAAACCCAATGTAATCTCTTATTGATTGTCGCAAATTAAAAAGAGAAAAAGGAAAAGCAAGGCAAGACCCATACCAAGACGTGATTAATTTTATAAATTCAGCCAAAAAGAAAGAAACTTAAATGGAACGAATTCCAGAATTTGCCTTTGGATGTTAGCAATATTTATTATTTTAATTCTTTTAATAATAATAAAAAAGGACGAATAAAAATGAAACGGAAAAAAGAGATTAAAGCCGTCATACAAGAGATAATTGAAACCGATTATGGGAAAAATGGGTTGGATGTTTTTGCAATTCTCATAAATTATCGAACGAAAATATCTAAGCTTTGCGGAAAATTACCAAGTAAAAGTGCCCAGAAATTTATCTACCTTATAATTCGCTACATTTTAGAGCCTTTGCCAAAATCGATTAAATTGAATATATTAGCAAATATTATAACTAGTTTCAAAAGGGAAGAGAAAGCAGCAGGGCTAAAAAGAGGCGAAGCTTATGAATTGGAAAAATCAGAGAATGTCTGATATATCAGCACCTTTAACCACTGATATATCAGGAAAGGAATTTGCAATTAAAGAGCGTATATCTTATCTATATCATATCATATCACTGTACTATTAAAGTATAAAGTATTGATAATTAAATGTTAGGTGAACGAAAGAAGAAAAAATTTGGCCGCCGAAAAATTGAATTATAAATACTTAATGAGAATACATTAAGTCATAAACGGCAAGGGTTGGGAAGGGTTTGAAAGCAATTAGGTTAATAGATATTCAAAATCAGGTTTGTCGTCGAGCCGCCCAAGAACGAGGACCGCACCGTGCAAGTGATCAGGAAGATTGGTGTAATCCGTTGAGGAAAATTTCGTCTCAAAAAGTGGTTGACAAACAGATAATTTTGTGGTAATATAAAATTGAAAATTCAATATAGGGATCAATCCGATAAGGGCAAACTCCGAGCAATCGGAGGACGCAAAGCCACGGGGCCGATTCGGCTAGCCGGGTTGCCGAAGATTAGAGGGACGGAGGAAAAAACTGTTTCCTCTGGTCGGTAGCTGTTAGCTGAATTATCCGGTTTGGTGGATGATTCGGCTTTCTTTTTTGAGGCAACCCTGCGGCTGAGCTTTAAAGGAGCTCGCCAGGATGAAGATGGAGAAGGCGTTGAGGGAAATTCTCGAGAAGGCAGATCGCGAAAAGGAGATACAAAAATTAAGAGAAAATAAAGATAGAATCGAATGGGAATTACAAGAGTATAAAAGAATTGCTCAAGAATTTGAAGTCTCTACAAAAGATGAAATTTCTCAACTCAAGAAGAACATAGAATTACGAAAAGCAGAATGGGAAGCTATATCTGATACTTTCGAATTCCAGAAGAGAGCCTGGGAAACGAAGCTACAGGAGAGAGGCAGAGAGAATAGAGATTGAGAGGAGTTTGAGGAGTAGGATAGCTGAACTGGGAGAGGTGGAAAGAGAGATAAAGGGAAAGTTGGAAAATGAGGAGAAAGAGAGGGAAGGCGAA